>JARVCM010000008.1 GCA_029976705.1 Mollicutes bacterium
ATCGACAAAAATTAGATTTAGATTTAAACTTGTTTTTTGACAAAATCAAACTAAAAAAAGATAAAGAAGAATATTTAAAAAGGTTGAAAGATACAGCCCCTTTTTTAATAAAAGCAAATAAATTATTAGAATCTGATCAAAGAATCTATGAAGAAGAATGAGAAAAAATTATTGATAAAAACGAAGGAACCTTTGATGACCATCTTGAAAATACAGAAGTGAATTTGAAAAAATATGATTCGACTTTAAATGAATTTATTAAAAAAGCCGAAGAAGAAAGCAAAAAAAAAGAGTTAAAGATACTTTTAAAAAAACTTGCCTCTTTAAGTTATTTTAGTTTTATTAATTTAGAGAAAAAAATTATTGAAACAGTTAATAATAAGTTTGTTAATGAAAAAGATATTTTGTTAAATATTTTACCAAAGTTAGCGGCAGTAGGAATTAAAGTCTTTATTATTGATCAAAAAAATAATCAAAAAATTTCAATTAATTTTTTAATTTTGGAAATCAGTAAAAAAAAACACGAAATAGAAACAAAAGGAGTGTTTTATTTTTCAATTGAAGCGTTAAAAGAATTGATTGAATGAAACAGTTATTCAATTGAAGTAATAAAACAAAGATTGAAGAGTACATTAGAAGATAAATTAGGCAAAAAGTGAAAAATCCTTCAAAAGTATTTGAATAAATTACAAATTCTACGTATGAGTAAAAACAAAATGCAAATTACGAAAGAGCAATCTTGAAATTTATCAGTTTTTTTTCTTTTTAATGGTCAAACAATTTTTAAATTAACGATTACCGTTTTAAAAGAGTTAAAAAAAATTGAAAACAGTACTGATCAAGATTTTGAAAAATGATTACAAAGCACCATTGAAAATGAGTTAGGGAGTACGTGAAAAGATGTTCGAAGTGTTTTTGCATCTTTAGAAAAAGAGAATACAGCGTGAGAAAAAAATATTTGAATAAACAATATTTTGGTGTTTGTTAAACCGCTTTTTGATGACCGTAATCAAGAAAAAGTGTATGCTTTGAAACTTTCTACAACAGAACAATTAAAAAATTTATACAAATTAAAACCTTCTAAAATTAAAAAAATTTTTACTACTAAATTTATTTCAGACAAAGAAAGGAAAAAAGAAGTTTCCGACCAATTGTATAAATTTGTTTTGCCGGCAATAGCAATCTTCTTTATATTTATTCTTGTAATAGGTCTTTTTTTAAATCAAGCAAAAAAATAATAAAAAAAGTAAAATATAAGGGTAGATATTTTTATCAAGTGTATTTTTCTTATATTGGTTTTAGATGATTGAATTAAAAGCTTTTTTTCAAAATGAACAGGAAAATTTACGTTTATTAAACTTGCGTGGTTTTGATTTTACTTCTTTGGTGGCACAAATTAAAACATTTTATTCCTTGCGTAAACAATTGTTGATTAAAATTGAAACTTTACAAGCAGGACTTAATAAACACAATCATTTACCCATGGCAAATGATCTTTCTGTACAAACAACTTTAAAAAATGATAAAAAAGCACTTGGCATTTTGAAAAAAACATTAAAAATAGCAGAAACAGACTTAAATTCTTTATTATCTAATTTACCTAATATCCCTCAGGTTACTGTTGCGTTTGGAAAAACCGCCAAAGACAACGTTGTTGTGCAAGTAAGCGACCATCAACGACTTAAAAGTTCATTATCTCATTGAGAAATTGCCATAAAACTCAATTGATTAGCAACTCAAGAAGCAGTAAAAATAAGTCAGTCACGTTCCGTTATTTATCAAAATCAAGGTGCCAAACTATTACGAATTTTAAAAAATTTTATGTTGGATTCTCATTTGAAAAATAATTATCGTGAATTAGTGGTACCACAACTAGTAAAAGAAAATACTCTTTGAGGAACAGGGCAATTTCCAAAAATGAAAAAAGATTGTTATCAAATTGCCAATCAAGATCTTTATTTAATTCCCACTGCTGAAGTGCCTTTGATAAATTTCTATCATAATAAAATTTTAAAGCTTTCTGAATTACCAATTAAATTATGTGCTTATTCACTTTGTTTTCGTCGTGAATCAGGTGCCGCCGGGAAAGAAACGCGTGGTATTGTACGTTTACATCAATTTCACAAAGTGGAATTAGTACAATTGACCACACCAGAAAATTCTAATCAAGCTTTGGAAGAATTATTACAAGATAGTGTCGCTTTATTAAAAATGTTAGAAATCCCTTATCGAATTGTAGAGCTTTGTACGGGTGATTTAGGATTTAGCAGCAGTAAAACGTATGATTTAGAAGTATGAATGCCTTTTCAAGAAAAATATCTTGAAATCGCTTCAATTTCTAATACAACTAACTTTCAAGCAGTGTATTTGAAAATTCGTTTTCAAAACCAACATCAAAAAAAAAGTTTTGTTCATACTTTAAATGGTTCTGCTCTTGCAATTGATCGTTTGATTGCTTGTTTACTAGAACATTGTTATGATGCGGAAAAAAATATTTTTCTTTGACCTTCGGTTTTAAAAAAATATTTAGTTGCTTAAAAAGATTATGCCATCACACACTAATTTTTATCGTAAATATCGTCCTGTAACTTTTGCTGAAATCATTGGACAAGAAAAAGTAGTAAGTATTTTGAAAAATACCATTATGCAAAACAAACTTCATCACGCTTATCTTTTTTCTGGAAGTCAAGGCGTTGGTAAAACTTCTACTGCGCGTATTTTAGCTTGTGCTGCTAATTGTTTAGAAAATAAATTAGGTGAAATGTGTCAAAAATGTGAATCTTGTCAAAACAATCAAAAATTTTTTCACGATATTATTGAAATTGATGCCGCTTCTCATAATGGCGTTGATCAAATTCGTAGTTTGCAAGAACAATCAATGATTATGCCGGCAACTTCTCGTTATAAAATTTTTATTATTGATGAAGTGCACATGCTTTCTAAAAGTGCTTTTAATGCTTTTTTAAAAATTTTAGAAGAACCTCCTAAACACGTTTTGTTTATTTTAGCAACAACCGAAATTAATAAAATTCCTGCTACAATTTTGTCACGTTGTCAACGTTTTCATTTTCAAAGAGTATCTTTAAAAGCAATGGAAGTTTTTTTACAAAAAGTGGCAAAAAAAGAACTTTTAAGTTTTGATAGACAAGCGTTAACAACAATTGCTAATTATTCTCAAGGTTGTGTGCGTGATGCTTTAAATGTTTTAGAACAAATTGCTTTTTCTAATTTGAATCATCAAATTGCTGCTTCTGATGTTATTAATTATTTTGGTTTTTTAGATCAAAAAACACAAATTTATTTTTTAAATCTTTTGTTTTTACAAGAAAAAAACAATGTGGAAAAAATGATTAGTAATTTTACTAAAAGTGGAATCAATTTTGCTAATTTAACAATGCATCTTTTGGAATTATTAAAAAATCAACTTTTTTACAAAATTAATAACCAACCTTTAACAGTTGAATTGGTGGAAATTAGTAGTTTAAAAGTAATTAATACACAAGAATTACAAAAAGTGATTGATATTATTTTTCATACTTTTGCTTATTTTCGTTATCAAATGAAACCACAATTAATTTTTGAAATTATGTGTTTAAATATTTTAGTTTTATTGCAAAAACCTTCATCAAAAACAGATTCAAAATCTTTATCTTATTCTTCAACAACTACTTCGGCATCTACAATTGTCAAAACTTCTTCTATTTTTTTAGATAAAAACCCTTGTCAAATTCATATCAATGACTTATTAAAGGTGTTGCATGAAAAAAAATTACATTTATTTTCAACGATTAAAGTGCGCTGAAAGGCACTAGATCAATATTTATTAACTCAACGCTTTCAACCTTTAGCGCGTTTATTTCAAACAAGTCATTTAATTACTTGTTCTACTAATGTTATTTTGATTAAGACTAATAATGAAACAATCCGTAACCAAATTAATAATTCACAAAACATTCGTGTTATGAAAGAATTTAGTCAAGAATGATTAGGAAAAGAATATACTTTTTTTGCTTTAACTCAAGATGAATTATATAATCTGAAGTTGAACTATCATAAACGTTAAAAGGAGACATTATTATGAGTTTATTCATTGTTTTTGAAGGGGTTGATCATTCTGGCAAAACCACGTTTTGTCAACGCTTAAGAATGATGTTAAAAAAACAAAACTTAACTGTTTTTAATACTTTTGAACCAGGCGGTAGTTGTTTGGGGGAAGATGTTCGTAATATTTTATTAAAGAGTAATTATGACTTAGAACCAGTAAGTGAATTATTATTATTTTTATCTGATCGTTATCAACATGTGCAAAAACATCTTTTGCCAGCTTTAAAAAAGTTTGATATTGTACTTTGTGATCGTTATTTTTATTCTACTTTTGTTTACCAAGGACATGCCAAAGCAGTATCAATCCAACTAATTTTACAATTACATGAAAAATTAGGACTTTTGAAATTAATTCCTGATTTTCTTTTTTTTCTTTCAAGCACACCAAGTTCTTTGCAAAAGCGTAATATTTTAAAACAAGAAACGGAAGTTGATCGTTTTCATACTCAAGATTCAATTAAATATTTTGTTCAAATGCATCAATTTTATTTACAAACTTTTGACAATTTAAAAAAATATATCAAAAAATTAGAAATTATTGATACTAGTCAAAACTTAGATGATAACCTCGCAAAGATTTATACAATAATTATGAAAAAATGAGCAACAAAAGATCAATAATTAATATTTTTCATAATTTAAAATTGCAAAAAAAAATTCCCAATAATTTTTTATTGATTGGAGAAATGATGTTATTGCAAAAAATTGTGCCTCATTTAGCACAAATTATTGTTTGTCCACAAAACACTAATTGCGCTAGTGGTTGCGTTTTTTGCCAAAATATTAAACAAAACAGTTATGAAGATTTTTTTCTTTTGCGTCCAGAAAAAAACATTATTAAAATTAGTGATTTAGATACTTTATTTGATTGAGTACAGTATCGTAATTCTTCTTTACACCCTAAAGTTTATTGAATTAGTCAAATTGAAACTATGACCAAAGCGGCTAGCAATAAAATGTTAAAATTTTTAGAAACAAATTATCCTAACTATTTTGGTATTTTAACGACGAATAATCCCGCTAAATTGCTTCCTACGATACGTTCACGGTTACAAATTTTTTCTTGTTATCAAAATAATGCTGATTTTTATAATTGAAAAACTGATTTTGATTTGAATGAAGAGGAATATCAAATTTTATTTGATTTAAATCCAAATGTTTATTTTGTTAATGTTGAATTTGTCAAAAAAAAGTTTTTACCAACAATGAAATTGATAAAACTTTTTATTACTTATTGAACAAACAAAACATTAGACGAATTGTATTTATGAGATAAAACACAAGTAAGTGATGGAAATTTTTGGTTTTTTTTAGAATTATTAATTCTTTATTTCAAACAAATATTATGGAAAAAATTAACTCAATTGCAAGTTTTAGAACACCAAGGGTTGCATTGATTATTAACTTTCAGTAAACAAGTATGATCGCGTCATCAAGAATTTATACTTTCTATTCAAAATAGTAATAACGAAAAAGTTGCTTTTTTATTTTGAGTCAGTCAAATTATAGCTTGACAAAAACAACATTTTAAAATTTCATAACAAGTTTAATTTTTGAAAATATTTATGCAATATTTTTTAAAATAAATTCTTTTTTTATGAAAAAAAATAATTTATCAATTTCTTTATCAGAAAATAATAAAAAAGTATTAAAATAACATAGAAATATCTTTTTATGAAAAAATCAAATAAGTTTAATATTTGAACAATTGTTTTCACAGTAATTGCCTTAATTATTTTGGGTTGATTAATGTACACTTATTTCTTATCTCCTTCACAAGGAATGAGCAATAAATCTTTTTTTAATAAACTAAACAAAAAAAACATTAAAGAAGTGAAATATGTTTATATTTATCGTGCTAATTTAACTGATAGTGGCACAATTGTTATTAATTTTGAAGACAAAAACAATAAAACTAACACTATTTCCACAGTTTTTTTAAATTTAGAAAAAGATTTTGTATTAAAAGTTAAATCAAAATCACCTAAAGAAGCAGTAATTATTAATTTATATCCATACGCTGATTACGAAAATAAAATTGAAATCAAAACTAGTTATCCGAGTTCTTTTTTTGGGATTGTTTTCAGTTTTTTACCAACCTTGCTTTGATTAGTTTTTATTTTTTTTATTTTTTTCCGAATGGGCCGAGGATTTGGTGGTTTTACAACAAAATTCAAAGGAACGGAATTGACCAAATCTAACGTGATGTTTTCTGATGTTGCGGGAATTGAAGAAGAAAAAAAAGAATTATTGGAAATTGTTGATTTTTTACGTTATCCACAAAGATATGTGGCGATGGGTGCGCGAATACCAAAAGGATTGCTTTTGTTTGGTCCTCCAGGAACTGGAAAAACACTTTTAGCTAAAGCAGTTTCTGGTGAATCTAAAGTGCCATTTTTTTCTGCTGCTGGCTCTGAATTTGAAGAAGTTTTAGTAGGAATGGGAGCATCACGAATTAGAGAATTATTTAAAAAAGCTAAAGAAAATGCCCCTTGTATTATTTTTATTGATGAAATTGATTCTTTAGGTTCACATCGTAGTCAAGGTATTTCTGGTGTGAAAGATCAAACCCTCAACCAATTTTTGGCAGAAATGGATGGATTTGAAAGTAATTTAGGTGTTGTGGTTGTTGCTGCTACAAACCGCGCTGATGTTTTAGATCCGGCGTTATTGCGTTCAGGACGTTTTGATCGTAAAATTCAAATTACTTTGCCTGATATTTCTGAACGTGAACAAATTTTGAAAATCCATGCTCGTAAAAAACGTTTTGCTGATAATATTGATTTTGGTGCAATTGCTTCACGTACTCCAGGTTTTACTGGAGCACAATTAGAAAATTCTTTAAACGAATCAGCGTTGTTAGCAGTCCGAAAAAACAAAAAAATTATTGATGAAACAGATATTGATGAGGGGATTGATCGAGTAATTGGTGGTCCGGCAAAAATTTCGAAAGTAGTTAATAAAAAAACACGAATTATTGTTGCGATTCATGAAGCAGGACACGCTTTGATTGGTTTGACAATAAGTGATGCTTCTAAAGTACAAAAAGTAACAATTATTCCTCGTGGTAATGCAGGGGGATATACAATTACTACTCCTAAAGATGAAACTTCGTTATATTCTAAAAAATCTTTGGAACATCAGTTGATTGGATTTTTGGGAGGGCGAGCCGCTGAAGAAATTATTTTTGGTAAATTAGAAATTACAACAGGGGGACATGATGATTTTTCTAAAGCAACAACAATTGCCAAACAAATGGTGGAAAGATTTGGAATGTCAAGATCAGGATTACGTTATTTTCCTGGTGAAGAGTATAATCCACTTTTAAGTGGGGGAATGAATTTATCGGAATCTAAAAAAAAAGAAATAGATCAAGAAATTGATTTATTTCTCAGTCTTAGTTTTGAAAAAGCAAAAAAACAAATTATTACTCAAAAAAAATTATTATTTTTACTTGCCGAAGCGTTGTTAATTTTAGAAACAATTGCTAGTAAAGATATTGAATATATTTATAAAAATCAAAAATTGCCCAAAAACGCTTTAACGATTAAAAACAGCAATCCTTCTAAAAAATATCTTGATTCCGGTGTGTTTGATTCAGCAACTGTATTTGAAATTGATTAAACTACTTGGAAATTACAGTAAAAAAACAACTGTTTGTTTCTTGAGTGTCAAAAAAATTTGATGTTATTATAAATTTATTAATTATTAATCACTATAATGTTTTTTATCAATAAAAATTTTATTAAGAAATTCCTTTTCTTTGTTTTCTTTTTTGTTATTCTTTGTGGGTTTACTGTTTATGCTTTTTTAAAATTTTTTTGACTTAAAAGTGAATTCGTTTCTTGAGAAATCATTACTTTTACTAGTGTTTTAACCTTATTTATTTTTTTCTTGACTTATTTTTTATATTGCGATTATAAAAACCCTTACATAACTAGCACACAAGTTAATTTTGAACATTTATCTAAGATTTTAGATACTCAACAAACGATTTTAATTATCTTTGATCCGTTAAAGAAAGAAGTAATTTGAACAAATCAAACCAATTTTTTTACTAATTTTTTTCGAATTAAAAGACATTACCTATTACCTTTGCCTAATTTTTTACCAGCAAAAATTATGCAAAAAATCAATCTAGATAAAGAATTTAAATTGTTGCGAGTTAGTTTTAAAAAAAATAATAAAACAAAAGAACAATTTTTAATTTCTTTTTTATCAGGCAATATGCTTTTGTTACAAAGTGAGAAAACACTTTTCAGTTTAGAGCAATTTTTTATGAAAAAAAAGTTAATTTTTTTATTATTAGAAATTGATGCAGGAGAATTTATTTTGGATCCACAAAACATTTTAGAACAACAAGGTCCACAAATTGCTGCTTTTATTGATTTGAAATTAGATACTTTATTAGCAGATTATCACAGTTGATTAACAACAACTAAACCCGGATCTTTTGTGATATTGATAGATAACGAACATTTTAAAATATTTAAAAAAAATAAATTTGATTTTATTTCAAAATTAACGAATGATATTTATCAAGAGTTTCAAATTAAATTAACTTTTTCCGGCGGCGCTTATGAAGGTTATGACTATGTTTTTGATGATAAAAATAAAGTTAATTTTTATAATTTTTCTATTAATCGTGGTTATCAACAATCGTTGCGTGCCCTAAAAATGTCGCAATCTCGTTTAGGTGATCAAGTCGCTGTGATTAACGGTGAAGAGAAAATTAAATTTTTTGGAAAACAAACTGGGAAAGGGGTGCTTGTCAGCAATATTGATAAAAATTATCATACTTTTCTTAATTTACTTGCTAAATACAACAATATTTTTATTGTTGGACATCTTAATGCTGATTTTGATGTTTATGGTGCTGGATTAGGATTAAAGTTTTTGTTAGAAAAACATTTTTTAAATAAAAAAAAAATTTATTTTGTTGTGCAAAGAGCAGAAAATGAAACAAAAAACGAAGTTGCCAGAATTATTAAAAAATACAAAGAATATAAAGACATCATTCATTCTAACTTTTCTGTTTGACGGAAAAAAGATGTCAAAAATTATAAAAATGCTTTAATTTTAATTGATACTAATAATCCAAAAATAGCTGATATTTCTTCTTCATTGATTAAAAAAATGAAAGGAATTTTCATTATTGATCATCATTTAGATAACTTTATGATTAATAAACCCATTTTCAAACTTATTAATACTAAATTTAGTTCTGCTTCTGAAATTATTACTAATTTTTTACAAATTCAAGAACAAATTAAAAACCCTTTTTTAATTCCGTTGGTTTTATTGCGTATGTTGTTGTTGGGGATTTTAATTGATACTAATAATTTACAAAATAATCTTGGCAAACAAACAATTAAGTGTGTTAATTTTTTAACTCAAAAAGGTGTTAATTTATCTGAAATTATTAGTCAGGTAAATAGTTACAAAAAAAGTTTTATTGCCCAAAAAATTGAAAGCGTTTTTGCTCAATCGGGTAAAGTTGTTTTAAAAGTTTTTGACAAAATTGTTAATGCTAATATGGCTTCTATTCTAGCGGAAGAATATTTATTAAGAAAAGGCGTGAATGTTGTTTTTGTTGTTTTATTTAATGAAGAGAATGTGATTTATGTATCAGCGCGTAGTAAAAAAGATTTCAATGTAGAATTAGTTTGTCAAAAATTAGGTGGTGGAGGTGGTGTTGGACGCGCTGCGGCAAAAATTATAAATAGTAAAGTAGACAAAATTATTGATAAAATTATTAGTTTTATGGATGAAAAATAAATTGATAATTTTTCTCAAAACATTCTTGCTTTTTTAAAATAAAATAATTAACAATGAAAGAAGATAAATTGACAATATTAAATTCTGATGATTTAACAATTGAAACGAAATTTTTGGCAATTTTAATTAATGCGCCAAAAATTCGTAACGAAGCATTAATCAAGTTAAAATCAATAGATTTTTTAGATAAGCGTCATAAAGTCATTTTTCAAACAATATCTGATTTAGTTAATACTAATCAAAAACCTTTTGATTTAACGATATTGATTGATGATTTGAAAAATAGAGATAAATTAGATGAAGCTGGAGGCATAATTTATTTGAGTGAAATTGTGCAAAATTACACTTCTCCCGAATTTTTAAATCGTTATATGGCATCTATACAAGAAAATTCTACACGATTTCAAATTGCAACTCAAATTAAAAAATGAAACCAAATTTTAGATAAAGGCAATAATTCAGCACAATTATGAAAACTAATTAACAGTGGAATTAATAGTTTAGAGCCATTTGTGTTTCGCGATCAAAAAAATCTTCAATCAATTCATAATGTGGTTAGTTCAGAAATAAAACACTGGAAGAAACTGATGGTTAATAGTTATAATGTTGGTTGTTCAACAAGTATCGCGGCTTTAGATAAAAAAACTAATGGATTTCAAAAAGGTGATTTAATTATTTTGGCAGCGCGTCCTTCAATGGGCAAAACAGCATTAGCATTAAAAATTGCTATGGAAAATGATTTAAAATTAAATAATGATGAGGACCAGGGTGATATTATTATTTTTTCTTTAGAAATGTCAGAAAATCAAATAGCACAAAGGTTAATCAGATCTAATATTCCTAATTTTAATTTTTCTCGTAATGATGAACATGATTTAAATAGTGCTGAAGCATTTATTCTAAAATTAAAAAAAATAAATGTTTTTATTGATAGTTCAATGGGTATTGATATTTATGCCATTCAGTTGAAATTACGTAATTGAGCACAAAAGCGCCCTATTAAATTAGTCATTATTGATTATTTACAACTTTTAAAACCAGTAGGGAATCGTAATTTTGATAATCGTAATTTAGAAGTATCGTTGTGAACACGAAAGTTAAAAGAAATAGCACGTAATTTGAAAATTCCTGTTTTATGTGTTTCGCAATTGTCGCGCTATGTGGAAAAACGAGAAGACAAAAGACCGCTATTATCTGATTTGCGTGATTCAGGAAGCATTGAGCAAGATGCTGATTTAGTTTTATTTCTTTATCGAGAAAGTTATTATCAGAAAAAAAATGTTGAAAATGATAAACAAAGCGCGATTAATAGTGATCAACCTCACAAAGCAGAAATTATTATTGCCAAACATCGTAACGGTCCTACTGGAACTGTAGAAGTGCTTTTTGTTCCTAAAAAATCTACTTTTTATGAAATTGATCCCCATGAATAAGTTTGTTCGTCAATATTTAATATTACCTTTTGTGGTGGTTTTTTGTTTATTTCCGCTTTTGTTTTTGTTGGGTTGTGGTTGTGCAACAGTAAATCCAGGAAATAAGGTTCAAGTGATTGCTTCCAAACAAAACACAAGCACAAAGGAAACAGAACCTTTATCTAGAGAAAATAAATTATTATTTCAAAAAATAGTATGATTGGTGGGACATAAATGGTTAATTGATCGTGAATTTGGAAAACGAAGTATTTTGCAAGAAAAATTACAAAAAGAACTTTCTAAATCAAAACCAGAAAAGAAAAAAATCATTCAAGAATTTATCCAAGCAGCCTTTAAAAGTGAAAAAAATACTCGTTACTACAAAGCGGAATTTATCTCTAAAGTTACGAAAATACACAACAAAGTAGAGTGAGCTCAAGAGTTTTGAGCAGATGATAAAAAAAAATCTAAAGAATTTTCTTTTGCACTATTTTTTC
This sequence comes from Mollicutes bacterium, assembly GCA_029976705.1. Lineage (GTDB taxonomy): Bacteria > Bacillota_I > Bacilli_A > Mycoplasmatales > MT37. The sequence goes on from JARVCM010000008.1 coordinate 11,792, forward strand.
AAAATGATGATTCCAGCAAAAAATGAAAAGTAATAATCACAATTAAAAAATTTATTATGAAAAAAACAGGTGGTGAATTTGATTTAGGTAATGATTTTAGCCTAAGTATTATTAGATTATAAAATAATGAAAAAACAAATTATTTATCTTTATATTTATTAAAATTTTTATGAAAAACGATTGACTAATTTGATTAAAAAATGAATTTAAACAATCTTATTTTATGAAGATGAAATTGTATTTAAATCAAGAATATCTTAGTAATAATTCTCTACCTCCACGAGATTTAATTTTTCGTGCTTTTGAATTAACAACTCCTCAAGATATTAAAGTTGTAATTTTAGGTCAAGACCCTTATCATAATCTTAATCAAGCTAACGGTTTAGCGTTTAGTGTTAATAAACAAGAAAAATTACCAATGAGTTTAAAAAATATTTTTTCGGAATTAAAAGATAATTATTCTTATTTTGAAGGTAAAACTGGTGATTTAAGTAATTGAGCGAAACAAGGAGTTTTTCTTTTAAATACGATTTTGACAGTTAAACCTAATAGTCCAATGTCACATCAAGGTATTGGTTGAGAAAATTTTACTGATCGTGTTATTAAAGAAATTAATGACTTACCACAACCAATTGTTTTTGTACTTTGAGGCAAAAAAGCACAAGAAAAAAAAGTTCTTTTGAATAATAAAAACCATCAAGTTTTTATTAGTTCTCACCCCTCGCCTTATAGTGCTTATAATGGTTTTTTTGGATCACGTGTTTTTGCAAAAATTAATGTTTTTTTAATTAAAAATGCTATAAATCCTATTGATTGAAGGGTTTAGTTGAGGATAATAATTTAAAAATGCAAAATTTCTTTCAAGGATCACTTAATTATTTTTTCTTTGCTGGTGTTGGTTTTCTTTTTTTTATTGGAGTTCTTTATTTTATTTTTTTTTGAAGAAAAAAAAATAATTTTATCCATTATTCTCCGCGTTTTCAAATTAAAAAAATTGTTATTATTGCTTTATTTGCTGCAACTTCTACTTCAGTGGTTTTTATTTTAACTAAATTTACTTCTCTTACTGTTATTCCTTCTGTTCGTATCGCTTTTGAAGGTGTATTGGTTAAAATTTCCGGATTTTTATTTGGTCCTTTTGTAGGCATGGTGTGTGCCATTGCCACAGAGTTTGGCGTTTTACTTTTTATTCCGAGTTATTTTCACTATAAATATTTCTTAGTGTTAATTGCGTTTGGGTTTTTTTCCGGAATGATAAAAGTATTAATTAAAGGAAAAGTAAGTATTCGTGGACAAATAATTGCCATTTTTTTCGGATTAGTTTTCTTTTTCGGTTTGACACAATTTTTTTTCTATTTGAACTTAAGTGAGAATAATAATTTAAAATTTCATAGTTGAAATGAAACGGTACGACTTTTCAAATTAAAATATTTAAGTAATTTAAATTTTATGAGTTTAGTTTTTTTTGGTAATCTTTTTGCTTTTTTTGTTTTATTTGCTGGTGTTTTTTTTATAACATTTTTGATCAACAATCGCCGTAAACGGCCCAGCTTTATTTCTCTTAAAACACTACGCAATGTTTTACCAATTTTAGTTTTGGCGTTTTTTGCTGAATATTTTGTAAGTGTTTTTATTAGTACTAGCGCCAATCAATCAGTGTTTGGAGAAAGCAGTCAAAGTGGTTTTATTCTTCTTACAATGGCGTTATTGATCGCTCCTTTTAAAATCGCAATCAATACTTTTATTATTTATCAAGTATGAAATGCTTTTAATAAACATATTTCACGAAGATTAACCTTATAAAATTATTTATATTGAATTATTAAAAATTAAATGATTAAATTAATTGCTTTCGACAACAAAACAACATTAGTTTTAGAAAAAACAAAAAAACTTTCATTGTATCTTTGTGGACCGACACTATATGATCACGCTCACATTGGTAATTTACGCGGACCTATTCTTTTTGATGTTTTAATAAAACTATTAAAAACAGAGGGATATGACTATCGCTATTATCAAAATATTACTGATATTGATGACAAAATTATTTTTCAAGCACAACAAAAAAATCAATCCGAAAAAACTTTAACTGATTATTATTTTATTCATTATCAGAAATTGTTTCAAGATATTAATATGTTGATACCTGAATTTATTAAAGTTACTGATTTTATACCAGAAATTATCAATTTTATTACTAAATTATTACAAAAAAAAGCAGCTTATGAAACTGATGATGGTGTTTATTTTGATACACAAAAAATACAATATTTTCATTCTGCCAGTACCAAACCAAAGCATTTATCTAATGATTTAAATAAAATCAATTTAAATAAAAAGCATTTTGCTGATTTTGCTTTGTGAAAAAAGAAAACATCAGGAAAAAAATGAGCTTCGCCATGAGGTGTAGGACGTCCAGGGTGGCATACGGAATGTGTTGGATTAATTGATAAAATAATTGGACAAACTTTAGATGTTCATGGCGGGGGCAATGATTTAACTTTTCCTCATCATTTTAATGAAGAAATACAATTTAAAACCTTGTATTCACAACAACCATTAGCCAAATTTTGATTACGAAATGGGTTTGTTAATTTTGCAGAAACTAAAATAAGTAAATCTAATCCTCAAATGTTAAATAAATTTTTAACCAAAGATTTTATTCAAAAATATTCAGCAAACGTTTTACGCTTTTTATTTTATTTATCACCTTATCATCAAGACATTACTCTTACTGATAAATTACTTACTTACAGTCAACATTTAGAAAGTAAAGTTACTAATATTTTTATTCAAACTCGTTTTTATTGATTTTTACAAACAAAAAACACAATTTATACTTTGAAAGAATTTGATTCAAAATGATGAAAAAAATTTCTTGTTTGTTTAAAAAATAATTTAAATACGACTCAAGCGCTTGATGTATTAATAAAAATAATAAAAAAAATTAATTTGTTTTTTGTCAAAAAAACTAATAATGAAGCCTTTGTTTTAGTAAATACTTTAAAGAAATGTTTAGATGTTTTAGGAATTAAGATTCAATTAATTTCTTGAGATCAACAAACTTTAAATGAAATCAAACAATGACAAAAACATCTTGAAACTAAAAATTATGTTAAGGCGGATTGTTTGCGCAAAATATTACAACAAAAAAAAGTTTTAGTTTAAGATGATAATTTTTTCATAATAAAAATTAAAAATAGATATTAATTTTCTAATGATAAAATTATTTCTTATTCTCTGCGTGAGAAATATTTATTTTTTAATTAGTATAATGATGAAAATAAACATTAAATCAAAGTTTAATTTTATGAAAATTTATTTATTTTCTTTGGTTTTGCAACTTTTACGAGTACGTTGATATCCGCAAGTTAAAGTATGAAAAATTTTTTTTACGCTTTTGTTAATGTTTATTGTTTTGGGATTATTTTTTTTTGGAATAGAAGCAGCATCTATTGAATTGTTTAAAGTATTAAAAATTATTTAAAAAACATGAAAGACACAATAAACATTCCAAATAAATCAAAAGATAAAAAATTTGTTTGAGTTTCTTTACAGTGCCGGCGTGGTAAAGATTTATTATCCATTCAAAATTTTCAAAAACATGAAGAAGTTCACGATAGTTTCTTTTTTACTGAAGAAGGAATTGCAACACCCAATCATGAAAAAGCTAAAAATTTGTGAGCAGGAATTATTTTTATTAAAATTGAATTAATTGATGGCAAAATGAATAAAGAATTACGTGATTTTTTATTTAGAAATCCTTTATTTGGTCGTTTTTACACACAAAAACGTGATTATATTAGCAAGCCTATTTATTTATCAGATCGAGAAATTAAACGAATTTTAAAACGACTACAATCAGTTAAAACACCAACAACTGGTAAATTTAATCCTAACGATGTTGACTTTAAAGTCAATGAATTTGTTACTGTTTTAAGCGGAGTTTTTCGCGGTTATGAAGGAGAAGTAATTGAAATTGATTATGATACAGGAGTCGTGACTTTAAGTATAGAATTTTTTGGTCGTATCACGCCAATTCAAATCGGTTTCACAGAATGCAAAAAAATTAGTTAATTTTAATGAAAAAAATAGTACGTATTGCAAAATTACAATTTGTCGGTGGTGGAGTAAAACCAGGACCAGCTTTAGCTTCAGTAGGAGTTAATATTGGTGAATTTTGTAATCAATTCAATAGAGCAACCGAAAATCGTAAGGGTGATATTGTCCCGGTAGTACTTACTGTTTATAATGATCGTTCTTTTGAATTTGTAACTAAAACAACACCAACTGCCGTTTTAGTTAAAAAATATGCCAAGATTGAAAAAGGATCAGGTAATAGTAAAAAAAATTCTGTTGGCGCTTTAACAATGACGCAAGTAGAAGAAATTGCCAAACATAAATTATTAGAATTAAATACTGATAATTTAGCACAAGCAGTTAAAATAATTTTAGGAACAATGAAACAAATGGGCGTTGAAATAAAAGCAAACGAAACTTCTAACACACCCCCTAATAATGATTTAAAAAATTCAGAAAATGCAACAAAGAAGTAAAAAATATCAAAAGTGACAAAAAGATTTTATTACTAATAATTGTCATTCCTTAGAGGAAATTCTTGCGATTATAACCAAGAATAAGTTAGAAAATTTTAATGCTACGATTGATTTGGTTTTTCATTTAAATCTCAATCCAAAAAAACCAGATCATTTATTGAAGGGTTTTTTTACTTTACCTCATCCTCAGATTAAATCTTGAAAAATGTGTGTTTTTACGAATTTATTTCTTGATCAAGCAAAAAAACATAATCCTGCATTTGTTGGAGGAAAAGAATTGGTTGAAGAAATAGCAAAAAATAAAAAAATTGATTTTGATTTAGTGCTTGCTAGTCCTGAAGTTATGTCTTCTTTGGGTAAAATTGCTAAAATGTTAGGGACTCAAAAATTAATGCCTAATAATAAATTTGGAACATTAAACAAAGACTTAGAAACAATGATTATTGCTTGAAAAAAAGGACGAAGCACATATCAATTGGATACTACTGGAAACTTACATTTAACAATTGGTAAAATTGATTATTCTCAAGAAAAACTGATTGCTAATTTTAATTTTTGTTTAAGTAAAGTTTTAAAACTAAAGCCTTCCGGAGTCAAAGGTAAATATATTAAGAGTATTCATATTTCTTCAACTATGGGACATAGTTTTCAAATTAAACTTTAAATTCCAATAATTGGAATTTATTTTCATAAATTCATTGGAATCATTTTTTCAGTATAATCATTAATTAATTTAAATTGGGGTGTAGCCAAGTTGGAAAGGCGTTGGTTTCTGGTGCCATGCATCACTAGTTCGAGTCTAGTCGCCCCAGCCATTTTGCTTTATGAAAAACAAAGTTTTTGTTTTTTAGTAAAAACATTTACTTAATTTGGAAATTGTAAGTTTCTCTTATCGTTATAGTTTAAAATATTTAACAAATAAACGCCTATAAAGGTGTTGGTTTTTATTTTTGCCTGCGTAGCTTAATTGATTAAAGCAAAGGACTTCTAAGCCTTAGAGTGGGGGTTTGAATCCCTTCGCAGGTGCCATTTATTTTATTTTTTCCTAAGATAATTATGAAAAACAAAGGAGATTAAATTTTTGAATTTTTATCAAGAAAAACTTTTAGAAATAGAAAACTTAATTAAAGAAAAAGTCTATTTTAAAGCTTTAAATATAATTCAAGATGAATTTAAAGCGCCTTATTTACCACTTTTTTTTGAAAAAAAATTACAATTTTTTTTAGAAAAAATTCAAGTAATTTTTCAAGCAAATAAAAATAAATTAAATAATGATTTTACTGCTTCTTTTCCTTTGAATAAAGTTAAACAGATCATATTATCGCCTAAATTAGGCAAAATACACCCTTTTATCTTTACTAATTTAGCCCACTACAATATCAAGTTGTTTTATTCCACGTTAGAAAAATATTTTAAAAGTGATCAATATAGTTTAGAAAATAAAACTTTTTTGCTCTTGTTTTTACAGAAACAAAAAATTAATCATTTGTTTATTCTTCATAAAAACGAACAAATCCAAAAGATTAATCCTTTTTTATTGAATCAATCTAATGTTTGGGATTTATACGAAAATACTTTAAAACTTTTTTCCAATTCTTTTTTAATACACGAATCAACGATTAAACAATTAGCTCAAAACCTGCTGATGCAATTTTATTGTTTTTTTTATCCTTCAATTCCTGATTTTATAAAAGCAAAAGAACTATCTTGTGCGGTCGTTTTTCAAACCAGCAAAATTCTGGGTAAAAATTGAAATTTAAAAATGTTAGCAACGGAATTTGATACTAATTGAGAGTTATTAATGAAAATTAACAGTTTGTTTGATGATCATCAAATTTTCTAGATTTTTATTTATTTAAGAAATAATTTTTTATTTTTTGAATAACTCATAACTTACAAAAATATAATTTTTAATTTATGTTAAAATTAGTTTTTACCCAAAAGAAAAATTAAAAATAAATTCTTATTAAAAGCAATGAAAGTTATTAATTTTAAAGTTTTAAAAGATACGATTGAGACTACTTGTGTTTGCGAAAATGAACAAGAATGACAAAACATTCTTAATCAAGCGCGCAGAGCATTAGCAACTAACTTAGAAGTTAAGGGGTTCCGCAAAGGCGAAGTTCCGGTAACTTTAGTTGATAAATATGTAAAAAGTGGTGAAATTTTAAAGGAAGCAATGCAAATTGGACAAACAAAATGTTACAAAATACTTTTAAAAGAACGTGATGGTGAATTAGTTGATAAATATCGTTTACAAAGCAATAAATTAGATAAAGTTTCATTTTCTGAATTTCAAATATCTCACATTTGACAAAAATTACCTTCTGTTAAATTAAGTAAATGAAAAGACTTTACTTGTCAAGTGAATGCTTTTTCCGTTGATGATGCTGAAGTAAAAAAACAAATTGATGAATTGCGTCACCATCTTGCTGATTTTGTTAGTAAAAAAGCACCAGCAAGCAAAGGTGATTATTTATTACTTAATTACCACGCTGAAATCAATAATAAAAAAGAACCTACTTTAGTTGGTGAAAAAAGTCAATATCAATTAGGAAATGATAAATTTGGTTCTGGTTTTGATCAAAATTTACTTTCTATTTCTACAAATGAAAAAAAAGATTTTGTGATTACTTTACCATTAACATATCCTGAAAAAAAAATAGCTGGTCAAAAAGTTAAATTTAATGTTGAAGTTATTGATGTTCAAATTCGTAAACCTATAGAGTCTGATGAACAATTAGTTACTAAGTTAGCTTCGCCAAATGTTAAAACTTTTCAAGATTTAAAAAAACTTATGCTAGAAAGTTTACAAAAAAACAAATGAAATGAAGTGCATTCTGAAGTTTTAACAAAGATTTGGCCAAAAATTATAGAAAGTGGTGATTTATATCTTCCAGAAAAATATTTAAATGAAGAATCTAAAGTAATGAAAGAAAGACATTTGCACGATTTAAAACAAAAAAAAGAAACTTTGTTTGACTATTTGAAAAAGATCAAAAAAACAGAAAAAGAATTTGATTTAGAAATTACCAATAAAGTTAAAAAAATGTTGACTGATTATCTTATTATTAAAGAAATTGCCACACAAGAAAAAATTAATATAGAAAAAAAAGAAATTGATGATTATTATCAATTTTTAGCAAAAAATCAAAAAGAACCGCTTTCCGAAATGAAAAAAAAATATCCAGAAGTGCTTTTGTTTAATAATTTGCTGCGTTACAAGATTGAACAATTTTTGGTTAAAAATACTGTAGATTTTAATAATAATATTTCTGATAAAACTGATGCTAAATCAGAAAAACCTCGTTCTTCTTAAAAAATTTTGAAAATTGATTGTTTAAATATTTCATGGCCGGTCATTCAAAATGAAATAACATTAAACATCGTAAGCAATTAGTTGACTCTAAGCGCAGCAAAGTTTTTCACAAATTAACAAAAGAATTACAAAATGCAGCAAAAATAGGTACTAATGTTAAAACAAACGCCGTATTAAGAACAGCACTAGCTAAAGCAAAAACATTAAATATGCCTAAAGATATAATTGTTAAAATTTTAAAGAATGCTGAAAATGATTGTAATAAAAAAGAAACATATTTTTGATTAGCAGGATGTTTTGCTAAAGTGGTTTTTCTTTTTTTTAAAATCACTGGAGAACGAAACATTAACAACATTAATGAATTTAAAAAACATCTTCAAAAAACCGAAATAGAATTTTTGCCTACAACCTCTTCTTTACATTTATTTACAGAAATTTTTCATGTTTTTTTAATTAATATAAGTCAATTAGAAACAGAAAAAATTATGGAATTATTTATTCTTGATGATTTAGAGTTTGTTGATGAAACTAAAGAATTAACTTTATTTTTTAGTGATCATGAAGAAATCAAAAAATTTCAACTTTATGCACAAGATCACAAAATGGATATTCAAAATATTCAACAAACATATTTGCCAAAAATTAGAATCAATCTCACAACAGAATTAAAGGAAAATTTTAATTTTCTTTGCAATAAAATTTTAAATACAACTAATTGTTTGCTAATTGCGGATAATTTAGTAAAATAACAGAATATGAAAGCAAAAGTACAATTTTGAAATTTTTTCTCTTTTTTGTTAAAAATTTTTAGAGCGCCATTTTTGATTTTTGGTGTTTTCACATATCTTTTTTTCGTTTTGGGTAAAAAAATAACTTTTAAAATCATTTTTATTACTAATAAAAATAAACGTTATTTACCTGGTTCAGTAATATTTTTGATGCTTATTGCAAGTATTTTTTTGCTTTTTTTTTTCAATTTGAAACAATCCACTTTAGATTCACAAATGCTTAGTCAAAAACAATCATTTTTTTTACATTGCAAAAAAAATGAAAGTCAAAAATTGAATTCCGATATTTGTAGTGATAAATATCAACGTGAACGTTTAAATGAATTAATTTTAGAAACTAAACTTTCTACTAATTTCGTAGATGTTAATTTAGCTGAACAAATAAGTGACAAAACAAGTAATTGAAATGCTAAAAACAGCGGTAATTTTATTCTTGATGTCTATTTAAATACAGATAGAACAAAAAACAGCCCATATACAAACGCTTATAAAACATTTTTATTTAAAAAATACTATGACATTTTAACGCAACGAGCAAGTTATAGTTTTTTAGATAAAAATGGTAACGATTTATTAATTACTAATAATAAAATTCTTAAAAATTATAAATATGCTTGAGCGCAATTTTTGCTTTCTGAACCTAAATTTCGTATTTTACAAAAAGATATCATTAAAGAAGCTAAGTTTTCACAAAAAAAGCAGGCGTTTTTTGAAGTTGGTAAATTTGAATTATTTTTTAAAAATTTAAAAACTGAAAAATTTACCAAGAAAATTTTTGTTTATAGAAATCAAAATCAACAAATTATTTTTTCGCCAAAAAATAATTTAATTTATAAAATGCTTGAAAAATTGGGTGAAAAAAACATTCTTACTACTTATTCTGATAAAGACAATAAAATTGATTTTTCTAAATTGAAGAAAAATATTAAAACTGCTGAAATAACAGCAAAAGAAAAACAAAATTTTAACAATTTAGTTGTTAAAATGGAAAAAGAACAAACTACTTTTCTTGATCCTGAACAACATGAAGATTTAAAAAAAATTGTTAAAAATTTAAAATTAATTAGTGAAAAAGAAATTTATCTTAGATATTTTCAAGAGTTAGTTGCAAAAAATGATCTGTTTTTAGTGTTTGTTGATTTAGATCAATTTTGAATTAAAATTAGAAATATTTTGATAAGAAGAAAAAAACAAAATAAATACTACAATCAATCATTATTAAAAATATTGCAAAAATTAAGTTTGTCAATAGACTATGTAAAAGTTAATACTAAAAATGCTTTTTTACCTGAAGCGCTTAAAGAATTAAATACTTCTTATTTATCTTCTGTTTTAAATAATTTAAGCGAATATGAAAAAGATGACTCTTTAATTGACAACTATTTAATCGTTAATAAAAATACATCTGCCGAAGATACATTAACAACCAAAGTGGTCACAAAAAATATTTTATTTTCAACACTTTTTCCTTATTTTCCCTTGCTGACAAAAATTACAAAATTTCGTAATGAAGGTTTTTTTTATGAAAAGAATTATCATTCCTTTGCCTTAAATAATGAACAAAATAGTAATAAAAATTCATTTGAAAAATATCAATTAATTTTAATTTGTTTAATTGTTCTTTTAGTTTTGTCACTATTGTTTTTAACTTATTTTTATCAATTGGTTGGTGTATTTGTTAGTTTTTTTGCTTTATTTTTTGTTGGTTTATCATGATATTTAATGAATGTTTTAAATATTAAAATCAGTTTTATTACTTTATTTACTGGTGTTTTATTTGTCTTTTTTGGTATTTTTTGACATATATGATTTTTTACCAAATTGCGGTCTACTTCTGATCAAAAGTTATCAATTAATCGTATTCTTTATTTGAATTTTTATCAGTATTTATCTTTAATTAATTATTATTTATTATTATTTGTTTTTGCCATAGTGTTTTATTTTGTCAATGGTATTGGTAGTTTAAGCGGTCCTTTGGTTGAACTCAATTTAAATGCTATTTTTTTTGGATGAGGCGAAGCGCTACTTTTGTTTACTTTTGTTTCTTTTTTAGTTCACGTGCTTTTATTTGTAGGGATTAATTTTCTGCTTTTTTATAGTTTTGATAAATATTTCAAAAAAACTTTGAAATATTTCGGTCATTCATGGATAAAGAGCACTTCAAACAAATTAAATTCACGCTTTTATGTTGCTTTAGACACGCATTTTTCTTTACAAAAAATTACTTGACGTTTTGGTTTATTTTTTATTATTTTAATTTTTGGTTTTGCTGTTTTGTATTTTATTGATTCTTCTTTATGAGAAGCACAAAACAAATTTAGTATTTGAAAGCACAAAAAATGAATTGTTAGTCCATCAAACGGTTTTGCCAATGCTGATGAAAACATATTTGGTATTAATTACGAACATAATGTTGAAAACGTTATTAATAATTTAAACGTAAAAGGTATTAAAGAAGTTCAACCCTTACAAATTATGGGTTCAAAAAATTGATTTTACGGTTTAAAAATTAATCAAATTTTTTCTCTTTCTAATAAAGAATTTTTAGAAAATGCCGGTTTTGTTTTGATCAATAATCAACAAGCTTTTGCTCCCTTTGTTTATTATGATGTTCTTTCTACTTTGCGTTTATTAGGAATTGTTATTGGTGTTTCAATGTTGTTTTTTTGAATTCGTTTAGGATTAGAATACGCGTTAGTTTATGGGGTGAGTTTTTTTGCAAAATTTAGTCTTTTTTTTATTATTTTATTGACATTTAACTTGGGTATTGATCAAAATGGATTAATGTTTGTGTTTGTTTTAGGGTTTTTGGAAATGCTGTTTGTTTTTAACAATTACTTATATTGTTATGAACAAAGAAATGCCTTGAATAATGAAATAAAGCCGGCAAAGAATAAAATTGTTGCTCCTAATTTATTTGCTATTATTTCAATTAAATTTCTTTTGTTTTATTTTTATCTTTTGGCGTTATTGTTTGTTTTTATTGTTCAAATAAATAATAATTGATGATTATTTACTTCTTTACTCATTTTTGTTCCGCTTTTATATCAAGTGTTTTTTGTTTGAGAAAGAAAAGTCATTTTTTATTTGCAAAAATACAAACAAAATTTATATCGTAAATGAAAACATCGTATTTGGGTTTCTAATTTAAATAGTAATAAAGTTAAAGAAGGGACAGTAATCGGAATTAATGACTAAGTTAGTAAAAGGTTTTTTTGATTCTAATCATTTAAATGCTTGAAAATACGAATTTTTAATGAATGATTTAAACAATTTGGCTCAAAATAGTGGATTCAATCTTTTATTATTGCCTCATGTTGAATTTACGTCTTTGTTTACTAAAGCAGCAGGATTAACGAGCACAATTGTACAAAAAGAGTTTTTTTTTTGTCATTCTCGAAATAATGTGAATTCTCAAGAATTAGTTTTACGACCCGAATTAACCAGTGGAATTATTCGTCACTTTTATCAAAATAAACAACTTACTTCATCACAAAAACATAATGTTTTTAGTTATGGACATTGTTTTCGTCATGAAAATCCACAAAAAGGAAGATATCGTCAATTTTTACAATGAAATGCTGAACAACTTAATTTTCAACCAGAGAATATTGGCAAAATTTTAAGTTTGCTAAAAACATTTTTGTTGCAATTAGGATTAATTAATCAAGTATCAATTGAAATTAATTATCTTGCTAAACAACAATTACAACTTGCTTTTGAAAAATTAAAAAAACATGAAAAAACTTTACCCTTTTGTGAACTTTGTCAAAAGCGCTTTTTAGTTAAAAACATTTACCGAATTTTGGATTGTGCTAATTGCCAATCTTTTGTGAAAAATATTATTAATTTAGAAACGTTCCTTAATCCGCAACAAAAAGAAGAATACAACAACTATTATCTTGCCTTTCAAAGTTTTTTTCCACCAACCTCAATTATAAAAAAACCATCATTAACCAGAGGATTGGACTACTATTTGGGGTTGGTTTTTGAAATTAAATTTAATGATGCAAATTGAAGTCAAAATACAATTATTGCCGGAGGCAGTTATTGCTTACAATCTTTTGATGATAAGATTAGTTCCGGTTTATTAGGTTTTGGGTTTGCTATTGGTATAGAACGTTTGTTGTTGTTTTTGCAAGAAACTAATTCCAAATATTTTTCTTCGTTGTTGTCAAAATTACAAAACGAGATTGTAATCGGTGTTTTAGATTCTGTTTTTTTTCTTGATGCCTATCAATTACAACAACAAATGTTACATCTGGGCATTAAAGTTCAAGTTTGTGATAAAGTTTATTCATTCAAAGATTTATTGATCAAAGCATTAAAAAATAAAACAAAATGATTATTAATTTTTGCCAGAGAATTTAAACAAGAAGAAAAAATTATTGTCCGAAAAATTACCAATGATCCAAAAAACAGACAACAACTTTTATCGTCTAAAGAAGTACTAGATTTGTTTAAAAATAATAATGAAAAATAACCGCGTTGTCTCTCGTGATATTAACAAAACTTTTTTAAAGCAAAAAGTTACTATTTTTGGTTGATTAGTCAAAAAAATAAAAACTAGTAAATTGGTTTTTCTTACTTTACGTGACGGTTATGGATTTTGTTATTTAGTAATTGATCGAAATAATACCGAATTAATGTTACAAATTACTAATTTAACAAAAGAAAGCGTTATTAGTGTAACGGGAATAGTTAATTATAAGAAACCAAATCAAAATGATAATAAAACAGAAGATTTTGAACTTTGAGTAGAACAATTACGAGTGATTAATTATTCACAATTAACACCTTTTATGATTAATGATAATACAGATGGTCAAGAAAAAATTCGTTTAAAGTATCGTTATTTAGATTTACGTCGTCCAATTATGCAAAAAAGAATGTGAATGCGTCATTCCGTTTTGCAAGAAATTAGAACTTTTTTCCATCAAAAGAAAAATTTTATTGAATTGGAAACACCAATTTTATCAATTCCTACCATTGAAGGGGCAAATAATTTTTTGGTTGAGTCTAGTGCTACAAAAAAACATTATTTTGCTTTACCTCAATCTCCTCAATTATATAAACAACTCTTAATGAGTAGTGGATTTCCGGGATATTTTCAAATTGCTCGTTGTTTTCGCGACGAAGATCTCCGTAATAATCGTCAACCAGAGTTTACACAATTGGATTTAGAAATCAATTTTGCAACTTCCGCCACAGTAATTTCTTTTTTAGAAACCTTAATCATTTTGTTGTGAAAAAAATTTCGTTCATCATTGGTTACTTCCGAGTTTTTAAAAATGGATTATTTTATTGCTTGAAATAAATACGGCACAGATAAACCAGACTTACGTTATCAATTATTTTTAGAAGAATATAAATTATCTTCTACTAAATTAATAAAAGATCTTAACAATGAAATTATTAAAGGGATTCGTTTTAAATATGATTTCTCTAAAACGCATTGAAAAGAATTACAAAATGAAATCCAAAAAATAACTAAAATTTCATTATTATTTATTTTTTATTTTGATAAAAAACTAGAAACTAATTTGAACGAAAAACAAAAAGAAGAAATATTATCATTTTTAAATGTTGAGAAAAAAGAACATTGAATTGGGTTTTGTGCTTCTCGTCAATTAACAAATACAGTTTTAGGTAAGGTTCGTGTTTTGCTTGCTGATTATTTTCAACTTACTGTTAATCAACCAGATAAATTTTGTTGAATAATTAATCAACCGATGTTTGAGTTTTCTTCTTTTAAACAAAAATATGTCGCAACACATCATCCTTTTTGTCAACCGCGAGATGTATCGCTTTTTGAAAAAGATTGAAAAAATAGCCAAGCAGATGCTTATGATTTGGTTATTAATGGCGAAGAAATTGGTAGTGGAAGTGTTCGTATTCATGATTTAAAAATTCAACAACAAGTTTTTCAAATTTTAGGATTTGATCAAGAAAAAATGAATAATGAATTCGGTTTTTTTTTGAAAGCGATGGAATACGGGTTTCCTAATCATGCTGGTTTTGCTTTAGGAATAGAACGTTTGATTGCTATTTTGATGAATACAAACAGTATTCGTGATGTTGTCCCCTTTCCTAAAACAAGTAAAGGCAGCTGTTTATTAACACAATCACCAAAAAAACATTTTTAATTTTTATTAATTTAATTAAAAAAAACATTTTTAATTTGTTCTATTTTTTCATAATATGAATTGAATTTGATTTTTTGTAGTTCAAAATATAATTTACATTTTGAAGAACAAAATAAACTTTTGTGATTTCAAAATCTTTTTTTACAAATTAAACATTTTTTTCCAAAAATAAAAAATTTTATTTTTATTATTAATTTAATTAAAAAAACCATTTTTTTATTTTCTCAATCAATAAATTTGGTTTTTTGTTTTATGAAATTTTAATATAAATGAAAAATTTATTTTACAAAAAGCAAATTTATTACTTCTAAATACAAATTTTATTATAAAATGATTTTAAGAATGAATTTATTGTTGTTCTTTATCAGCAGAAGTGGCGGAATCGGCAGACGCGCTAGACTTAGGATCTAGTCCTTTTTAAGGGTAGGAGTTCAACTCTCCTTTTCTGCACCATTTTTTAGAAATTTAATTAGATGTTATAATTAACTATTATTAAATTTAATGATTAAATAACATTTATAAATTAAAGAGGTTTGCAATGATTGAATGATGATGGTTATTAATTACAGGATTAGGAACTTTAATTCTGGGATTGTCAATTGGTTTTGTTGCAACTAAATGATTTTTTAAACGACAATTAAAACAAAATCCACCTATTAATGCGGGAATGATTCGTGCAATGTATCGTCAAATGGGGCGCAAACCTTCAGAAGT
Organism: Mollicutes bacterium; assembly: GCA_029976705.1. Classification (GTDB taxonomy): domain Bacteria; phylum Bacillota_I; class Bacilli_A; order Mycoplasmatales; family MT37. The sequence continues at coordinate 27,318 of JARVCM010000008.1, forward strand.
ACAAGTAAGATCGGTAATTAACGCGATGAAAAGACATCAAAATTAAATTTAAAAAACGACGGGATATTCAATGAGAACAAAGATTTTTTTTTATTGTCCAGATTGTAATCGGCAAAATTATTTTTCTACAAAAAATAAAACCAAAACTCAAGAAAATAAAGTTTTAAAAAAATTTTGTGGAAACTGTAGAAAAGTTGTTCCTCATCAAGAAAAGAAGAAATAAAAATAAATAATATTTAATGTTCATTTCATTTTTTAGCAAAGATAATTTTTTTTTAAGTTCCAACAACATTAATCGTTCTGGAAAAGAAAATAATTTCAATAGAAAAAATGATAAAAATCCTTTTTTTCAAAATTTATTTAATGTCCGTTGATTTCGTATTGCAATTTGTTTTGTTTTATTTTTGCTTTTTCTTTTATTATGACAACAAGTAGGACAAAAATTCACACTTTTAATGTTTACTGTTTTGCCTTTGTTTGTTGGTTACGGTTTATCACATCTTTTGGAACCAATAAACCAATTTTTTCGACGTTTTTTTTCTAAGAGAGTTAGTCAAATTATTGTTTTTTGTTTTTTCTTATTTTTTACTTTATCATTGGTTTTAGGTTTATTTTTTATTCTTTTTATTCAATTAGATGATTTGTATCGAAAGTTTTTATTTAAAACTGGTAATGTTGAATTTGAAACTTTTTTAAAAGATATTGTTAAAAAACGTGAAGGTAATGAAATTAAAGATTTTAATTTTGTTAAAAGTAGTTCTGATAGTTTTGAATTGTCATATAGCACCAGCACTGATTCAATAATATCCGGCACAGGTTCAATTAAAAAAATTACTGTTATGAAAAACGAAGTAGCAGGTATATTTATTTTGCTTTTAAGTATTGCTTCATCCTTGCCTTTTTTAAAAGGAATTTGTTTTACGGGAATAGATTGAATTTATAGTAATTTAACAAATTATGGTTATTTACGTTCTTTATTTGCTAATTTAGAAACAATCGTCTTGTTTCTTTATCTTTTCTTTTTTACAATTGTTATTGCTGCTTTTTCTTTAGGAAAAACAAAAGGATTTTTTAATAAAATTTGATATTTTTTAACTAAAGATCATGACAAAAATAAAATGGAACAATTGAAAGTAGAATTACGTCAAAATCTTTCTGCTTGAGGAAAGGGTTTATTGATTGTTCAGTTATATATTTTTATTGGTAGTGGTTTATTTTTATTTGTGGCAGGAATTATTTTTTCTTCTTGGTCTTCATATGATGAGGCAGCGATTGTCTTAACTTTATTTATGACTTTTTGTAATCTCGTGCCTTATATTGGTCCCGCAATAGGATTTATTCCGATTGTTTCTGTTGGTTTAATTGATGTTGTTAATGAAGGAGTGAATAATTTTGGTAGTTGAGCGCCATTCATAGTTGCTTTTGGTGGTTGTTTTTTGGTGCAAATTGGTGAGTTATCGTTGGTTTCTCCTTTGGTGTATTCACGACAAGTGAAACTTAACCCGATAGCAATTATTGTCGGTTTGAGTATTTTTGGTGTTTTGTTTGGTGTTTTTTGAATGCCGATTGCTATTCCAACGATTTTAATTATAAAAATTATTTATCAAACCGTTTATGAAAAAGAAGATAAAAAAACTTACGAAAAAAATGATGAAGTTACGATTTCCGAGCGCTAATCATTTGCGAGAATTGTGAATTGCTTTTTGAAAAGCAAAGAAACATTTTCTTGTTCCTTCACACTCTTTGGTAAGTCCAGTTAAATTATTGAAATTAAATAAATCTAATTTAGTTGATAAAGAGAAAGTAGCACAGGAAGCAATTTCGTTATTATGGATTAATTCTGGCGTTGCTGGTTTAAGGCAATACTTTTTAGGGATAAAAAAACCACCAAGCAAACGCATTGTAAATATTCAAAAAGCAGTTCGAACTAATGATATTGAAAATATCGGTAAAACAAATCGTCATTTATCTTTTTTTGAAATGATGGGTAATTTTTCACTCGGTGATTATCAAAAAAAAGAAGCTATTCTTTGAGCTTGAGAATTTTTAACTGATTTAAAATGACTTGGATTAGATAAAAAAAAACTTTTTATTACTGTTTATCATAAGGATGAAGCGGCAATACAAATTTGTCAAACTAATCTCAAAATTGCTCCTGAACATTTAATTTTAGGAGATAAAAATAGTAATTTTTGAGATTTGGGTGTTGGACCATGTGGACCAAATTTAGAAATTTTTTATGATTTGGGTGAAAAATTTGATCCCAAAAAACAAGGAATAACTTTACTTCAAAAAAATATTGATAATGAACGTTATTTAGAAATTTGAAATATTGTTTTTTCCGAATTTTTAAATTCAGGAAATGGAAAATATCAACAATTACCAACTAAAAACATTGATACGGGCGCTGGACTAGAAAGAATTCTTACTGTTTTGCAAGATAAAAATAATTGTTTTGAAACTTCTTTATTTGTTGAAATAATGGAATTTTTATCCAAACATTTACAAACATCATTTATCCTTCAATCTAACGATCAATTAAATGATAAACAAAAAATCACAAATAAAAGTTTCAAAATTATTGCAGATCACAGTAAGGCAGTAGTGTTTTTATTAAGTGATTTATTAGAAACACAAACCAATCTTAAAATTAATTTTAACAATCATCGTGGTTATATCATTAAAAAACTGATTCGCAACGCTCTTGGTCAAATTCAATTCTTTAAAATAAATCAACCGTTTTTATCCGAAATTGTGCCAATAATTGTAATAAAAATGCAAAAATTTTATCCTAATTTAAGCAAATGAGCAAACAAAGTAAAAGCAATTATTGCTAATCAAGAAACAGTTTTTTTATCTTTGTTACAAAGCGCTGATAAGTTTTTAAATTCACTATCAAGTGAAACAATTTCCGGTAAAGAAATTTTTCGTTTAGTAACTGAATTAGGTGTGCCGTTGAGTTTGGTCAAAAAAAAAGCCGAACAAAAAAAGATACGCCTAGAATTAGATAATTTTCAAAATTTATTATCCAAACATGAAGAAAAAAGTAAAACCCAATCTACCGGTTTATATGCTGGACCTTATAACCTTTCTGGTTTGCCAGCCACTCGTTTTATGGAATCAAAAACAATTGTGACTAAAGCAGAAGTTTTAGGTTTTTTACCTAATATACAAAATAAATCACAAATTTGAATTGTTTTTGATAAAACACCATTTTATCCAAATCGTGGTGGACAAATTTGCGATACAGGTTGGTTAATTTCACCAAAAGGGGAAAAAATTCCGGTTCTTGATGTATTAATTAGTGAATACAAACAATATTTACATTTAGTTGATAAAACTCCTGAAGAAATGAATGAAAAAAATAATTTTTTTACATTGAAAATTGATGACACAAATAGATCTTTAATTCGTAATAATCATTCAGCAACTCATTTGTTGCATTTTGCTTTACGATCAATTATTTCTAATAGAATTCAACAAAATGGTTCACTTAACAATGAAAAAGGTCTACGTTTAGATTTTTCTATTGATAATTTATCTTTAAATTTAGAAAAGTTGCAAAAAGTAGAGCAAAAAGTTAATGATATTATTCAAGAACAAGTTACTCCACGAATTGATTTGGTTTCTGAACACGAAGCTAAACAAATGAAGGCGTTAAATTTTTTTAAAGTAGAAACTAATTCTGATCAAAAAGTACGAGTTGTTACTTTTAATTCTTATTCTGTGGAACTTTGTGGTGGTTTGCATGTTTTTAATACAAGTTTAATGCAAAAATTTTTGATTACTCGTATTGAGAAAAAAGGTGCTAATAATTATCGTATTTATGCTTTGACAACTAATAAAATAATTAAAAATTTTTGATCTTCCGTTGAAGAAAATTTTGATATTTTTTTAAAAAAATATCGTTTAAATTTTGAAAAATTATTAAATCATAATATTTTTTCTGTTTTAGCAAACAAAATGCAAAAGCAGAAAAAATTCTTTTTACTTTGAGCATTTTATAAAAATGAATTAGAAAGTAAAATTAAAAAATATTTTGAAAAACAACAAAAAAAATTAATTATTCAAAGCGCGCAAAAATATATTATTTCTAAATCTGATTTTTATTCAATTGATAAATATTGCATTATTTGACATAAAATTCAAGTCTCAAATCAAATTCCTAATCATTATAATTTTGAATTTTTAAGAATGGTGTTTGATCAGTACAAAAATAAAGCAAATACATTTTGTTTTTTATTGATTGAAAATAAAAATAAAAATAATAATTTTATTTTTCAATTTGATAATCATTTTAAAATTATTGATTGAAAGGAATTTTTTAACAGTTATTTTCAAAATAAAATTAAATTTGGTTTAAAAGAAAATAAAATGCAAGGAATGATTGAGAATATAGATTCAAAAATGTTTTTACAAGCATTAAAAACAAAAATCAAAAAACATCTTTCTTAAGTAACAAGAATAATTTCTTCCTTCTTTTGTTTAAATTATTAAATGGACTTTATTCTGAGTTTTTTGACAAATAAATAAACTAAAATAACGACAAACAAAGGTATTAAGAGAATACAAAAACAAAAAATATTTACTCGTTTTTTGTAACGTTCAATTTCTTCAAAGTTAATTCGGTTTTTTAAATCAAACAAGGCTGTTAAACGACTTTTGCTACGAACACATAAATTAACTACGATTATTTGTAAAATGAAAATTAATCCTAAATAAACTAAAGTTCCAATGATTTGTTCTTGATAATTAGGAAAAGATTTATTATTAGATAATTTGATTTCTATATCATCAATTATGAAATTAGTTTTATTTCGAAATACAAAAAAAAATACAAGACACAATCCACCGAAAAAATAAGAAGTAAAAGATATTCAATTGATAACAATCATGACACCACTGATTTTTTTATACTTATTAATTATGAAATTAGGAACTCTCTTTAAATCAATTTCATCACGATATTTAAAATGATATTTTTTTTCTTGATCAAAACTATATTTATTTAGTTGTGAATAAACCACCATTGTTAAAAGTAGAATAAATCCAGGAATAAAAATCACCAAAAGTAAAAATCATAATCCTAAATCACTAATACCTTCAAGAAATGCTATATCAAGATTTTTTCAATGATTTAGCGCTATTAAACCACTAAACCCTAAGAAAGAAATAAATATGAATCAAATTAAAAAATTAAATATGATCGTTCTGGTGTTTTCTTTTTTAATTTCGCTAATAATAGCGTTTAGTAAGTTAGTATTTTTTTCTTGATTTTTGGATTTATTAAACTCTATTGAAGCACTTTGGTTATGCTCTTCATTTTCGTTTTTAAATTGATTATTTTGCTTTAGTTCCATCATTTAATTGTTTTTCTTCAACTAATTTTTGTGGAATTGGTTTTGAATTAGAAGGTGTTTGATTATTTTGTGATTTTAAGTCAGTTTTATTATTTTTCTTTTCCGGAATTTTTTTATATTTATTTAAATAAACTATTAGAAAAATTAATCACAATAAACCAATCAAGAAAAACGCTCCGCCAAGAATAATGTAAAACAAACTAACATCCTTACCAAAAATTTCTATATATTTATCAATATTCATCTTTCTTAAATTATTTTAGATAATACACTATATTTCTGCATTTTTAATTTTTTTTTGTTTTTAATACTTTTAAAAAAGTTTCGTGCGGAATGTTTACTTTGCCAAACATTTTCATTCTTTTTTTGCCTTTTTTTTGTTTGTCTCATAATTTACGTTTTCTGGTAATATCCCCACCATAACATTTGGCAGTAACGTTTTTACGCAAAGCGCTAATGTTTTCTCGAGCGATGATTTTTTTATTAATTGCTGCTTGTAAACTAATTTGAAAATTGTGGCGCGGAATATTGTTTTTTAATTTTTCCAAAATAAATCTGCCAATTTCGTAAGTTTTACTACGATGGACGATTTGTGAAAAAGCAGCAATTAATTTTGCATTTACTAAAATATCTAATTTAACTAAATCATTTTCTTGATATTTTTTTATTTGATAATCAAAAGAAGCATAACCATTAGTGATTGATTTTAATTTTTCAAAAAAATTAACAATAATTTCTGCTAAAGGAATTTCAGCAAGAATTAAAAGTTTATTTTGTTCAATAATTTTTTCTTGAAATATTGAACCACGCTTAATTTTAATTAATTCCATAACTTTACCTAAAAAAGTTAAAGGTGTCAATATTTTTACTTCACAAACCGGCTCAAATATTTTACGCACAGACCCTCAATCTGTAATTTTGTTTAAATCATCAACGACAAGTTGTTTGTTGTTTTGTAAAACAAATTGATGTTTTACTGTTGGTGTTGTAATAATTGTGCTGAGGTTGTATTCTTTTTCAATTCGTGCTTGAATAATTTCTAAATGTAAAAAACCTAAAAAACCACAACGAAAACCATTTCCTAAAGCGTCGTTTTTAGTTTTTTGATATTGAAAAGCATTATCATTAATTTTAATTTTCGCAATTGTGCTTGATAATTCAATGTATTCATCTTGATCACTAGGAAAAAAATTAGCAAAAACTACAGGTTGAATTTTTTGATAACCAATTAACGGAACGCTTGCTGATTTTTCTCAACCAGTCAAGGTATCGCCGATATGAATTTCGTCTAGTTGACGAATATTTGCTTGAAAAAGCCCTACTTCACCACTTTTAATTACTTCTACTTTTTTTAATTCGGGTGTTTTGATTTGTAAACTGATGATTTGATATTTTTTGTTTGTTGCCATTGACTTTACCAACATTTTATTTGTTAAGTGTCCATCTTCAACATAAATTAAACCAGTCACACCCTGATATTTATCATAATAACCATCAAAAATTAATGCTTTTAAGGGTTTTTGGGCATTTCCTGATGGATGCGGGATTTCTTCAATAACTTTCAAAAGAAGTTCTTTAACTCCTTTGTTAGTTTTTGCGGAAATTAAATTTATGGATGCGGAGTCAACATTTAGTAAATCTACAATATTTTTTTTTACTTTTTCTAGTTCAATATTTTTTAAATCTATTTTATTGATCGCCACAATGATTTTCAAGTTGGCTTTTTTGGCTAATTCTCAATTAGTGATTGTTTGTGCTTGAATTCCTTTGGAAGCATCAACCAATAAAATTGCTCCTTGACACGCTTTTAAAGATCGTGATACTTCATAGGTAAAATCAATATGTCCAGGCGTATCAATTAAATTCAATAAGTGCTTGGTTCCTGCTCGTTCTCATATCATTTGAGCAATATTCAATTTTATGGTAATCCCGCGTTCTTTTTCCAATTCTAAAGAATCCATAATTCGATCTATTTTTTTTCATTTAAGACTATTTGTAATTTCTAAAAAACGATCAGCTAAAGTAGATTTGCCGTGATCAATATGAGAAATAATACAAAAATTACGAATTTTATTTTGTGCTATATTCATTTAATTTTCTTTTTTAATAATAAAAAATTGCTAAAAGATTTTTTTGCTTTGTTTTAATAAAGTCTGTTAAAATAATAGCAATAGTTTACCTTCTATTGGTGCTTATTGAATTATTTTTTAAAGAAAAAAAATTTATTTGTTTAGTATTAATCTAATATGAATTTCAATCAACTCAAAGACATTGTTAATTTTCAACAAAAACCTGTTGATTTTTATCCTACTTTTGGTGTTGGTGACACGATTAAAGTATTTTGTTTGATTAAAGATTCTAAAAAAACACGAACACAAATTTTTGAAGGGGTTGTTTTAGCAATCAAGGGTTTTTTAAACACTAAATCTTTTTTAGTTCGTAAATCTACTGGAGAATTTAGTATAGAAAAAAGTTTTTTTTATAACTCGCCATTAGTGGCAAAAATAGAGATTATTAGACTGGGTAAGGTGCGAAGAAGCAAAATTTATTATTTACGTAATTTGCGTGGTAAAGCAGCAAGAATTAAAGAACAAAGTAAAACAAAATAAGAAATTATAAACACATTTTTTTAACGAATTTATTTATTTTTTGTAATCAATGTCCATATTATTTTTAATTAGCATCGTTATTAAATTAGCAAACACTTTTTTTGTTAATTGTTTTCAATCATCAATCGCGACAAATACCAATTATTTTTATATTTTTTCTTATAGAGAAAACTGAATTAAACAACAATGAAAAAATTAATAATTAGCATCGCATTAGGTTTTTCTATTATTTTGGCATTGTTTTTGCCAGGATTTAAAAATGACTCTACTTTAATAATTGGTGGTTCAACTTCTGTTTATCCTTTGTTTGATAAACTAAATGATTTAAATAAGTCTGATAAAGCAAAATATTATTACAACATTCTAGGTAGTCGCGCTGGATTTTTAGGAGTTCAAAGTGAATCTTTAATAGTTGGTTTTATGAGCAAAAATTCTCCTAATTTACCTAACGAAATGAAAAGTTTTGCTTTGGCGAGTGAAGGAATTATTTTTGTGTATCATTTGCCTGCAAGTTGTACAACTAAAGAAAGAAATGTGAACTTTAAAAAGAGTGAATTAACGCAAATTTTCCTGGCTAAAAAAGCTAAATGATCACTTTTTAAAAATTTAAAATGTCAAAAAAATGAAAAAGTTTTTCGTATTAATCGCGAACAAGGCTCAGGAACACGAAGTGTTTTTGAAAAAAAATTGAAATTAGAAAATCGTCAAAACAATTATTTTTTTGAACATCTTTCTAAACATTCAGGTTCTACTTTAAAGATAGTTTTACAGACCCCTGGTTCTCTTGCTTATATGAGTTTTTCTTATAAGCAAAAAATTGATTCAATTCATCAAAATAAAAAATTAGTTAATTTTGCAAAAATTAATAATTTTTTGCCAAACAAAACTAATTTTAATAATGGTAAATATGAATTTCTTCGTCCTTTTATTGGTTTATATTTAACAAAAAATAAATCTAAACTTAAACCATTTTTTCAGTTTTTGGCAACTGTTGCTGCTAAAAAAAAGTTTGATGAATTAGGATTAATTCATCAATTTAATTTAACAGATTTGGGAAATTAGTATTAAATCAAAAAAATGAAATTAAATTTTTTAAATAATAAAAACAGAAAAGAATATTTTTTAAATAATTGATTTGGTATTCTTGTTCGTTTGGTAACTTTTTTTGTTGTTGCCGCCTTGTTTGCGGTTGCTTTATTTATTTTTATTCGTTCTTTACCCTTTTTGAAAAAAGAAGGATTAAGTTTTATTTTTAAAGAAAATTGAATTCCTTCAGAAAATCAATTTGGAATTTGAAATTTTGTGATTTCTACTTTTTGAACTGTTTTTTTTACAATGATTCTTGTTGCTTTTTTGAATGTTTTTACTTCTTTGTTTATTAGTAAATTTGTTACAAAAAAACTTAAAAAATTTTTAATTTTTTTTGCTCAATTTTTTTCTGGAATTCCATCAATTTGTTTTGGAACTTTTGGCGCTTATGTTTTTGTTGATTTATTTCGTAAAACAGGTATTGCTTATCCTCATAGCATGATGACGGTGATTTTGGTTTTAACAATTATGATCTTGCCGACCACAATTGTTTTATCAGTGAATGCTTTTGATAATGTTTCTAAAAAATATGAACTTTCCGCTTATGCTTTAGGAATTAATAAGGTTACAATTTCGTTTAAAATTATTAAAAAAATTTGCAGTAAAACACTTTTGATTATTTTGTTTTTTGGTTTTTGTCGGGCGATTGGTGAGGTGACGGCGATTGCTTTAATTGCTGGGAATAGTCGTAATGCTCCAAGTATGAACGAAGGTTTTGTGCCTTTCTTTTTTAGTTCCATTCGTACCCTTTCTTCACTTATTGGTTTAGAAATTGGTGAAAATTTTGGTAAAATGCACGAATCGGCGTTGTTTTCAATTTCTGGAGTTTTGCTTTTTGTTGTTTTGATAGTCAATTTAATGATCGGTTTGTGAATCAACATTAATTGAACGCGTTCCATTGTGTCGAAAAAAACATTAGCTTTTTTTGACAAAAAGAAACAAACAATTACTTCTAATTTATTTGTAAATAAATTAACTTGATGATGGTTTTGTTTTTCCTATTGAATGAAATGATTTTTCTTGATTGTTTCTTTTATTTTTGTTTATAGTATGTTTTTTTGAATATTAGGTGATATTTGTTATAAAGGAATTGCTAATTTCCGCTTTAAATATTTAGTTAATACCCAAGGTGATGGCGGGTTACTTTCTGTTATTTTGGTCACGTTGATTTTGTTGTTGTCGACTGTAATTTTTTCTTTTCCCCTAGCATTATTTGTTGCAATTTTTTTAGTTTTTTACGGAAAGAAAAATCGATGAGTAAAAAAAATTAAACTAGTAATTAATGGTTTTATTTATCAATTTTCTAGTGCTCCGACTGTTATTTTTGGAATGTTTGGTTTAGCAGTTTTTGTTTCTTATTTTAGTCTTGGTTTTTCTATTTTTGCCGCATCTTTAACAATTATTTTGATTGTTTTACCAGTAATGATTCAAACAATTAAACAAGATTTTGAAGCATTTCCCCAAACACAATATGAAAGCGCTATTGCTTTAGGTTTAAATCGTCAAAGCGTGATTTTAAAATTAATTTGTCCTACGGTTTTTTTAGGATTTGTGGTTGCCCTTATTTTTGGAATTAATAAAGTAATTGCGGAAAGTAGTCCGGTTTTGATTACAATGGGAACGACAAATGCTTTTCCCAAACGCGGTATTTTTTCCAACGGACGAACACTTTCAACGCATATGTATTTATTACAAGGAGAAAATTTGTCAACTAATACAGAAGCGATTGTTTATCAAACCGCTTTTTTGACTTTGTTTTTTTTGTTTTTGTTTAATTTGTTGACCTTTTGACTTGTTCGTAAAAAAAATACTATTAAAGGAGAAGATTAAAAAATAATTTACAATATTAATAAGATGAAAGGCAACAAAAACAAAGTAATTTTAGAATTTATTGATTTTTCTTTTTTTTATAATAAACAAAAAAGAGAAAAACCAACTTTAAATAAAATTAGTTTTAAAATTTATCTCAATTCCATTACTGCAATTATTGGTCCATCGGGTTGTGGTAAATCAACCTTATTAGCAACAATTAATCGTTTGCATGAAATCAACTATTTTTCTACAGATGTGTTGGGAGAAGTTAAATTTCATGATCAATCCATTTATGGATCAAAAACTAATGTTGTTAAATTACGTAAAAAAATTGGTCTAGTTTTTCAAAAACCTGCCCCCTTTCCGATGTCTATTTATGAAAATATTGCTTTTGCTCCAAAAATTCATGGCGAACATAATGGTAAAAAGTTGCAAAAAATTGTTGAAACAAGTTTAAAACAAGTTAATTTGTGAGAAGAAGTTAAAGATCGTTTGCAAACGTCAGCACTTTCTTTATCTGGTGGTCAACAACAACGCTTGTGTTTGGCGCGTTGCTTAGCAAATGAACCAGAAATTATTTTAATGGATGAACCAACAAGTTCTTTAGACCCTATTTCTCGTAATAAAGTTGAAGAGTTGATTTTTTCTTTAAAAAAGAAGTATACAATTGTTTTAGTGACACATTCTTTAAATCAAGCGTCTAAGTTATCGGATTACGTGGCGTTTTTAAGTAAAGGACAACTGGTAGAATTTGGTAAAACCAACCATGTTTTTGTTCAACCGAAAAAAAAAGAAACGTTAAAATATATCACAGAAAGAACTGAATAAAAAATTATGATTAATATTGTTCGCCAACGTGTTAAAGAAATTGAAATAGAAATTTTGTTATTTTATCAAGATGTTAAAAATCAACAAAAAAATGTTATTTTAGCAATTGAAAAAAATGATAAAGAATTATTATTGTTGGTTGCAAAGCGTGAACAAAAAATTAACCAAAAATACAATCGTATATTTAAAAACACAGTATATGATTTGGCAAAATACAGCTTATTTGGATCTTATTTACGTAAAATCCTCGCTTATTCCTATATTTCTAATGAATTAGAAAAAATTGCAAACCATATTTGTGGTGTTTCTTTATTTTTGTTAAACAAAAAACTTTTGTCGCCGGAAAAAGTTTTTTTGATGAATTTTTTAAACAAATCATTAAATGCTTTTATTAAAGTAGAAAAATTATTTTTTCTGAAAGATGTTAAAATTTTATTAAAATTTTTGCGTAACACTTCTATTAAATTAAATTTTGAAGAATTTTTTGACAATTTAAAAAAAATCATTTCCAATCATTCTTCATCTTCACAATATCCTTTTAATCAATGTTTTCGTAGTTTACAAAGAATATTTGATCATTTAAAAAACATCGTGGAGTATTTATTATTAATTCAAAGTTTTATTGAATTTAAAGAATATAAAAACAATAAATTGTAATTTATTTTCTTATTTATTTAAAAATATTGGTGACTTATTTATTTTGATGAAAGATTTAAAAATTTTATTTATTGGTGATATTTTTGCCCAAGTGGGTCGTAATTTAGTTGTCAAAAATCTTACAAGTTTAATTGACATTCATAATGTTGACTTTGTTGTTGCTAATGGTGAAAATGTTACGCATGGACGCTCTTTGTCTTTGTGACATTATCAAACATTACAAAATGCTGGTATTAACGTTTTTACTATGGGAAATCATACATTTTTTCTTAAAGAAGCGATATCTTTAGTTCAAGAAAAAAAAAATATTATTCGTCCAGCCAATTATTCGAAATTAGCACCTGGTAGAGGTAGTTTTGTTTTTAATTTGAAAAACTATCAAATACGCATTACTAATTTATTAGGGCAAACCTTTATGCCTCAACATGTAGAAAATCCCTTTTTGCTTTTAGATGAAATTGTGCAAAAAGATGAAAGTGATTTTCATTTTGTGGATTTTCATGCAGAAGTTACTGCAGAAAAAATTGCTCTTGCTTGAGCTTTTGATGGGAAAATAACTGGGTTGTTAGGCACTCATACTCATGTACCAACCTCGGACGCTCGTCTTTTACCAAAAGGAACATTTTTTGTTTCTGATTTAGGAATGACTGGACCATATGATTCTATTATCGGTGCAAAACCTGAACCAATTATTCATGCTAGACGAACAAATTTGCCCTTTCGCTTAATTCCAGCAACTGGAAGAGGTCAGTTTTGTGCTATGGTTTTAACTTTAGATGTAAAAACCAAAAAAGTAAAAACTTATCAACAAATTTATCAAATTTTTGCTTAATATTATTTGTATTAAAATTTACAAAAACATTATCTTTTGTTATTCTTAGTTTTTTATTTAATTTGGTTTTTTCTTTATCTTTTCGTTATAATTTAATTGATTAATAATTTCTTGTAAATTAAATATTTTGTTAGTCCATTAATTATGAATAAGAATTTACCTGTTTTGATAAATGATAAAGGAAATTATATTTTTCCAGGATTTTCTGATGAAATTAACGTTGGGGTTGAACGTTCAAAAAAAACAATTTCCATTTCCAAAGAAAAATTTAAAAGCGAAATTTTATTAGTTATTTCTCTTTCTGAAAAAACTAAAACAGCAAATATGATTGATCAAATTCATCATATAGGTGTTTTATGTGAATTAGAAATTAAGAAAAAAATGCCCAATTCTTTTATAGTTAAATTATCAGCAAAACAGAAAATCAAATTAACTAATTTAAAAATGAAAGATGATGTTTGTTTTGCTGATTATCAAATCATAAAAGATGAAGCGTTAACCAAAACCAAACGTCAAGATTTATTAGAAAAAGTTGTGCAACTTTTAGAAAAAGTCGGACAAAAAGTTCCTGACAAAGCAAAAGCACAGTTTGCAACGGATGAAAATGTTTCCGAATTTTTTTATATGATTTTACAAAATTATTTTGAAAATGTTGATAATTTCAAACAAAAAGCCTTAGAAACAAATGATTTATGAGAAAGATACAAATTAATCAATAAATATGTTAAATTTGAACCATTAAAAAACGTTGATTTTTCTAAAGTGGTTGATCAAACGATTAATCGTCGTGTAAATAAACGTTTTTCCAAACAACAGCGTGAATTTTTACTTCGTGAAAAATTAAAAGCGATTCGTGAAGAATTGGGTGAAACAGATCCTAAAGAAAAAGAAATTAGTAATTATTTAAACAGAATAAATGAAGAACCCTTTCCTCAACATATTAAAGATAAATTGAATGAAGAAATTATTCGTTATCAGAAATTACCTTCTTTTTCTGGTGAATCAGGAATGATTAAATCTTATATTGATACTGTAATTAACTTGCCTTGATATCAAGCAACCAAAGACACAAACAATCTTAAAACCGCACGAAAAGTTTTAGACGCGAATCATTTCGGTTTGAAGAAAGTTAAAGAAAGAATTATCGAACATTTAGCAACCAATTTTTTTACAAAGAAACAAGCAGGACAAATTATTTGTTTTGTCGGTCCTCCCGGAGTTGGAAAAACAACATTAGGTGTTTCTATTGCGCAAGCAATGAAAAAGAAATATGTGCGCATTGCTCTTGGTGGAATTAAAGATGAAGCAGAAATTCGTGGACATCGTCGGACTTATTTGGGTTCAATGCCGGGAAAGATTATTCAAGCACTTAAAAAAGCAAAAACTTTTAATCCAGTAATGTTAATTGATGAAATTGATAAATTAGGTTCTGATCATCGTGGCGATCCGGCTAGTGCGATGTTGGAAGTTTTAGATCCGGGACAAAACAAACATTTTGTTGATCATTATGTTGAAGAGCATTATGATTTATCAAAAGTAATGTTTATTGCTACCGCCAATTTTGAATGAAATATTCCTTTAGCCTTGTATGATCGTATGGAAATTGTACGATTATCTTCTTATACTGAATTTGAAAAAATTCAAATTGCCGAAAAATATTTAGCGCCACAGATTTTGAAGCAATTAGGATTAACCAAAAAACAAATTGTTTTTGAAACAATATCGTTAAAAGAAATTATTAAATTTTATACACGTGAATCAGGAGTACGAGAATTACAGCGTTTAATTATGAAAATTTGTCGTAAAGTAATTGTTAAAATTTTAACAAAAAGCAACTTTCAAATTATTTTGAGCGAAAAAAATATTAGTACTTTTCTAGGACAACGAATTTTTGAATATACCGAAAAAAGTAAAAAATCTGATGTAGGTACCGTGACGGGGTTAGCATATACGCAATTTGGCGGAGATATTTTACCGATTGAAACAACTTTTTTTAATGGTAAAGGTCGTTTAATTTTAACTGGTAAATTAGGTAAAGTTATGAAAGAATCAGCAGAAATTGCTTATGACTATATTAAATCTAATGCGAAAAGTTTTGGAATTGATTTTAATATATTCACTAGCAACGATGTTCATATTCATGTTCCGGAAGGGGCGACACCCAAAGATGGTCCGTCAGCAGGAATTACTATTACTAGCGCTTTAATCTCTCTTTTTAAAAAACAAAAAGTTTCTAATCATTTGGCAATGACGGGAGAAATTACTTTACGTGGGAAAGTTTTACCAATCGGAGGGTTACGAGAAAAAACCATTTCTGCGACGCGCAGTGGTATTAAAAAAATTTTTATTCCTAAAGGTAATAAAAAAGATTTAAAAAATTTACCAAAAGAAGTTATTGCCGCACTAAAAATTATTCCTGTGAATGATTATCAACAAATTTTTGATGATCTATTTACAAACAATGAGTAAAAATAAAAATTAATTAATTTTTATTTTTACTCATTCAATATCCACCTAATATTGCATCTGCTTCATCATCATTGATTTTGGTAAGATTAAAGTGTTTTTCGACTCATTTAATAGTAATATCTTTTTTAATTTCACGTTTTGGAATTTGTTTTTTTTGTAAAATTTCTTTTCAAGAATTTCATTCATTAATGAAAACAAATTCACTTTGTGCGAAAAAAATAATTAATACACAAGACATTAACGCTAAATTAATGATTGTGTTACGATTTGTACCAAACGGCTTATGACAACCAATTTTTTTGATTTTGCTTGGTTGTGAAAATAAATTTTTTACTAAATGATGAAATTGTAATATTTTTTCTTGACAAGATTTTTTAGCTTTGTTATTTAGTTGATATTTGATGACTTTTACAAATTTTTGTTTGTCAAAAATACTAATTGCTCCTTTTAAACCTAAATCAAAAAAAATTTGCATAATATAAATATTTTCTAATCCTTATTCCTAATGTCTTTTTCTAATTTATTTTTTTCTAAATTATTCTTTTCTAAATTATTGCTCTAAATTAGATAAAATGAAATATACTTATAATTTAAGAAATGAAAAATAATTCCACTTATTCTTTAAATGATGTTTTAAAAGAACTTGATGTAAATAAAATTTATAGTTTTTATGCTTTAGTGTCTGGTGTAGATAAAGGGGTAGATCGTACAGGCAATAATTATTTAAATTTAAAATTAGTTGCAAAAGATTCTGCCATAAATGCTAAAAAATGACATGTTACGTCTAGTGAAGCAGAAATATTAAAAGAAGGTAAGTTAGTTTTGGTATTTGGTAAAGTGCGTGAATATCGTAATTTACCTCAATTTAATATTGATAACGCGGAAACAGTGAATGACACTAGTCTTTGAAAAGTGCTGTTACCACAACCGCCAATTGATATTGAGGTGTTAAAAAAAGAATTATTATTTTTTTTTGAAGAAATTACCGATACCGACTACCATCAAGTTATTAAACATGTTTTTGATAACAAAACATTAGAATCGTTTTGTCAAGTGCGTGGCGGGTTAAGAATTCATCACAATGTTTTTGGAGGTTTGTTATGACACACCGTTTCTATTTTAAAGGCCGCTAAGGCATTATTACCTATTTATCATTATTTGCCAATTAATGCTTCTTTATTGTATGCTGGTATTATTTTGCATGATTTTGGTAAAATTGCTGAAATAGGTGATTATTTTCAAAATACTTATTCTATGGAAGGAAAATTATTAGGACACATTGTAATTGCTTCTCAAAAGATTGAAGAAATTGGTAAAAAATTATCAATTAATAAAACAAAATTATTACTTTTGCAACATTTAGTCTTGTCTAGTCATGGTAAATTAGAAAATGCTTCACCACGTGAACCAATGGTTTTGGAGGCTTTTCTTTTGTCACAATTAGATAATTTAGATGCGAAAATGAGTATGCTTTCCAATAATTTTCAAAATTTAGACAATCAACACTTAACTGCTGGTTTTTCTCTTAACAACGAACATTCTATTCGGCGTGTTAAATTTTGAAAACATACCCTTGGCGAAATAAAAGAAAAATAATATTTTATTTCTGTGAAGAAATTTTTAGATACAGTAAAAGTTAAATTCAAGTCTGGCAATGGCGGACAGGGTGTAACTGTTTTTTTTCAAGATTGAATGCAAAAAAAGAAACATCCGCACGGCGGTGATGGTGGTAGGGGCGGCAATATTGTTTTGGTTGCAAATGCGCAATTTAACACTTTATCTTTTTTTCAAAATAATGAAATTTTAAATGCAGATAATGGTGGTAATGGTGGTAAAAGTAATCGCCATGGTAAAAATGGTGAAGATCTTTTTTTTCAAGTGCCTGTAGGAACTTTAATCTTTGATGAAAAACAAAAACAACTGTTATTTAATTTTGTTGCTGATGGACAAAAATTTACAATTACCAAGGGAGGATATGGTGGATGAGGCAATGCAACATTATCACGTAAACATCGTAAACCCATTGATTATAGTTATCCCGGAACTTTAGGAGAAGAAAAAATTGTTGTTTTAGATTTACGAATGCTTTCAGAGGTTGCTTTGATTGGTTTACCTAATGTCGGCAAAACTTCGTTGTTAAATGTTATGACTAACGCTAAAGCTAAAATTGGTAATTATACTTTTACAACTTTATCACCTAATTTAGGTTTGATCTTTTTTCATAAAAGTAAAAAAAAAATTTTGATTTCTGATTTACCAGGTATTATTGAAAAAGCTCATTTAAATAAAGGTTTAGGAAATCGTTTTTTAAAACATACTCAACGATGTTATTTGCTTTTACATGTAGTAGATTTAAGTAAACCTAAAAAAGAAATTTTGCATGATTTTCATTTAATTAATCATGAATTATTTACTTATAATCACCATTTTAGTCAAATTCCTCAAGTTATTATTGCTAATAAATCGGATATTGCTCTCCTTAATAATAATTTAAAATTAACAGATTTTAAATATAAAGATTTTGTTTTTTTGGATTTTATTACGGTTTCAAGTATTAAAAATACTAATTTAACACTTTTGAAAGATATTATTTTACGCGCCTTAGACAATAAGCCAGAATTTCAAACAGTGATGGAAAAAATTATTGAAAACGATCCAAAATATATTCCTGTGCATAAATATCGCACAGAAAGATTAATTCATTTTCGCAAAGTTACTGACAATGCTTGAGAATTATCGAGTTCTTTGATTGATCAATTTGTTTTGCGTTTAAATTTGGAAGAAGAAGCAGATTTATTGAAATTAAGTAATTTTTTAAATAATAGTAAAATTACCCAACGCTTAAAATCAGAAGGAATTAGAGATGGTGATTTAGTTTATTTGAGTAAAAAACAATTTGTTTGAAAAAATTAATTTTTTTCAATCTGTTCTTGAATTAAAATCCCTGCTTTAAAATATAAATAAATTGTTTTTAATTGAATGCTCATTGTTTGCAAAATCGCGTTAATTTCTTTTGTTGTGCTTTTGTTAATAAAAACAATATGTCCCGGTTTTTTCTCAATTATTATTTCTTTTTTGCTAGGAAATAATGTTTTTAAAGCGTTGAGCGTTCCTAAAACTACCGCGGAAACTGTCGCACAAAGGGGATCAATATCTTTATTATTTTTTTTATAACTATGACCCTTTACAGTAATTGTTAATATTTTTGCTTTTTCGTTACTGGTAACTTTAATTTTAATCATAATTAATTAATGAAATTCTACTGCTTTTTCTCAATGATAAATAATTTTTGTTGTTGCTTCTCAATCAGGAGTTTTTTGACATAATTGAGTAACATGATCAATAAATAATTGCTCCGTATGATGACCAATAGTGATGATGTTTTGTTGATAATCGCGACAAATAATTCAATCGCTTCATTTAATTTCTCCGGTGATGATGAGATCAATTTTTTTTTTGATACATTGTTCAATAGCGAAACCTCCTGCTCCAGGAACAACAGCAATTGTTTCAATTTGATTATTCAAATTATTAATTAAACCAGGAATTTTTGGTAATTTTCATATTTGTTTCATTTTGATGATAAATGACAATAATGATTGTTTTTGCAATAATTTAGCACAAATAAAACCAGACAAATTACTCAAAACAATACTTTTAGAAGCAACTTTTTTTAAAAGTTGATGTTTAAGATATTTTTCATCATAGTTTGTGTGTAAGGAATAAACAGTAATTTTTTGTTTGTTTAATATTTTTGCTTTTGTTTTTTGATAAAAACTTTCTTTTATTCCTTTTTCTTTATCTGGCCAAAACAAAGGATGATGAGTAAGAATTAAATTACATTGATTTTTAACTGCCTTTTGAATTACTTTTTTTGAACAATCAAGCGCAATTAAAATATTTTGCATATTATTTTCTAAATTACCAATCTGTAATCCTATCGGATCTTTAGCAATTGCTAAATTACCGGGACATAGTTTTTCCAAATGATTAATAATAGTTTTAATTTTCATTGTTAGTTTTTAACATTTTTTCAATTGTTTCAATTTTTTTTAATTTTTCTGCATGCCGTGTTATATGATTGATTTTTTCTTTTAAAAATATTTCTTTTTTAATATTATCTTGTCAGAATTGTCGAAAAATTGCGTCTTTTTTTGCTAAAAGTAACGGTCCAAATAATATTTCTTTTGCTGTTTGAATTTTTTTGCCTTTTTTTTTATTAATTAAAAGCGTATGGTAATAATATGTTTTTGTGTGCAAAATACTTTCTGTTTCAAGAGCAAAGTTTCATTTATGAATTCATTTGCGAATATTTTCTGGATTAATATTAGTTTGAATGATGTAATTTTCAATATATGGGTTATCTTTTTCTAAAATTTCTAAAATCGTTTTTGTTCCTAATCCAGCGATAATAACAACGTTTACAGGTGTTTTGATTGCTTGTAATCCGTT
Source organism: Mollicutes bacterium (assembly GCA_029976705.1). Classification (GTDB taxonomy): domain Bacteria; phylum Bacillota_I; class Bacilli_A; order Mycoplasmatales; family MT37. The sequence continues at coordinate 47,426 of JARVCM010000008.1, forward strand.
GGCAATTAAACAAGAAATTTGTTTTAATTGAATAGTTTTTGTTTTCAGGAGTTTAATTGCTTGAAAACTAGTGTCGCTTGCTCAAATGTGTTTGATATTTTTATCTTGAGCTAAAGTTAAAGGAATCAAACCATGATCTGTTCCAACATCTCAAATATATTGATATTTTTTTTGAGCAATCAATTGTAAAATGTGATTGAGTCGAACGCCTAAATTAGAAGAAAAAACTTTGTTTTTCACATCATTAATCTAATCCTTCAATATTAACTATGTACTCTTTACCTTCTGATTTGGCTTTTTGCAAATTGATCATTTCTTGTTGAAATTTACGAATACGATCATAGTCAATTTTCGGATTACTTAAAAATGCAACAATAAAAACGACAACAATTAGAATTAAACAAACAATATGAATAATTATTAAGACTTTTCAAACTCCAAAAAAACTGTGAACAATGTTTTGTTTTATTAATCAAGTTCATACATCAATAGTTCTTCAAATTCAAAAACCAATATAAAGTGAACTGAGAAGTGGATATCAATAAGAAATAATATATTTTTTTTGTTTTTGGTGTTGTTTTTTAATTGTTTGATAAGCGATCAAAAACATTACTAAAAAATAAAGAAGCATCACTCCAGTTCAAAAAGTATCAATATAAATTTTACTAATAACTGGTGAATTAACAACTAAATAACCCATAATATTAGCGAATACGAAAAAAATACTACTAGCAATTGCAAAAAAACCAGCTGCTTTTTTTGCAATTGGCACAATGCGTGGTTTGCTGTGATAGGGATAAAAATTTTGAAAAAATAATATATTTGAAGATTTTTTTTCTTGATGATTGTTTTGACGATTATAAAAATTATTAATTTCCATTTTTGTATTTTACTGTAATGATTGTATTAAAAAAAGTTCTAATAAAGTTTTTTCTTTCCAACCAAGAATTTTAACATAATATTCCATTTTGTATATTTTTTGAATCAAATTATTCATTATTTGCTCATTTGTGTTCCTTAATATCCTTATCAAGTTGATAATAAAAAAACGATTTTTTTTTAATAATTGTACAATTTTATCCAAAGAATATTGCTTTTGTTGATAAATTTGCAATTTTTTCAAAAGAAGTAGGTATGTTTGAATCGTAGCGATAAAAATCAAAGGATTGAGATCTTTGCTTTCTAAATTTTGATAATGCGTGATAATTTCCTTTTGCTTACCTTTTAATAACGCTTCAATAAATTGAAAAATGCTTCCAACACTGTAAGTATTAATAATTTGTTGACAAAGCGTTATATTTAGTGGTTGTGGATGAATTTTTAAATATGTAGTGATTTTTTCTAATTCATTTTTAATAATTGTTAAATTATTTGGTAAATTGTTGTTTAAAAAAAACAAAACATTTTCTTGATAAATGACATGATTGTTATCTAGAGTATTGCGAATATATTTATTTTTTCTAATGTTTGTTGCTTTGCCGACAATGTGCATTGTAAATTTGTTTTTGATTTGTTGTTCGAGGTTTTTTTCTAATTTTTTTTCGTTAATAATAATTACTGTATTAGGGGTATGGTCTAAAATTTGTAACATTTCTTTTTGAAAGAAACTTAATTTATTTTTGATTTCATGGCAATTTATGGCAATAATTTTTTGATTAAAAAAATTTTGTGTGGTTAATTCTTGTTTTAACTTTATTCAATCGACTTCATTTTCACTTCAACTATATTTTGAATAATTATTTGAATCTAGCATTAAATTTTGTTCTTGAGCAATTTTTGTGATTTTTTGTTGAATTAATAATTGATCGCTACCGACAATAAAATGAATATTATTATTCATAAATTTATTTTATCCCTTGTAAAATTTTAATTTTTGTTCTTTTGAAAAATTTGTTGATTTTTTCTTTGAAAATTAATATTTAATTTTTGTTATTTCTGTTTTTTTATAAATGATGATTGTTGAAAAAATAAATAAAATTATAAATAAAAAAATACTCAAACCGATAAATGTTCAATTTTTAGTTTCTTTATTTTTTTCTCATTGTTTTGTAAATTGATCTAATTTTTGTGTTTTTTCTGTTTTATTGACAATTGAAGATAATTTTCTTAATTCTTCTTTATTTTTACTTGATAAATTTTCAAAACTAATATTTTTTTCGTTTCAATTTTTTACTTTTAATAATGATTTGAACAAAAAGATTTTTTCATCAATTTTGATGGTATTTTTTTTAAACTTTTTTAAGGTATTTAAAAAACTATTTTTTTTCTTAAAATTTTCCAACAAAAGATTAAAACGGCTTTTTTCAATTTTTAACAACGCTTTTTTGATTTCTTGATAATTAATTTTGTCTTTAAAGAAAGCAAAAATTTGTTTTTTTACATAAACATTTGCTTCATTAATAAAATTTGATTTTTTGAAATCAAAAGTTTTTAAGGCAAAAATATTATAAATTTTTTGATTAATTATAATCTTCTTTAATTTCAAATTGATCATTTTTTTTAAAACTAGAGATTTTTGGTCGTTGTTTTTTGATTCGTTTAATAAAAGATGAATTTTTTCCTTCACTGACTCTTGGATTGCTTTTTGAATTTGTATAAATTGAATTTTATTTTTAATAAGAGTTCAAATTTGTGAATTTGTTTCAGGGTTAATTATTTCAAAAAAAACGTTGTTTTTTTTGAAATCAAAAGTTTTTAAGGCAAAAATATTATAAATTTTATTCTTTATTTTAATTTGTGAAATATCAAAAATGTTTGCCAAATCTCAATTTAATTCTTTTTTTTGCAAAAATTGATTAATTCAGAATTCATTCATTATTTTATTAGCGCTAATAATTGTACTTTGATTTTGATAATTTTGAAAAAATTCTTCAATTTTTTGAGCGTTAATTTTATTATCAATCAACGTTTTTATTTCTTGATAAACATTTTCATTTTCATCAGTAAAAAAAAAGATTTCTTTCCCAAAATCAAAAGTTTTTAATGTTTGAATTTTGTAATATTTTTCATTGAGAAAAATATTATTACCAGCGAAACTTTTGATTTTTTTTATAACCTTTAATGACAATGAGACAATAAATTTTTTTGCTGTTTCAAAAGCTAAAACAGCCTCATTAATTTGATTAATTTTGACATTTTTTTCACCTAAAGCAAATAATTCTTTTGTTGGTTCTCAACCATTATTGCGTTTGAACGCTATAAAAGAAGTTTGAGAAAAGTTAAAATTTATATTTTTTAAATGTTGAAACGAATAATCTTGATTTTCAATTTTCAATTTGATTAATTTCAAATCATTAATTTTTGCTATCAATTTCAATCCTTCAGGACTCATAAGGGTATGCATTATTTTTTCTGATCTTTCGTTAAAGATAATGATGTTTTCTAACTCATTGTTTGGAATTTTTTGATCGATAAGTATATTCACGAAATCAATCATTCAATAAACTGCATAATGACGATCTCCCATTTCGTCTCGTGCATCTCGACTTTTAAAAAAAGGAATAATTCAGTCTGCCATTTCTTGATATGTTTTTTTGTTTCTTCACATATCGGGGTATTTTATTGTTTGAAATTCAATTCGAATTTGCATTTTTGTTTTTGGAAATAAAAATAGAAGACCTTCTTCTTTGTTTTCTTCGTTTTTTGCTAATTTGAATCAAATGTTGTTTTTTTTTAACGTTTGAAAAGTGCTGTTTTGCTTTTTTTTCTTTACAAATATTGCTTTTTCAATTTGAGGAATAGTGATATCATCTTTTGCCAAAGCTTTAAGTTGATCTGATCGTCTTTTATGATCAATAGCGCGAAATGTTGTTCCTAAATTTCTGATACTGTAAATTTTGCCTTTAATTTCAAGATTACGAATAAAGTTGTTATTTATTTCGTCTACGATTGTATTGTCTTTATAAAATTCTTTTTCTAATTTTGTTTTTTTATCTCAAACGATTGCTTTTTCTAAATCAGTAGTTATCAAATCATCTTTAATTAAAGCGCTAATTTGTTCGTTGCGTTTTTTTCTGTCTTTTAAGTCTGTTTTTCATAATGAATCTACGTTGTAATATTTATTATTAATCCCAAGTATGAGAATATTATTCTTTTTTATTTCATCAAGTGTTGTTGCTTTTTTAAAAAAAAGTCTGTTATAAAAATTATTTATTTCAGATTTACTTGAATCTTGTAAATTTTGTTGAATTGTAAATCGTTTTGTATTGGTTTTGTTTGTTTTATTAATTAAAATTTTTTCTGGTTTTGATATGAAAAAAAGAACCAAAGATAACGATATAATCAAGGAAGTTAATCATAAAACAGAATAAAGGTGTTTGTTACTTTTTGTCATTTTTAAACTCCTTGATTTGTATTAAATCTGTTGTTTTTGTTTTTTTGTTTAAAATTTAAATGTTTTTTCTCAGTTTGAATCGTGGCATTTTGCATTTTTTCAAATCTTTTATAGTCTTTTGAACATTTTTTTTTAACTTCTTGTTAAAAGGTTTCTTTTTTGTTGCAACTACTTTTTGTTGTAAAACTATTTTATTTTGTTTTGTCAAATTTATTTTTTGTGTATCGTTGATGTTTAAAAATCATCCTAAACCAAATAAATAAATATGAATAAATAAAATAAAACCAAACAAAAAGACAAAAGAAGTCAATTTAAAAGAGCGAATAAAATTTTTCATTATTTAAAATTCAGAATTAATTTTATAGAAAATTCTATAACCATTAAACTTGGTTCCTTTTTTATCTTATTTTTGTCTTTTTGTCAAGGTTAAAAATTAATTTATTTTCAACTACTTGAAAAACAAAACCATTTTATTTTTTGTTAGTTTTAATTAATATTTTTTTTTGTAAATGCAAAATAATATCGCCGTTTAATCAAGTTGTTCAAATTTGACATTTGTGTCTTGTTAATTTTTGTCAAGTTTTTGATGACATTTTGCGCCCAGAAACAAGACAGTGTTGTGGTTTTGTTGTTTTAAGAAACATTTCGTGAGAAGAAGTTGTTGAGCCGTGATGAGCAATTTGTAAAATATTAATTTTGGGAATTTTATGATTTTGTAAAAGGATTTTTTCACCTTTTTTTTCTAAATCAAACGGAAACAAAAAATGATAACCGTTAATTGTTGTTTGTAAAACTAAGCTACGATTGTTTTCTTTGCTCATTTGTTGATAATATGGATATGCCAAATTGTTGATAAAAATTTCTTTAACGCGATATTTTGGTTTTTGAATTTGATTGGTGTAAATTTTTGTAATTGGAAAAGTATTGAGAATTTTAGACATATTATTGTGATGATCAACATCTTTGTGCGATAAAAAAATAGCATCCAAATGATGAATGTTGTGTTTTTGTAAATGTTTTGTAATTTTATTGCCTCAATTGATTTTTTGTCTTCCTCATCCCGCATCAAAAAGAATGGTCGTTGTTTTGTTAGGGTTGTGTAATAACATTGCCAAACCATGACCGACGTTGATCATGTGTAAGTGATAATTTTTATCACGTGGTTTCAAAATTACGATGAAAATCAAACTTAAAGCCCAAGTACTTAAAAGAAAAATCTCTTTACCGCGCCCAAACCGCAGATATAGTCCATACATACAAATAAACATTCCATAATAAATCATTAAAAAAAGAGGATCAGTCATAGAAAACGGCAAAATTAAATTACTTTTTTCACTCCATTTAATTACAATCAATAAAATGTGAAAGATTCATTTTCATCCTACAACCAGGTAAGGAATTCAAACAGTCAAAAAAAACACCGGATACAAAAACCCAATTAAAAACGTAAAACCAAGATTATACAAAGGACTAAAAATCGGAATATGATAATTAAATTGCACAATAATTGGTAAAATTACGATCGTGATTAATAAATTTTTAAACAAAATTTCACGAAAGCGTTTTTTTCAAGATGATTTTGCTGTTTCGTTTTTATCAAACAGAAATCAACTGGCGCAAAAACTCAATTGAAAACTTGTTTTTCAAAACATAAGAGGGTTTCATACCATAAAAAGCAATGCTATGAAAGCGATTTGTTCCTTGGGGTTTCTGGATGGTTGTTTTAATTTAGAATTGATTCAAAATAAAACTAGTAAAAATAAGCTTTTTAGAGCGCTAATTTTTCAATTAGTTAAATAAACCAGAAAGAAACAACTTCCTAAACCAATTATTTGCAAAAGGTTTTTTAAATAATTTTTTTTGCTTTTTTGTGCCCATCAAAATCAAAATTTAGTTCAAATCAGTAAATGAAAACCACTAATTACAAAAAGATGCAAGATTCCTAAACGTGTAATTTGTTGTTTGATTGGAATAAAATCGGTTGTGGTTTGTTGAAACAGTAAAAATTGAATCCAACTTCATTCTTTGGATTGATAAAGATTTTTTAAATAATTTTTGATTTTATTAAATAATTGTGTGCCATAAGTAATTTTAATTGAGCATTGTTTAGTAATAATTTGTGTTTGTTGTATAATTTGTTCTGTTTTTCATAATCATTTTTGTAATTGTGGGTTATCAATTGTTTTTGTTTTGCCACAAAATTCCAATTGATCATAAACATCTAATGATAATTTCTGGGAACGATATTGCTCATAATAGAATTTGTTGATATATATTTTTTTGCCAAATTGATTTTTTGCCAAATAAAAATTGGTGAATTTGTGAGTAATGGTTGCAATAATTTTTTGTGGTTTGGTTTTTTGAAGTAATGTTGGTGGTTGATAAAAGATAAAAAAATGACCAAGAATTAATCCACTAATTGTGAACACAAAAACGCCCTTTAACACTGTAACGGATTGAAAAATTTTTTTGTAAAAACACAGAGTAAATAAACCCAACAAAATCCATATTCATCATATGGCATCTTGTCAAGGAAACAGTGTGATAATGGCAATATTAACAAGTAGAGTTCAAGTTAAGAGTCAGTTCATTCAAAGTTTCACGTGCTATTTTTCAATTTAATAGCAATAATTTTACTTTGTTGATTGGTAAAGTTTTCTTGTAAAAAATTATTGATTTGTTTTCATGAAATTTGTGGATTTTGAATGAAATGTAAAAGTTGAGTAATTAGTGATTGCTTGGTTTTTAAATTTTGAACACTAATGTTTAATTTTTTCAGAAAAATTAAATTAAATTTTACTCTTTGTCTTCGTTCTTTGTTGATTTCTTTTACAACAAAAGGAATGATATTTTTCTTTTGCACAGTTTTTTGTAAAATTTTTGATTTAATATGATAATATTTTTTTCATTTTGGCCAAAAAATATTTAAATAATTTGCAATGTTTCAACGAGAATAAGGTAATAAATTTTGTTTTTGTTCAATAACTTGATCAGGAAAATATTGTTCTTTTTCTTGAATTACAGCTTTTTCTGAATTACGAAAGGTAAAAAGATATTCATTTTGAGAGTTTTTCTTTTTATTCTTTCATTTTTGATAAGTTTGACGATGAAGGTTTGTTTGCTGCTGTTGTTGATATTTTTGTCATAATAATAAGCCCATTAAAACAATGAAAAAAATTAAACAAGCATAGAAAATAATTTTATTTTTTTGTTTCATTACTGAGAAGATTTTAATTTTGATTTTTTTGTGGTTGTCTGATAATTCTTTTGTTGAAGTAAAAATTTTTTTATAAATTCAAAAAAATGTTGATTTAAAAATGAAATTAATCTTTTTTTCTTAAATTTATCTATTTTTTTTATTGAAAATAAGATAAAATTCTACCTACGAGTTTACTATTTTTTAATAGTATTCTTGGAAGTGAATGTAATTGAATACTTTCAGTTGCTTTTTGAAAATTGAGCATGACAGCACACCAAAATTATTTTGCGGTGGTTATATTCTTGAATAAGTTGGATTAAATTTATTTTTATTGAGAGTTTGATCCTGGCTCAGGATTAATGCTGGCGGCATGCCTAATACATGCAAGTCGAACGGAGTAATTTATTACTTAGTGGCGAACGGGTGAGTAACACGTATTTAACTTACCTTTAAGTTGGGGATACCCACCGGAAACGGTGGTTAATACCGGATATGTTTTGATAACTTAATGTTAACAAAATGAAAGGAACTGGTTTACTGGTTTTGCTTTTAGATGGGAATGCGGTGCATTAGATAGTTGGTGGGGTAAAAGCCTACCAAGTCAACGATGTATAGCCGGACTGAGAGGTTGAACGGCCACACTGGGATTGAGATACGGCCCAGACTCCTACGGGAGGCAGCAGTAGGGAATTTTTCACAATGGGCGCAAGCCTGATGGAGCAATGCCGCGTGACTGATGAAGGTCCTTGGATCGTAAAAGTCTGTGGTAGAGGAAGAATGGTCAGATAAGGAAATGTATTTGATTATGACGGTACTTTACTAGAAAGTCACGACTAATTACGTGCCAGCAGTCGCGGTAATACGTAAGTGACGAGCATTATCCGGATTTATTGGGCGTATAGTATGCGTAGATGGTTTTACAAGTCAAAGGTTAAAGAGTGAGGCTCAACCTCATTATGCTTTTGATACTGTTTAACTCGAGGTTAGAAGACGTTAATGGAATTTCATGTGGAGCGGTGGAATGCGTGGAGATATGAAGGAACACCAAAAGCGAAGGCAATTAACGTGTCTATACCTGACATTGAGGCATGAGAGCACGGGGAGCAAATCGGATTAGATACCCGAGTAGTCCGTTGCTGTAAACGATGAGTATTAGATGTCACATTTATAGTGGTGTCGTAGTTAACACGTTAAATACTCCGCCTGGGGATTACGAACGCAAGTTTAAAACTCAAAGGAATTGACGGGAACCCGCACAAGCGGTGGAGCATGTGGTTTAATTCGAAGAAACGCGAAGAACCTTACCAGGGTTTGACATTTGGTGCAATGCTATGGAAACATAGCGGAGGTTAACATCAAACAGATAGTGCATGGTTGTCGTCAGTTCGTGTCGTGAGATGTATGGTTAAGTCCTATAACGAACGCAACCCTCGTTTCTAGTTGCTAACATTAAGTTGAGTACTTTAGAAAGACCGATAGTATAAAAGCTGTAGGAAGGAGAGGATGACGTCAAATCATTATGCTTCTTACACCCTGGGCTACACACGTGCTACAATGGCAGATACAACGAGATGCAATTTCGCGAGAAAAAGCTAATCTTTCAAAGTCTGTCTCAGTTCGGATCGAAGTCTGCAACTCGACTTCGTGAAGTCGGAATCGCTAGTAATCGCGAATCAGCAATGTCGCGGTGAATACGTTCTCGGGTTTTGTACACACCGCCCGTCAAACCACGAAAGTTGGTAGTGCTAGAAATTAATTGTTTAACCTCGCAAGAGGAAGGCGTTAACTAAGGCAAGATCAGTGATTGGGGTTAAGTCGTAACAAGGTATCCCTACGAGAACGTGGGGATGGATCACCTCCTTTTTTTTTATTAATTAAGGGTTTAAATGTTGTCATGCTTCGTTTATAATAAGCGATTTTTTAAAGTATCAAAAGTTGGTTTTTGAAAAGATTCAATAGTTGGTTAATTTGCAAGAAAATAAATTAAGTTACAAAAGTGCATATAGTGAATGCCTTGGTTTTGGTAGGCGATGAAAGACGTGAGTACCTGCGATAAGCCTTGGGGAGCTGGAAAAAAGCTTTGATCCAGGGATTTCTGAATGGGGCAACCCATCTCAATTACAGAGATATTATCTGGTTTTATGTCAGATAAAGCGACACCTAGAGAATTGAAACATCTTAGTATCTAGAGGAAAAGAAAACAAAGTGATTCTCTTAGTAGCGGCGAGCGAAAAGGGAAGAGTCCAAACCAGTTGTAAAACTGGGGTTGTAGGAGTATTCGATCCATTAACTAATTTTTTATAGGAGAATTTGTTGGGAAGCAAAATCAGAGACGGTGATAATCCAGTATCCGAAATAGAAAATTATTTAAAGAATGCCACCTGAGTACAACGGGGCACGTGCAATCCTGTTGGAACCTGCGGAAGACACTCCGTAAGACTAAATACTCACCAAAAACCGATAGTGAACAAGTACCGTGAGGGAAAGGTGAAAAGTACCCCGAGAGGGGAGTGAAATAGTTTCCTGAAACTATATGCATACAAGAAGTCAAAGCATCTTTATGGTGTGATGGCGTGCCTTTTGCAGCATGAGCCGGCGAGTTAAGATCATATGCAAGATTAAGTTGAAGAAATGGAGTCGAAGCGAAAGCGAGTTTTAAATGAGCGAATGAGTATATGGTTTTAGACCCGAAACCGTGTGAGCTAACCATGGCCAGGTTGAAGTAGCAGTAACATGCTATGGAGGACCGAACCAGTATCCGTTTTAAAGGGTTTGGATGAGCTGTGGTTAGGGGTGAAATGCTTATCGAACACGGAAATAGCTGGTTCTCTTCGAAATATTTTTAGGAATAGCGTTAGCTAATAGTCTTTTGGCGGTAGAGCGCTGAATGTATTTGAGGCCCCACCTCGGGGTACTCACTACAATTAAACTTCGAATTCCAAAAGACGTTTTCTAGCAGTCAGTCAGTGGGTGATAAGTTCATTGGCGAGAGGGAAACAACCCAGACCATCAGTTAAGGTCCTTAAATCATTACTAAGTGGAAAAAGATGTGGAATTACTCAGACAATTAGGATGTTGGCTTAGAAGCAGCCATCCATTTAAAGAGTGCGTAAAAGCTCACTATTCTAGTGATTCCGCGCTAAAGATATAACGGGGCTCAAGTAATGTACCGAAGCTATGGATTTATGTAAATAAATGGTAGGAGAGCGTTTTAACAGCAATGAAGTTTCATCGGAAGATGGGGTGGAGCGGTTAAAAGTGAGAATGCCGGTGTGAGTAACGATTGGGAGTGAGAATCTCCCATGCCGAATGATCAAGGTTTCTTAGGATAGGTTCGTCCGCCTAAGGTTAGTCAGGTCCTAACACGAGACTAAAAAGTGTAGTGGATGGACAATTGGTTGATATTCCAATACCATAATAATTTGTGATGGAGTGACAGAGGAGGCTAGGATGTGCAGGTGATTGGTAGTGCCTGTCTAAGTATGTAAAGAAGAAGATTGGTAAATCCGTTTTCATACTCTGAAGTACAAAAGATAGTGAAATCCTTCGGGAAAGTAATGAAGTATCCGATGCCACGCTTTCAAGAAAAGCTTCTAGCGTTAAAGATTATTATGCCTGTACCGACAACGAACACACGTGATCAGAAAGAGAATTTTCAGGCAAGCGAGATAACCACATTTAAGGAACTCGGCAAAATTACCCCGTAAGTTCGCAAGAAGGGGTGCTCTTCGCAAGAAGAGCCGCAGTGAATTGGTCCAGGCGACTGTTTAGCAAAAACACAGGTCCCTGCAAAGCAGAAATGCAAGGTATAGGGGCTGATACCTGCCCAGTGTTAGAAGGTTAAGGAAGGAGGTTTCTCTTCAGATTTCTGAAGATTGGCTTTCAACTGAAGCCCTAATGAACGGCGGCTGTAAATATAACGGTCCTAAGGTAGCGAAATTCCTTGTCAGGTAAGTTCTGACCTGCACGAATGGTGTAACGATCTGGATGCTGTCTCAAATGTGGTCTCGGTGAAATCTTATTACTTGTGACGATGCAAGTTACCCGCAGCTAGACGAAAAGACCCCGTGGAGCTTTACTACAATTTGATATTGGACTTTAGTGCACTCTGTACAGCATAGGTAGGAAACTATGAATCAACGACGCCAGTCGTTGAGGAGTTATTAGTGGAATACTACCCTGAGTGTATTGAAGTTCTCACCTTCTGCTTTATCAAGCGAAGGGACAGTGTCTGATGGGTAGTTTGACTGGGGCGGTCGCCTCCCAAAATGTAACGGAGGTGCTCAAAGGTACTCTCAGTATGGTCGGAAATCATATATGGAGCGTAAAGGTAGAAGAGTGCTTGACTGTGAGACTTACCGGTTGAACAGGCACGAAAGTGGGACTTAGTGATCCGGCAATGCATTGTGTTTTGCTTGCCGCTCAACGGATAAAAGTTACCCCGGGGATAACAGGTTTATCTCCCCCAAGAGTTCATATCGACGGGGAGGTTTGATACCTCGATGTCGGCTTGCCGTATCCTGGAGCTGAAGCAGGTTCCAAGGGTTGGGCTGTTCGCCCATTAAAACGGGACGTTAGCTGGGTTCAGGACGTCGTGAGACAGTCCGGTCCCTATCTGCTGTGGGCGTGGGAAATTTGAGAGGAGGTCTTTCTAGTACGAGAGGAGCGAAGGGCTTATACCGCTGGTGTTCCAGTTGTCTTGCCAAAGGCATCGCTGGGTAGCTATGTATAAAATAGATAAGTGCTGAAAGCATCTAAGCACGAAGCTAGCCTCAAGATTAGATTTCCATATTAGACAACTTATAGACCATGAGTTTAATAGGCTGAAAGTGTAAGCGCAGCAATGTGTTCAGCTAATCAGTACTAATTGTCAACAATTTTTTTTATTTTGCATATTAGCATTAACAACGATTGAATCTTTTTAAAAACCACCTTTGCATTTATTTTTTCCTTATTTTAGGGATTTACTCCACCCTTTTGGTGTTGATGGCAAGTTGGATCCACCTCTTTTCCATTCCGAACAGAGAAGTTAAGCAACTTTACGGCGAAAATACTGGGTTTCCGGGAACATAGCGAGATGCCAAAAAGAGTTATTTAAACATAAATTTCATAAAGGGTTTAATATGAATTTTTCAAAAACATCAATGATATAAATTATTTCTATATTTAACATTTAGGAATCTTTAATATGCAGCAACTCACCCTCCCTTTTCTCAACAAAGAGGAAGGTTGTTGTATAAAGATAATTTTTTTTAATGAACCAAGTTCATATGAATGCTAAAGTGGTCAGAGATTTTAAACGATAATTTTTTTTTAGTTTCTTTTATTTAAAACAACTTTTATCTAAAGCAAAAGTACTTTTTAATGAATTAAAACGAGAAGCATATAATACAACGATCAAAAATTTTCAAAGTTTGATTTTAGATGAAATTAGGTTTGATAATGAAATTTTTGACATTAGTGAGTTAAAGACGATTCAACTTTCTATTAATACTCATTTTGACATTCTTTCAAATAAATTTAAATTGTTTTTTCAAAAATTAGTAAATAATAATATTAATTTTGATCTTTTTCAATCATTAATTCAAGTGCAAAAAAATATCAATGAAATTAATCTAATGATGAATAAAAATTTAATGATTCAAAGTGAGGATAAAGCAACGAAACCCCATAAATTAGTTCAATTAAAAGAAAATAATTTAATGCTTAAAAATCTCTCTCTTTTTAAAAAATTATTTAAAATGAATTGAAAAGACATCTCAAGCATTGATTTTAATAAATTATCTAAATTTCGCACAAAAAAAGCTCTTTCACTTACGTAAGGTTTTAAATAAGGTAAATCCAATCAAAAAGATAAAAAAGATTTCAACCCTAAGTACAAAAATACCATAAAAAAACAATTTTTTATTGAACATAATAAAAATTTTAGTTTTGAGTTTAGTGACAACTGTGGTTTGCTTTCTATTTTTAGCGTATCATTTTTATCTTTATTTTCAAACTAAAAAAAAGACATTTTAAGCATTTTTTTTATTCATCACTTTTAAAATTGACATATCTAGTTGTTAATTAATTTTTAAAACGTTGCTATTCGCACCGAAAAAAGTAAATTAATTTTTTAGATTTGTTGTGTTTATATTAGGATGGTAATCTTTTTGGGTGATTTCAAGGTATAAATAATTTGTTTTAATGCTAATTTGTCATATTTTTTTGTCTTTAATATTTTTAAAAAAGTTTTAGTAAATCAAAATTATATGTTAAACTGAAAAAGTTATGCTTTCTTTAAAAAGACAATTGAAAAGTTTAAAAAGTGCAAAAGAATATGTTAATGAATGCGCTGTAAATGTTATGGATTTTATGACACAAAGTCCCGCAGAAGTAAATAAGTTAATTAATTTTTTAGAAGGTGTTTTAGATTTTTGCAGTAAAGACGAAGATGTAGTTGCTCAATGTGAAATTAATTTAACTATTATCAAAAAACTTTTGCACTTTTTAAAAGGTGCGGATCCCGATTACGAAGCAAATCGTTACCTTAATTCTGATAATAATTTTCATAAAATTGAAGTTGATTTTCGATATATTGAAGAGTGTTATGTAGTTTCTATAGATAAATTAATTGCTGAGCTAAAACAATCAAAAAAATATATGCAAAAATGTGATACAGAAATCCAAAAATTTGCAAATAATTCTTCTTTTTCGTTAGAAAAATTAGAAAAATATTTAGCTGATACATTTATTACCTATCAAAAAGATCAAATGAGATTAAATGAAAATATATCTAACATTGATCTAATAAAAGACTTTTTGATTTTGACACAAACCAAAGGCAAAAAAGAGGTTTTAACATGATTAGAACAGAAAGTAAAATTTACCACTTTTGAAGAAACTAATCTTTACTTTGTCAAAGACTTTTATGATAATTTAGACTATGCTTATTATAAAACGCTTAACTGATAATTAGGTTCGCGTTTTTATTATAAAAGAAATTAACTTTAATTAATTTGTTCAACAATAAGTTTGTTTTCATTATCAAGTGTTTTTTGATCAAGGTTAAGATCTCATTTCATTTTTTCTTTTATTAAAGTTATTTTTTTTGTAGATTCTTAAGGATGTGATGTAAAACATAAATCTTGATTTTATCCTTTAAGTTACAAAATTAAATTATTTACTAATTCAAAAGATATAATTTTTAAAGATTTAATCAAATTTTATTATCATCACAAAATAATTTTTTTAAGCGCTTGGTTTAAAACTTATTTAATTTAATTACTTTGTTAAATTTAATAAGAAATTATATTTTTTTACTGATGAAAGAAATTATTTAAGTGTTTTTTCAAGATGATATATTTTTTAATTTCATTGCAAATAATATAATGGTGTAAAACTAATTAGCGTATTTTGAAAATAATTTCAAGTAAATTAGTGTAAACATGAAAATTATCTAAATGATTTTTAATAATATCCAAAAAAAAATTCTTAATTATGTTTAAAGTAACGAAAAGCAGTTTTATCATTTTTTTGATTAACCAAAGAATCAAAACCAAAAAATTTAAATTGATGAAAAAAATTTATTTATTTATTTTTATCCTAAGTATTTTGTTAATAAATCACGGTTTTTTACTTTCTAAAACAACAAAAATAAAAAGTAAACTTCAAGACCTTGCCGTCTATCAAGAAAGTTTAAATGTTAAAACAACTTCTAGAGAAACGTCCCGAAATTGAGCACAAGCGGCCATTCATCTTGCTGGGCATGTTTTGTTTGCTCTTATTTATTCAAAAGATTTGAACATTAAAAAAGTATTTATGGATTCTCAAAAAGTTAATTATCCTTTCGGAGATGCTCAGATAACGACAAATATCAACCTGGAATACTATATTAATAATTCTGATAATTTTAAAATCATTTATAGAGAATTATTGGAAAGCGTTGGCGGACACGCTGCAGAAATGTTTTTTTTGAAAAAATGAATACAAATAAAATCAACAAGAAAATAAACTAAAAGAAAAAAATATTATTTTGGTGCAAATTATCATTAATTATTTAAATAACAAAGAAATCATCTTGAATAAAACCGTAAATAAATTTTTTTACATAGTTTTACTATAGTTAACGTTTAAAAAACACAAATAAACAGTTTATTTGGGATTTTTTCAGAAATGTTTAAATTTTTTTAATATTAAATATGAAAATTAACAAAAACAAAAACTGAAAAAAATATCATTATTTGAACGTAAATTGAATATATGTGTCGTGTTATAAAACAAGTTAAAGGTGTTGATAGATTTAATTGAAAGTAATTACCGACACTTTTGATTAAATCAATGAATAAGTTTGAGCATTCTTTAAATGAATTTCAATAATAGGTTATCTGTTTGATTTTATTGTTTGAAAAAACATCAAATAAATTTTTGAAAATAATTTTTATAATTTTAAAAAAATATTGAAAGAAATTAATAACAAAAAATTATTTAAAATTCTGTTAAGAAAGATTTGATAAATTATAAAATGATTTAAATCAAAAAAAACAAAAATAAAGTAAATTTTGTGTTTTGGTGAAAGTAATTTTTTTTATTTTGTTAAGATTACGTTTTTTATCAAATTCTGAAAATTAATATTGATTATTTTTGTATTTATATTTATAAAAGGTTTGTTTGTTAATTAATATCAATTTTTTATCTGAATTACTAAATGAAG
>JARVCM010000009.1 GCA_029976705.1 Mollicutes bacterium
AGCACTAGCAAAAATTTTAGTTTTATCAAAACCTTTTAAAACAACAATGTTGTATGGATTTTTATTAATATCAACTTGGTTAGAATCAAGATTTTTTAATTTATTATAAGTTTCTAAGTTTGAAGATTTTTGCAGTTCATCATACAACACTTTTGCCGCTTCTTGAATGTGTTGGGCGTTAATTATTGCTTTGAATTTAGCAAAAGTAATATTGTACTTTTCTAATTCTTTAAGTGCGTTTTTAATATCAACAGCAATAGTAGCAAAAGCAATGTTGTTTTTATCAATTTTTTTTAATCCTCTAATGTTAACGTTACGTGATGGTGTGCCAGCAATAACAATTTGATCAACAACAAGTTTTTGTAATTTCATTAAAATTCCCGAATCTTTTATCAGAATATTATAGAAATTTTCTGGTTCTATAGCGAGTTCTTCTTCTTTTTTTTTGTTGATTGCTGTTTTTAGGAGATTAAAAGTAATTTTAGCAGTTGCTAAAACTTTAAATTTGTTTTTAATATCATCAGTAGCACTAGCAAAAATTTTAGTTTTATCAAAACCTTTTAAAACAACAATGTTGTATGGATTTTTATTAATATCAACTTGGTTAGAATCAAGATTTTTTAATTTATTATAAGTTTCTAAGTTTGAAATTTTTTGCAGTTCATCATACAACACTTTTGCCGCTTCTTGAATGAATTGAGTGTTAATTGCACTTGTGAGTTTGGCAAAAGTAACTTCGTCTGTTGCTAAATTTTTGAGTAAATTTTTAATATCATCAGTAGCACTAGCAAAAATTTTAGTTTTATCAAAACCTTTTAAAACAACAACGTTGTATGGAGAACCATTACCAGGAATAGTAATCAAATCAGCATCAAGATTTTTTAATTTATTATAAGTTTCTAAGTTTGAAGATTTTTGCAGTTCATCATACAACACTTTTATTGTTTCTTGAATGAATTGAGTGTTAATTGTTATTTTTAAATCATCAAAAGTAATTTTAGCAGTTGCTAATGCAATAATCTTGGTTTGAATTTCTGAACCAGCACCAGCAAAAGGTTTACTTTTATCAAAACCTTTTAAAACAACAATGTTGTATGGATTTTTATTAATATCAACTTGGTTAGAATCAAGATTTTTTAATCTTTCGTAAGTGTCTGAATTTGATGATTCTTTTAATTTTTCATACAAAACTTTTGCTCTTGTTTCAACCGCTTTCGCTTCGTTAATCGCTTTTTTTATTGCATCAAAATCATTAAAAACAATCTTTTTTTTAGAATGACCTGTTCTTAAAATCACTACTTCTTCATCAAGGTTTTTATTAAGATCATCAAGATTAGTCTCTAAATTAATAAATTTTAAATTAGTGATAATGTAAGTTGTTCCATTAATAACGATTTCATTAGTAATAAGATTCTTTAATTCATTTAAAGTCTTTTTATCTTTTTGCAACTGCATAAGAAAATAATTAACATAAAAAGATTTAATTTTTGGTCAATGCTTTTCAACAGCATCTACAAGTTTGACAAAATCAATATTATCACTTGCTAATTTTAACAGCACATTTTTAATTTCTGATTCAGCGCTAGCAAAATTAAGAATTTTTTCGTTAAAATTTCTTAATTTTGAAATGTCGTAAGTAAATTTGAAAGAATAATCTACTTCCAGAATAGAAGAAATCATTTTTAATTTCGTTAAGTAATCATTATTTTTTGTTTTTATTAATTCCTTATATAAAGTAGTTGCTTCAGTAATAATTACTGGTTCTTCACTAGTTGCCTTGGCAATAATAATTGGTTTTAAAACAGCAAAAGTAACTCCATACTTTGTCAATGCTGTTAATTCATCCTTAATTTCTGAAGTAATATTGGCGAAAAGTATTTCTTTATCTAATTTTTTTAAATTGGTAATGTCATATTTTCTTCCATCTACAAAAATTTGGTTTGTTGCAAGGCTCTTCAACTTCGTTAAAGTCGTAATATTTCCTTGTTTTATTAATTTTTGATATAAAACTTCAATTTCTTTTGTTCGGACAGTAATGAATGAATCTAAATCAGCAACAGATAATAAATAAATCATATAATAAGGCGATTTTTTTGGGTTTTCGACAATTTTGGCAAATTCATAAAATTTGTTTTTAATCACAGGACTAGCATCAATAAAATCTTGTGTTGGATCTAAAGTTTTCAAATTGTTAATATAAATTCTTTGTTTTTTTGAAAGATACGGATCATTAAATTCAATGTATTCAGCAAAAAAATTTTTCAATTTCGTTAGAAAATTTAAGTCACTTCTAAATTTATTATAAATAGTGGGTGCTAAGCGACTTTTAATTAATTTATTTTCTTCAGTTGTTTGAGCATCAATTGCTGTTTTTAAGTCATCAAAGGTAAATCCATAATGTGACATAGCATTAGAAATTATTTTCAATGTTGGCGAATTAACAACAAAATTTTTAGTTTCATCAAAACTTTTCACTATGTCTTTAACAGAAACCTTATTTTTTAATGACGAAATTTTAGAAAGAACAGAAATATCCGAATTATTAAGCGATTTTATTTTCACAAAAATATCTACATCTGCTATTAAAGCATCATAAATAATTTTTCGTATACGAACATCTTTAATATACTTGGTAGCAATTTCGTTTTTAAGAATATCAAAAGTTACTTTAAGTGCCACTAAATCTTTTAGTGTCTTTTGAACTTCTAAATGAGTATTAGCAAAAATTTTAATATTTTTATTAAGTTTTGTTTTTAAAGCGATAATTGAATATTTATTAATTTTATTAAATTGATACGAAGCATCTACAAGATCTTTTAATTGATTGTAAGTGTCTGAATTTGTGGGGTCTATCAGTTCACCATATAAAACTTTTGCTGCTTCTTGAATGTGTTGGGTGTCAATTGCAGTTTTTAAGTCATTAAAAGTAATTGTGCCTATTACTAACGCCGTGAGTTCCACTCTAATGTAAAAATTAGCATTGGCAAAAACTTGAGTTTTATCCAAAGTTTTTAAATGAGTAATGTTATATGAAT
>JARVCM010000010.1 GCA_029976705.1 Mollicutes bacterium
ATTATCATCAATACTTTGAAGCAAAAGTAACAATGAATCTTGGGCTTTAAAAATTTCTCATTCCAAAAGATAATTTTCAATTTTAATAGTTTCTTTTTGATAATAATTAATAAAATTATTAATAAAATTATTTTGTGTTTTTAAGTTCGCATCAGCTAATAATCTAGTTAATTTTTCTTGTTTTTTAGGTAAAAAAACAAGAAAAACATTAACAATTTTAATTCAAACATATACTTGTTTTAAAAATGATGAAATTTGCGTTTCCAAATCACAAAAAATAAGAAATGTTTTTGAATATTGTTTTTGATAAATAGATTTTTCAAAAATACTAATTTCTTGTTGTAAATAATTAAACTTTTTATCAAATTGTGTAAAATCAAAAGAAAAAGCAATTTTCATTCTTTCTATTTCTTCAAAAACTTTTTCTAAAAGTAAATTAAATTCATTACTTTTTCCTAAACAAAAATTTTCTCAAGTAGAAAAAATACGTAAATTATTGCTAAATTTTTCAATTTTTGTTTGTAATTTTTTGTAATT
Organism: Mollicutes bacterium; assembly: GCA_029976705.1. GTDB lineage: Bacteria > Bacillota_I > Bacilli_A > Mycoplasmatales > MT37. The sequence goes on from JARVCM010000010.1 coordinate 538, forward strand.
TTGAAAAAAAATTATTAAATTTTCTCGTTCAAGTAAAAAATATTTAATTTCATTTTCTTTACTGAGAATATTTACAAAATCCGTTAGCAATTCATCTAATTCTTGAACAAATAATTCTTGATAATTTTGAAAAAATCAGTTAAAAATTGGCAAATAAGACTTATTTTGAAGAGTTAATTTTCTCACCTCTGTCATTTTATTAAGATAAAAAGGCGACTTTAAAAGCAATAAATCATTTTTAATTTTTTGTAATTTTTGAAACTTGTTGATCTCAAATCAATTTTTTAATCAAAAAAAAAGACTAAGCAAAAAAAACAAAATAAAAATAACTAAAGTTGTTTTGGCAATAATTGTATTAAGAAACATATTTTTTACACCAAATTACAATAATTTAATTATATCTTTTGCTGTTAAATGTTAAAGTATAATTTTAATAATTAAAATCTTTTTATTTATTTGTCAGTATTAATCATTAAATATTCGTTAGCATAATTGACTTGTAAAAAATTTTATATATAATTATTACAGTTTTAAATTCGTTCTTTTAGATAGAATTGAATAATTAATAGTTACAGGAGTTTTTTAAATTGTCAAGATATTTAGGTCCAATTCACAAAAAAGCAAGAAGGTTAAATTTTTCTATTTTGGAAAACGGGAAAGAATTTATTAGACGTAAATCTTTAAGTACAGTCAATAAGTGAAAAAGAAGATCCGGTTTCGCTTTACAATTAGAAGAAAAACAACGTGTTAGATTTCTTTATGGCTTGACAGAAAAACAACTAAGAAATACTTTCAAAAGAATTTTAAAAAAAACCGGTATTAAAAGCGAAAATTTAATAATTGAATTAGAAAAAAGATTAGATAATGTTGTTTTCCGTCTTGGCTTTGCTAAAACAAGAAAAGCGGCGCGACAATTAGTAAATCACGGACACATTTTGATAAATAATCGCAAAGTTGATGTTAGTTCATACATTTTAAATGTGGGCGATATTGTTTCCATTAAAAAAACAAAAATTAAATCTTCAACCAATTTAAAAGAAAGCATTGCAAATCGTATAAATTTGAATTTTTTAGAATTAGAAACGAAAAATTTTGCTGGCAAGTTAATCAAAGAACCAATAACAGAACTTTTAAATTTAGGAATTAATGGCGCTTTAGTTGTTGAATACTACAATCGTTTTGTATAATTTATTTCAAACAATTATAATAAATTCAATTTGAATTTATTATTTTAACTAAAGTTATTTAATTTTAATTAAAATAATTTCTTTTTTTCCTTTTTTTAAAGTAAATATTTTTGTATTTGTTGGAATTAAATTAAAAATAAAATCGTTTTTGTTTAATATTTCTTTATTAATTTTAATTGCTTTTTGCATAATGAGTTTTTTGGCAGAAATTTTAGAATCGGCCATATTTGTTCACAAAAGCAAGGAAATAATGTCTGTTTGATGTGTGTGTTTTTGTAAAAGTAAAAATTGATTAATAAAATTTAGTTCGGACATCAATTTTAAAACCTCAAAAGACAAAACATTGTTTTGTAAATTAGATAAACATTGTTTTATTTGTTGATTAATTTTAGAACCAAAAATTCAAGTAATAATATAAAAAAATAAATTTTTTTGTGGTTTTCTTGTTTTAAAATCTTCGGATGATAATTTTTTGGAAAATTCAACATCAAAAAGATTAATTCATATTTGTATTAATTGATCATTTAAATTATAAAAAAATTGAAAAATTTGATAAAAAGAGTTTTTCTTGACACTTAATCAAATATTAGTTTGATTAGAACTTTTAGAAATTTTATGACCATTTTCATCAAGCAATAAGTTTGTAGTAATTCCACAAACTAAAATTTTCTTTGTGGTTTTTTTTCTAATTAAGTCAATTCCAAAAACAATATTAGGAAATTGATCACTGCCGCCGATTTGTAAATGACAGTCATAGTTTTTTCATAAATAATAAAAATCGTAAGCTTGCAGCAAAATATAAGAAAATTGATGATGAAAAAGAATATTTTCTTTAAAGGCTTGAGCAAAAGATTCTTTTTGTAACATTTTTTTTACTGTAAATAAACTTGAGACATTTTTAAAAAAATCTAAAATATTAAATTTTTGATATCAATCTAAATTATTAACAAGCTTAACTTTTGGTAGTAATTTAAGTATTTGTGTTTGAATTTGAATAATATTTTTTTGAATTTGTGAAATGACTAAATTTTTTCTTTTTTGCTTTTGAAAACTAGGATCACCAACCTCTCCTGTAGCGCCGCCGAGTAAAACAATAATCGGGCATCCCAAAATAGAAAATTCTTTCAATAATTTTAATGGAATTAAATGTCCTAAATGAAGCGAATCATAAGTAGGATCAATCCCACAATAAACGCTTTTTTTATTTTGAATTATTCATTTCAAATTTTCAATACTAGTAATTTCTTTAATTAAATTACGTTTTTTTCAATTTTCAATAATTGCTTCTAAATTTATTTCTTTTGACATTATTTTTAATTGGCAGGGGTAGAAGGATTCGAACCTCCGCAAATAGTTTTGAAGACTATTGTTCTACCATTAAACCATACCCCTAGATTGAATTAATCTTAGATAAAAATGTAATTTTTTAAACTAAAACATTAACTCTTTCTTTTGATTACAAATTATTTTATACTAACTATTAAAAACTGCAAAAATTCAGCATTAATAATAAAAATAATTGATTTAAACAAATCATAATTATTTAATAAATTTTTTTCACTAATCAAAAAATTAAAAAATTACTTTTCTAAATAAAAAATAAATTGTAGAATTATATTATTTTATTAACTTTTAATAAACGGATAATAAAAAAATAATGTTTTTTACAATTAATAATACACAAACTTTCACAAATTGACAAAATAATTGACAAATTCGTTCGGAATGAACTGGTTCATTGGTTAATAGAGCTGCTTTAATACCAAATGATAAATATACAGAAAAATATTATTTAAAACCTTTTTTTCTCTTATCTTTGCTACCACAACATTCCATTAAATTAGGCAAAGTGCTTAAGTTATACGTTGGATTCCACTTTAAAGGGTTAATGAATAAATTGAATACAGAAGGTTTGGAAATTCTTTATAGTATGTTTGGTTTTAATTTTGGCTTAACCATTAATGATAAATTTGAAAAAGGTTGTACACTATTAATGCCTGATGATGATCGTTCAATATATGTTGATGATCATATTTTTAAAAAAAATAAACAATCTAATTTCAAAACCATTAATTGAACAAAACCGATCTTAATTCCACTAAAATGTTTAAAGAAAAAACAAAAAAATCATATTAATTTTTGATGAAAAAGCAAAAACAATCATATTAATTTTTCTTGAAGTAAAATTAATAAACAAAATATTTTTTTAGATGAAATAGCGAGTGTTAAAATTGAATTTTTTTATCCACAAGACAATGAAATTAATTTTCAACTAAAAACAAAACAACCCACAAATATCATTATTAATTACTGATATTTAATTGAAAATAAGTTGGGAAATCCGACAAAAATAACTCCTATTTTGGGAGAAAATTTAACACTTATTAGTAAAATCAAAAAAAATTATCAAAACGCTACGCCGTTTGAAAGTTTTTGACAATTAACTTATCATCCGATACGTGTTCAATTATCTAATTGAAAATTGCTTTTACAATATTTTCAATTCAAATATTGAAAAAACGATCTAAAACAAATTCAAAATTGAAATCAACCACCATTATTTGCAAAAACAGAAAGCATTGTTAAAGATAGTATGCAAGAACAAAACATTAAGGGCAAAATTTTATATCTAGAGAAACAATTTCAAATTGATTGATTAAAGATTCCTGAATATAAAAAACAAGTAAAAGAAAGTCACTCTATATCTTTTTATAAAACAATTTTATTTCATAAAGTGCAAACTCGCAACAGTTGAAATTCAATTAATAATAAATTAGTTAATAACAACTTTAGCGACAAAACTTTACTAACTAATTGAAAAACCTCACCTAATCCTGTGATTTTAGTAAATAATTTTCTTTGAAATAAAATTATTCCAATCAAAATTAATTTTACTCAACAAACTGTATTTTTTAACAATTTTTGAAACAAAAAATTAATTTTTGAAGAAATAAACGGACCTTTTTCTATTTCTAAAAAAACAATTACAGAAAAATGAGAATTTTTAATTCCTTTTTTAGATTTAAAAAAAATTGCTTTTATAAATGATTTTACTTTTAAAAAATATTTATTATGGAAAATTCAATGACAAAAAATTTATGAGCAAAAAAATTCTTAGCATTGTTATTACATTTATCGTTTTAATTATTCTTGGTTTATCTGTCTATTTGATATCAAAATATTTTATTAAAGAAAAAACAATTTCTAAATTTAATCCTTTTAATAAAGCAAAGAAAAAAAACGCCAAACCCATTAAAAAAACATTCATAGTTCCCAAAACAGCAAAACAAAAAACACCAAACCTAAAGATAAAGAAAAAATCAAAAATTAAAGTAACAAATCCCGACGAAATATTAATTAATTCTAAAAAACCAGAAAAAATTGAAATTTTTTCTCCTTATTTTTTACAAAAAACTTTTGAAAATCTCAAAATAACTAATTGAAAAGAAGCAGTTGTGCTCAATTATGAAAAAGAAAAAAAAGATAATTTATTTGATAATAATTTTAAAATCAAAAACGCTTCTTTTCAAAACGATATTTTTCAAAAATTATTGTTGGAAGCAATTGCTAAAAAATTAGATTTTGAAGATTTATTAATTACTTTTGAATATTTTGATGATTTTACAAAAATAAAAGTCACAATTGCCTTTCATCAAAAACCCAATATTTTTATTAACAAATATTATCAAATAAAAACTTAAGTTGTCTGGAAAATAGATTAAAAAAACTACTATTTATCAAAATATTTTTTAATTAGGATAAATTATTTATTTATTTTTTTTTGATTTTTTAACGCTAATTTAATTGCTGTTTCGCAAATCTTTAATTCTTCATTAGTTTTAACAATTAAAACTTTTGTTTCAGAATTGCTGCTAAGAACAAAATAATTTTCTTTGTTTTTTCAATCATTATTTTGTGGCATTTGATAGTTTTTAGCAATGGGTAATCCTTGAATATTTTTTAAAATCTTTTCTACAATAACTGAACTATTTTCGCCAATACCTCCAGAAAAAATCAAATAATCAACTTTCCCACCTAAAGTATTGTAATATCTTCCGATAAATTCACTAACTCTTTTAGCATATAAATTCAAAGCTAATTTTGTTTGTTTATTGCTTTTGCCACTAAGATACATTTCTTCTAAAGTTCTAACATCGTTAGAAAATTGACTAATACCCAAAAAACCTGAACGGAAATTTAAATCATTAGTTATTTCTTCAATATTTTTTCCTGTTTTTTGATTCATATATTGAATTATTGATGGATCAATATCTCCAGAACGAGTCCCCATCATAACTCCTGCTAAAGGTGTTAATCCCATAGTAGTATCAAAAGATAAGCCACTTTTAACAGCGTTAACACTCGAACCATTCCCTAAATGACAAACAATACCGTTCATATCTTTACTATTTCTTTGTAAAATTAGACCAATTTTTTCTACTAAATATTCATAACTAATGCCATGAAATCCATATTTGCGTACTCCGTAATCTTGATATCAACTTAAAGGAACAGGATAAAGGAAATTTAGTTCTGGAATAGTTTGATGAAATGATGTATCAAACACAGCAATATTAATAGCTTGTGCTTTTTGTAAAAAAGCTTCAATAGTGACAACGTGAGCTGGAATATGTATTGGCGCTAAATCTTTGATCTTTTTTAAATTTTTTACAAACGCATCATCAATAATAGTAGGTTTAGTAAATAAAACCCCACCATGAACAACACGATGACCAATAATTTTAAGTTCACTTAAATTATCAACAATTTTATTTTCCAAAAGCGTTTTTAAAATACAATCAGTTGCTGTTTGATGATTAACAAAAGAAGTTTTTGAATCATATTTTTTATCATTTAAAATATGAGTAAAATAACTCGGTGTGCTCCCAATTCCTTGGGCATTTCCCTTTCAAATAAGTTTAAATTTTGTTTCACTAAGAATGTCAAACAACTGAAATTTAATTGAACTAGAACCAGAATTAACAACCAATGCTTTATAAGGAAATTTTGATAGTTCGTGGTTCATTTTTTGACTTATTTATAAACTCCAATAGCAGAAAGAATAAAACCTAATTTAGACATTTTATTGTTCACTATTTTAATTTTCTCAGTTTTTTTATTCTTAATTTCTCTTAAACATTCAAACAAAATAGAAAGAGCAAAAGTCAAAGTTAACACAAAAACCAAGACAGATATAGTAATTGCTGTTCATAATTCCATAATGATAATCATTATAGATTATTTTTTAACTTTTTGTATTGTTTTTTATTTTTCAACAACGAAAACATCTTCATTTACTGCATTTTTGAACGCATTTTTTTTTTGTAAATATAATTTTTGTTTTTTGACGAAAACGAAACAAAAAAGATCTAACAGCAAAAGAGATTTTGTTAATTTTTTTCGCTAATGCATTTTTTTTACGTAATCAAAAGTTGTTAAATCCTAGTCCAAAAACCATAAGCAAAAATGGAAAAAGATAAAATATAGAGGTAATTCCTCACTGAAAAGCATTAATTTTTTTCATTCCTTGCACCCCTTGGACAACCCCGCCAACAAAAACCACAATTGATAAAATAATCCCTAAAATTAAAAGATAGCGAAATCAATAATGTAACTTAAAGCGTGAATGACGATTATTAGTAACTAAAATTTCTTTAAATTTCTGTTTATTTCAAACACACATGACTCCCATAACGATTAACGAAATTAGCAATAATTTCCCGGTGTATTGGGCGTCGCTAATATCAACAAACCCTTCACCATTTTGGAAGGTGAAAATCATTCCGCATACAAATTGAACAAAACAGACAATTAACACTCCATAACGACGCCTAATGTTATGGGCAAATTCAAAGTTAGAAACCGCTGGCTCTAATATACTAATCATTGAAGATATTGCTGCGAAAAAAATCGCTAAATAAAACGAAACGGCAATTATATTTCCTAACCCTTTATAAATAGTGTCATTCATTGATTTAAAAGCAAAAGGGAATACTTTAAAAACAAAAGCACCTCCTTCTAATTTTTCAATCCCTTTAATTTTCGCCCCTTCATAAAGAAGTTTTGTAATATTTTCTGTTCCTAACACTTGGTTTTTATCTACTAATATTCCTTTCATGTCTATTTTTTCTTGAGCGTTAAATTCACTAAATTTTTCTCCTGAATTTGTTATTCAAACTTTACCATTTTCTAACAAAACAATATCTTGTGATTGGGCATACCCTAATGTTGCACCAATAATTACACAAGCTAAAACAGCAATTAAGGTGTCACCGGACATAATAGTAATTGCTCGACTTGTGTTATCACCATTTTTAGGAGCGTGGATTGAATAAACAATAATCACAGAAACCGCCAATGAAAGTGTAAAAACAGCCTGTGAAAAAGCTGCTTTTCAAGCATTTAATTTCTCTAATTTACTAATATCTGGTTTAAAAATAAAGTCTAATCCTTCTGAAGCACCATTCAGATTGAAAGAATAGAAAAAAATAGCAAAAATTAACACAAAAAGAAAAGGCACAACAACTTTGTTCACTCTTTCAATTCCTTTATCAACACCAAAAGAAACAATAAAACCACTTAAAAGAATTGTAAATAAAAATCCAACAAAAACTAATGGTTGAATTTTGCCCATATCGCTAAAAGAAGAGACGGCCGTTTTCTGCGTTTTACCAAGAATGTTTTCATCATAAAATCCCGGTTCTCCAAGATAACTAGTAAAAGAAACACCAAAAGAAAGCAAAACTCAAGAAATAATTACTGCATAATAGGTTCCAATCAACAATTGCATTCCTGCTTGAAATCACGCAAACGAACGACCAGCTTTACCAAGATAATTACCATAAAATTTTGCCGGAGCTTGACGTCAACGTGCTCCCAAATTAATTTCTAAAATCAAAAAAGGCAATCCAACCAAAACAACAGCAATAATATAAGGAATTAAAAAAGCTGGACCACCAAATTTCACCATTTTGGTAGGGAATCCTCAGATATTTCCTAATCCTACTGCGGCACCAACTGCAGAAAGAATAAATCCCATTTGGGACATTCCTTTTTTTGCTTTGTTTGTCATTCTTAAATGACAATATGATACATTAATTTTTTTATTCTAACAAAAAAAAATTATCAAAAAAATGTTTTATTTGATACTATTATTAAATTTTAATTAACTTTTAGATTAACTACAGGTAGATTATATTTTTTAGAAATTAATTGATGAAACTTTTAAAAATTGATTAAGCATTATGTAAATTATTTTGTAAATAAGCTTTACACGCCTTTTTTGTGTTAATTGTTAATGGTTTTTTTTGATTATTTAATTTTTCTACAACAGCGTGCAAAGTTTCTTTAAACAAAATATCCAAACTAGTTGAATTATTTTTCAGTAGTTCTCTCGCTTTATTAAAAAAAGGATCTTTTTTTTCTAGTTCTAATTTATCAGCAATAAAAACAATTTTACTAAAATCACTAAAATTATCCCGGGCAGTAGTGTGATATTTAATCGTATCAAAAATTATTGATTCAGTAATTTGTAATTCTTTTTTTACAAAATATGCAGATGTAAAACTATGTCACACCGCTTTAGGAAGTTTTTCAATTTTGTTAACTTTCAAATTGTGTTTTATCAAAAATGTTTGATGTTGTTTAACACTTCACTCCTTAGTAATATCATGAAATAAAGCCGCTAAATAAAATTCTGATTTTTTAGCAGAAAGATCAAAACGTTTCATTAATGTTTGAGTTAATTCAACAACATTATAACAATGTTGAATGCGTTCAGCATTTTTGATTTGTGATGTCAAAATATTGTCAAAATAAAGACTATGCTTGATAATATATTTTTGAATTTGAAGATCAAGGTTTTTTCAATTTCAACCACGTTTAATTTCGTTGCTATTAAAATTATTTATTGACAAACGCTTCATTTCTAAAATAGAATATTTCTGTAATATTTTTTTATTAATAGGATGACCTTCACGCGAAACACAAATAAAAGTAACTAAATTAGATAAATTTTCTGCATTTGCTCATTCGTCTAAGCGATTAATTTGATCGGAACCCAAAACCAAATAAAAATTATAATTTGGATATTGTTTTTTTAGTTTTTGTACTAAAACGGTAGTATAAAAACTAATTGGTTTGGGATAAATTTTGATTTTTTGATGTTTAGAAAAAATTATTTCTAGCATTTTTAAACGTTGTGAAAAAGGAGTTAATATTTTTTTTTCTTGAGAATTTTCATTAATTAAAACTCATATTTCTTTTAAAAAAGAGAATTCCTGACAAACTGTTTTGGTAATTTTGAAATGTTGTTTATGAATCGGATCAAAGCATCCGGGATAAAGTGCGATGTGCATTTAAGTTTTTGGAAAATGATTAATGGATAAAATAGGAAAAATAAACGGTGTTTTACGAATAGTTTTTCTGACAATAAATGAAAATTCTTTTTTAAAAATTTGAATAAAATATTCGTGTTTATTATCCATTCAAACATTTTTTTTACAAAAAGCAATAATATAGTCTTGAAATTGTTGCAAAATATTATTTAATTTTATTTCATCTTGAGTAAACCCAAAACTTTGTAAAATCATTTTGTCAATCATTTCTAATTTATTTTTTTGTTTTTGTAATTTTAAAATTACAAAAATAATCCCCTCCTCTCCAAGGGTTTTTCTTTCTGAAATCACCGAGCCAACAACATTGTTATTAAATAAATTATCAACAAAAACACTTTCAGTAAAAATCGCTTCATAAGCGTCTTGTTTTTTACCTTTTAAAAATGAAATTATTTCACCATTTTCTTGAAGAAAAACTTGCTCTTTACTCAATCCAATGCCGCTCATTATATCATAAATTTTTTGCAAATCTTTATGATATCCATTTAAAGCAAAAAAATAACGTGGTTGTAAAAAATTCATGATTAAACGTAAATCTTCAGCACCCGCTTCCATGAAAGGTGTTTTTTTATTATTAATAAATTTAATCTTAGCTTCTTTATGTCACAGGGCGTTTAAACTTTTAACAATTGCCAACTCAGCACTAAAAGGACTTTTACCTAAAATTAATAAAAAATCATCACGAGTTAAATTCAAGAAAGTTTTTTTAGTATGCACTAATCGTAAAATACGTGAAAACAATCACTTTTCATCACCGGTAACGAAAATCAATTTTTTGGGTATTGAAGATAAAACTTTGGAATTAAAATCTAAATAATTATCAATCGATTCTTTTTGATGATATTTATTAAATAATTTGATCATTTTTTCGCCTCATTGGGAATCAATGAAAGTTATCACAAAAGCATCACCATCTAGTTTTTTTAAAGTTTTAATGGTCGAAAAAATTTTATATCAATCATTTTGATCACAACAAACAATTAAGTTTCTATTGGTTTGTTGCCAAGATTTTTGAATTAAAGCACCAACTTGATTATGAGGACTGGTAAAAACAGAAGAATTGATTTGAGCACAACTACTAATTAATAATAAAACTTTTTTTTGTTCATGTGGTAACATTTTTTTTAATTGTGTTGTAAAAAATTCAGGTTGAACCCCTGTTTCTAAAATAAAAGAACCAGTATAAATAATAAATCCATCATTTGTTTCCAAATTAAATCCACAACTGCCTGGTAAATTAGTAGCAGTATAAAAAAAATGCATTTTATTTTGATCAAAATCAATTGGATAATTTTCTAAAACAAACAAGTTATTTTTCATTTGTTGAAGGGATAATAAATTAAATGTAATAATAATTTCTCGTGAAATTTTTGTTACAAAAACTTTTAAAGTTTTAATTCGATTAAGTAAAAAAGGCAAGGCGTAAAAATTACCTTTATCTATTTTAGTAATGAAAACTCCTTGAATGCGATTTTGATGTTTTACTAAATAATTAAAATCAGGAATCAGAGTATTAACTCCTAAATCTAAATTTTTTAAAATTTTGAGTCCACAATCAAAAATGAAAATATCTTGATTAACTTCAACAACGAACAAATTTTTTCCCAGTTCATCTAAACCACCTAAGGCAAAACAACGAATTTTTGACATTTATTTAATATTTAGTAATTGAATCTAAAGTCGTTTAAAATTAATTTGATTTCTTTCATTAATAGAAATAACTTCTACTTTAATTTCTTGATTCAACTTGATAACAGAGTTAATATCATTCACAAATTTTTTTGATAAATTGGAAATATGAATTAATCCCTTAATATTTCCTTCTTTAGTTTTAATAAATGCGCCATATTCCACAATTTTAGTTACTACAGCATCAAAAACATCACCAATTGCTGTTGGACGCAAAGAACCAGTAATATGTTTTTTAATTTTTTGTACCATATCTCAATTACGATGATAAATAATAACTGTACCATCATCTTTAATATCTATTTCGGGATTATCGTAATCAGCAATGATTTTTTTTACATTCTTACCGCTTGGACCAATAAGCAAAGCAATATTTTCGGTTTTAATAGTAATTTTGTCAAATTTTCAAGCACTATCAGCTAATTGTGAGCGTGGTTGAGCAATAACTTTTTGCATTACTTCTAAAATTTGCAAACGATCTTGATGACCTTGAATTAAAGCTTTTTCAATAATATCAATTGGTAATCCGTTAATTTTTAAATCCAATTGCATACTGCAAATACCTTGATTAGTACCAGCAATTTTAAAATCCATATCACCATAAAAATCTTCTCAAGCTTGAATATCAGATAATAACTGATAATGATTGTCTTGTTTAATCAAACCAATCGCTACTCCAGCAACAGCTTTTTTTAACGGAACTCCGGCGCTGAACAAAGCTAAACTAGCAGAGCAAATTGATGCTTGAGACGTTGAACCGTTAGAGGCAATAACTTCAGAAAAAACACGAATAGTATACGGGAAATCTTCTATTGAAGGCAAAAGACGTTTTAATGCTTTATGACCTAGATGACCATGACCTATTTCACGACGAGAAACGCTATGTCTTCTTTGCACAAATCCCATTGAAAAAGGAAGGGCGTTATAGTGATATAAAAAATAACTTTTTTCATTTTCAGTTATATCATCAATTATTTTGTTCTTCATTAAAGAACCTAATGTTACTATTGATAAAGTTTGTGTTTCACCACGATTAAAAAGCGCTGAACCATGAACTGTAGGTAAATAATCAATTTGTGCTTTGAGTGAACGTAAATCATGAAATCCACGTTGATCAATTCTTTTTTGATTAGTAATTGTATAAGTACGTACTTTTTCACGAATTAAACTAGAAAGAGCATCTAAAATTAAATTTTTTCAATTTTTTGGTAATTTATCTTCACCATATTTTGTTAAAAAATAATTTATAACTTCATTTTCCAAATCTAATCATAAATCATTTCTTTCTTGATTAGTTGCTTTTTCAACAATATGAAGAATTGATTCAGCAAATTGTTGTTTAATAATTAGATCAAAATCAATCTTTATTTCAGAACTCAAAGGTAAATAGTCCTTTTTTACAATTTTAATATCATTTAAAACTTCTCTTTGAATTTTAATCAAAGCAATAATTTTTTCGTGTCCAAGTTTAATTGCTTGTAAAATTTGTGTTTCACTTAATTCATTTGCTGAAACTTCAATCATTGTTATCATTGTTTCGTTTCCTGTTAAAAACATGTCTAAATCAGATTTTTCTAAATCTGTTGTTTTAGGATTAACAACAAATTGATTATTAATATATCCAACAGTCACACTAGCAAAACAAGAATTAATTGGTAAAGTGCTTGTGTTTAAAGTTAAAGAAGTTGCCAAAGACGCTACAACAGTTAAATCCACTGAACGATCAAAAGACAAAGAATTAGCAAAAATTTGTGTTTCATAACGAAAATCTTTCGGAAATAAACCCCTTATACTGCGATCAATCATTCGCGCTGACAAAGTAGCAAAATCAGATGGTCTCCCTTCACGACGAGCAAAACCGCCAGGAATTTTAGCAACAGAAAACAAGTTTTCTTGAAATTCAACCGTCAAAGGAACAAAATTATTTTGAATAGGATTTTTAGAAACACAAAGAGTGACTAAAACAACAGTATCATTTCAACGCAAAACAAAAGAAGCATCTGTATTGAGTGCTAAAACATTTTTTTCTACAACAATTTTGTGTTGATCTAAAATAAATTCTTTTTTATACATAAAAACAATAAAAGGTTAATTTAAATTCCCTTAACTAATTCCACAATTAACAAATTATAATTCGTTTTACTAATTTTCGTTAAAACAAAGACTATTTAAATACAATCGCGATGCAACAAATTTTAACATACAAATGAATTTTCTTTATTTATTTTTTCAAAAAAAAGAAAAGAGAAGATTAAAAAGCCAATTAATACAAAAAAATTTAATTAAATTTATTTAAACGATTAAGTTAGAAAAACATAAAATATATTTATGATTTTAAATCAAATAAATTTTTTGAATTTAAATTCATTTTTTATCTTTAAAATCTTGTAACTCTGCGCAAAAAAATTTATTAGAATTAAAAAAATTAATGATTTCATTATGCCTAAGTATTTGAAGTTTTTTTTCTATGTTTTTTTCAATTTTCAAAAGTTTTTCACGACTAATTTTTTTTCTTTTGAAAAATTCAAATTGAGCAAATCATTTAGAAATAAAATAAATCATAAAAAGATTTTCAGTACTCTTATCAAGTAAAAGAATGGCATCAACAGTAATTTCTAAAGCTTTTTCATAGCTATCAAATCTATTAGGAAAAACAATAGTAAAATTACTATTAATTTTATGACTCCATACAAAAAAGATAATTTTTAAAGTTAATTTTAAAGATTCTAATTCTTTTTTTTTAATCACATCCATAACCGCATTATACACCAGATAAAACAATCATTCTCTATATTAATACAAGTAATAATCTCAGTAATTCTAGTAATATCCTTGAATTAAAGAAATTATAATAAATATTTTTTACAATTACTTGTTTTTTTATAAAAAATTGATACAATTCAAAATTAAAATTGTTTTTTACATTAAATTATTGATATTTTGTATTTTGATTAATTAAAAAATAAACCTTTTTTTAGAAAAACAAACTCTTAATTTTTTTAACAATTATTGTTTTTTTTCTATGCATAGAAAAGTATATTCTTTTAAAAAACAGTTTAATCTTTTTCATGATTTTATGAACGGTTTTTTTAATTTTAAGAAAAAAAATTGGTTTTTTAACAGTTTTTTGAATAATATTTTTTTGAATTGGTTCAACAGTTTTTAGATTTTTTTTTTCAAAATTAGAAAAATAATTTTTCATATGACAAAACATATTCAAAACAACTAATTTTCCAAGCAAGAAAAATTTTTGAATTTGTTTAAATATATCATAAATAATTCTTTTTGTAGTTGAAAAAACTTTGTTTGTGCGAACAAACACATTACGAGGAAATGTTTTAAAGAATTTTTTAATACGATCTTTTGTATTACGCACAAATAAAAAAACTTCATTTACATAATAAGAAAAATTACTAGGAAATGTTTTAAAGAATTTTTTAATACGATCTTTTGTATTACGC
>JARVCM010000011.1 GCA_029976705.1 Mollicutes bacterium
CCTCTACGATCTGATCAAGAACTTCTCGGTTTGTAATCTGAACCTCTTCTTGAATCTGATGATGAACCTCTACGATCTGATCAAGAACTTCTCGGTTTGTAATCTGAACCTCTTCTTGAATCTGATGATGAACCTCTACGATCTGATCAAGAAAACGTTCTTTCTTCTTTTGGTTGAGTTTTTTCAGAAGTTTCAGGCAAATTATTGGTTTTATTTGAATTTGGAGTTTTTTGGCAACTAGGATTTTTTTGGCAACTTGAATTTTTTCAACAACCAATAGAACAATCAAAAACAAAAATAAAAAGCAAAAGAACACCAGTTATAGCAGAGGTAACAAACAAACCGTTTTTGATATCTTTTTGTTGTGTTCTTAACTTGGCAATAGAAACTCTTTGACGATAACAATCTGAATTTTTATCTTTTAAATTTCAACATAATCGATCTGTTTTATAACTTATTTTGTGACTTAATTCATTCGTTTTTTTATCTAATTTTTTATCTTCAACAACATATGTAACTCCCAAAGCAATTAAAATCGAAACCACTAAAAGGAGACATACTAATAATCTTTTGTAAATTGTTCGTTTGTTGTTGTTCATTAAATTTTTCTTTGAGAAAATTAATTATAAACTAATTTCATTTATAATGTTCTTTTATTTTAAGCAAAGACTATATCAAAAAACAAACATTTAATCTTAATTTCAATTAGGTGGTTGTTAAAATAATAAAATAAAATTTAAATTAAATTTTTTTAATGAATAAAAACAATTACTTAAAAAACATTAAAATGAAAAAATTACATTTAACTTTCTTACTTATTTCTATTAAAATGATAAACGAATGAAAAATGATTTTTTAATTATCAATGGAGCAAGAGAGAAAAATCTCAAAGAAATTGATGTGATAATTCCTAAAAATAAATTAGTAATTTTTAGTGGCGTTTCAGGAAGCGGCAAAACCAGTTTAGCGTTTTCTACAATTTATAACGAAGGCAAAAGACGTTATGTGGAATCATTATCAACATATGCACGACAATTTTTAGGAAATAGTGAAAAACCTGACGTTGATCAAATTGAAGGTTTATCTCCAGCGATTGCCATTGATCAAAAAACAATTGGTCATAATCCAAGATCTATAGTTGGAACGATTACAGAAATTTATGATTATTTAAGACTATTGTACGCGCGCGCTGGAACGCCATATTGCATTAACAAACATGGCGAAATTAAAACAATGACGATTCAACAAATGATAGAAAAATTAAACGAACAATTAGAACCTGAAGACAAAATCATTATTCTTTCACCAATAATTATTGAAAAAAAGGGAGAATTTAAAACTTTATTCCAAAAACTAAAACAAGAAGGATTTGTTAAAGTTATTGTCAACAAAGGCGAATATAGTTTAGATAACGATATTTTATTAGATAAAAACAACAAAAATACTGTATTCATCAATGTGGATGAAACGCGTTTACGCTTGGATCAAAATAGTCAAAATCGTATTTATTCTTCTTTAGAAACAGCAACGAAATATGGAAATGGTGTTGTCCACATAAAATTTAAAAAAAATCATGAAAAAAAAGAATTAATTTTTTCGGAAATGTTTAGTTGCCATCAATGCGGTTTTGGTTTAAAAGAAATGGAACCACGATTATTTTCTTTTAATACTACTATTGGTGCGTGCGATGAATGCAAGGGAATTGGTAGTGTTTTAGATTTAAATTTTAATCGTTTAGTTCCAGAAGAAGAGTTGTCTATTAATCAAGGCGGAATTCATTATTATCGCTCATTAATTAACACACAGCATCGTGATTGAATATCTTTAAAAGCGCTTTGTCAATATTATCAAATTGATCTCAACAAAAGCGTAAAAAACTTAAACGAACAAGAATGAAATATTATTCTTAACGGAACCAAAAAAAATATTTCCTATTTTTTAAAAGGTAAAAATGGAAATAAATATCATTTCAATCACCCTATTACTGGTTTACAAACAATTATCAAAAAACGTTTCAGTGAAACAAAAAGTTCTTCAATTCACAGTATCATGACTAAAAAATATTTAACAAATAAAATTTGCAACGCTTGCCAGGGGCAAAGATTAAATAAATCAGCCTTATCCATCAAAATTAAAAACCGAAATATTCACGAATTTATTAGTTTAACAATTAAACAATCTTATGAATTTATTGAAAATTTACATTTAGATTTAAATAAAAACAAAATTGTTCTTTTAGTTATTGAAGAAATTAAAAATCGTCTGAATTTTTTAATTGATGTCGGATTAGAATATTTAACTTTAGATCGAAAAGCGCAATCTTTATCTAGTGGTGAAGCACAAAGAATTAGATTGGCAACACAAATTGGTTCAAAATTAACAGGCGTAATTTATGTTTTAGATGAACCTTCAATTGGATTGCATCAGTATGATAATCAAAAATTAATTCACACTTTAAAAACAATGCGTGATTTAGGTAATACTATTTTAGTTGTTGAACACGATGAAGAAACAATTAAATCTGCTGATTGAGTGGTAGATATCGGTATTTTAGGCGGAGTATATGGTGGTAACCTTGTTCATTCTGGAACGGTTAAAGATTTATTGACAAACAAGCAATCTATCACAGGAAAATTTTTAAGTCAAAGAGAATCAATTGAAATTCCAAAAAAGAGAAGAAAAGGCAATAAAAAATTTATTGAAATTATTGGTGCTGAAGAAAATAATTTAAAAAAAATTAATTTAAAAATTCCGTTAAATACTCTTGTTTGTGTTACTGGTTTATCCGGAAGTGGTAAATCCACTTTAGTAAACGAAGTTTTTTACAAAGGAATAAAAAAACAAATTGACAAAAATTATCACGAAAAACCAGGAAAAGTAAAAGATATTAAAAATATAATAGAAATTGAACGTTTAATTTTAATTTCACAAGAACCAATTGGCAAAACTTCACGAAGTAATCCCGCAACTTACACTTCTGTTTTTAACAATATTCGCGAAACTTTTGCTAATACTATTGAAGCAAGAAAAAGAGGTTATAAAATAGGAAGGTTTTCTTTTAATGTTCGTGAGGGGCGTTGTGGAAAATGTGAAGGAGATGGATTGATTTATCATTCAATGTTATTTTTGCCTGATGTTTATGTTAAATGTACTGAATGCAAGGGCAAAAGATACAATCGCGAAACTTTGCAAATTTATTTTCGTGGAAAAAATATCGCTGATGTCTTGGATATGGAAATTGATAAAGCTATTATTTTTTTTAACAAAAACGCTAAAATTAAAAAAAAATTAGAAACATTGATTGATGTCGGGTTAGGATATATCAAATTAGGTCAACCATCACCAAAATTATCAGGTGGTGAAGCACAAAGAATTAAATTAGCAACTCATTTACACAAAAAAAGAGACAGTAAAACAATTTATATTTTAGATGAACCAACAACCGGTTTACATAGTTATGACATTAAAAAATTAATTAAATTGTTAAATCGTTTTGTAGATCAAGGCGAAACTGTTATTTTAATTGAACACAATTTAGACGTAATCAAATCTGCTGATTACATTATTGATTTAGGACCCAAAGGAGGATCTAAAGGTGGAGAAGTTATTGCTTTTGGCACTCCGGAAAAAGTTAGTCGTGTTGTTAAATCTTATACTGGACAATTTTTAAGTAAAATTTTGAAGAAAAAATAATGAATTTTTGATACGCTTTTTTTGTTTCTTTTGGTGTTGTTTTAGGAACTTCATATTTCTTTTGAAAATTTTGAAAAATCAAAATGCCTGATCTTACATGATTATTTATTCTTGTCATAGGCGTTATTCTTGTCGGAACTTTGGGGGCAAGGTTATGAACCTATTTGTTTTCTGATGTATTATGAAAGGAAATTAATAAAAATAATGATTTTTGACAACGTTTAAAAATATTTTTTGGGTTTGGTCCTAAAGGCATGCGCGGTTTGTCAGTTCACGGCGCTTTAATCTTTGGTTTTTTTTATTGTTTAGGAATTTTTACTTGATACAGTAGAAAATATCAAATTTCTCTTTGAATTTGTTTAGACACGATTGTAAAATCAACTCTAATTATTCAAATTGTGGGAAGATGAGGTAATTTTTTCAATCAAGAATTACTTGGAGAAATTATTACCAGTAATTATCCTAATGAATATGGATGAATTCCGGAATGATTTGGTCAAAAATTAAAATTTGTTGGTGATAATTCAAATGGAATAATCAGACAACCTCTCTTTCTCTATGAATCGTTCGCTAATTTCGTCGTTTTAATCGTTTTAATTTTTATCGTTCCTAAGTTAGGAATATTTTTTAGCGAAGAATTAAAAAAGCACCCAACATTTATAAAAGTAAAAAGAAAAAAAAAAGGAGTATGAGAATGAATAAAATGAAAAAAAAAACAATGACAAACACTAAATAATTTATGAAAAAATAATATTTGTTATCCAATAATAAAACGAAACGCCAACCCGCAAGTAAGAATAAGTACTGGAAAAATAGGTAAATTGCAAATATTACCATTTACTAAAAACAAATTATATAAACAACAAGAACAAAAAAATTACAGAGAAAATAAATGATGAAAGTGAATTTGATTAAAATTATGTTTATTTTTTCAACGTGACAGCAAGGAAATTACAAATTTATATAATCCATCAAAATTAAAAATTACTAGATTAGGAGTAGTCTTTTTTCTTTATTTGTTGACTTACGGATGCATTCGTTTGTTTTTGCAATCACTTCGTTATCTTAATTCAACAAATAATTATAATCATCCTATGGAAATCACAGATATTGTTTCAATTGTTTTTGTTATTGTTGGTTTTTTGGGAATAGTGTTTTGTCAATTTATTATTCCTTATAAATGAAGAAGTCAAAGTTGATATTATGAAACTTGGTATTATGTCTAATTATTTTCTTTTCAAGAAAAACAAGATCTCTTTAACATCAAATTAGTAGAAAAATGAAAAATAATTGATTATATTTCACTAATTTATCTTTAACAAGCAATTGACTAATTTTTATTTTATTACTTATCATTATTGCTATTACTGCCGTTTTAATTCCTAAATTTATTATCAGTTTTCTAGGTGCAAAAAACAAACATAATGTTTTATTATCTGTTTTTTTGCTGTCTTTTATTACTTCTATACCAGAATTACTAACTACTTTTTTATTACCGTTTTGAAGTAATTCGCAAGATGATGGAATTCTTAAATCATTTTCCAATGTCTTGGGTTCTAATATTTTAATTGGAAGTTTTTTTTGTTTTGTGTTTTTATTATTTTTTTACAAATTAAAAACTCATAATTACTTATCAGAACTAAAAAAAATTACTATTTTTGGAGTATTAATAAGTTTTGTTGTTTTTTTAATTTTGCTTTTGCCAAATTCATATTTAGTTTTTAGAAAAAACAAAATAACCATTATTAGTTTAATATTTGTGATTTTATATTGATTATTTGTTTTAAGTAATTTCATTCAAATGACTAAACAAAAAACACTTGAGGTAAAAGAATTAAAAATAAACTTATTTAAACATCAAAAACAAAAAAAAATTTTATTTATTTGAGCGATAATGTTAATCACGATTTTGGTTTCTGCGATTTTGGTTTTAATACGCTTAAGTGAGCATTTACAGACAAAATATCAATTTTCTAATCAAGTAATAGGAAGTTTATTTTTCGCTGTTGCCAACGCAACGCCAGAAATGTGAACAGCATCTAGTTTAATTTATTATGGTTTTTTTAGTTCAGCATTAGGAGTTATTGTAGGTAGTTATTTATTGAATTTTGTGATTTTTTTTGCCATGGAATTATCTACTAAAAAAGAAATATGAAGTTCATTATTAAACAACCAATTTGAAGAAAAATTAATTTGAATTTGTTTTGTTGTTGGTTTATCTTTGTTGTTGTGCCAATTTAAAATTTTTCAAAAAGAATTAAAAAACTACGGTTTAATTCCAATATTGATTATTGGAAGTTATAGTAGTTTTATTTTTATTTAAAAAAAATAATTTAATTAGATAAAATTAAGAAATAATGAATACAGATAGCATTTTATATATTTTAGAAATTATTATTTTCATTGTTGCGGTGTTATTAATTGTTTTCAGTTTGTTTAAACAAACTTCTACACAAGAAGTTTTGTCCTCAATTAGTGGTGGTAGTCAAAAATTATTTTTAAACAAAAAAACTAAATTAACCTCTTCTTTGTTATGAATTATTTTGTTTGTTTTGATGATGTTATTATTTTCTTTGATTGTTACATTAAGAATTGTTATTAATTTTTAAAACAAAAAATGAAAATTACTTCAAAGAAAAAAAAAAACAATTAATTAAAGAAAAAGTTCTTTGAAAAGTTCTCAATAAAAAAGAAATTAGAGATGTTGAAATTTTAAAAACCTGGGAGGCAGGAATTATCCTTTTAGGAAATGAAGTAAAAAGTATTTTAAAGGGTAATTTTGATTTTAAAAATAGTTTTGTGTTTATTGATCGCAACCAAGAAGTCTTTCTCACAAATTTTAAAATTACAATTAGTCAAAAACAAACTCAAAGAGAAAGAAATTACAAATTACTTTTAAACCGAAGCGAAATCAAACTTCTTCAAAGAAAAAAAGAAGAAAAAAAACTCATCATCATTCCGACACAAATTTATTTAAAAAAAAATAAAATTAAAATGGAGATTGCTCTAGGTAAAAGAAAAAGAAAATACGAAAAAGAGCGAAAATAAAAAAAATTGTTGAAATTCAAAACAGAATAATAATTTGCTATTTTTGAATTTTTAACTTAAAATGTAGTTGTTTTTAGATAGGAGGGGATGTAAAGGTTCGACAATTAACGAGTCTTTTTTGTTTGCAGTGGAGCGGTGGACCTAAATCACTAAGAGGTTTTTAAATAAAAGGAAACCAAAAAGAAGTACAATCTGTTAACGCTTTGATTTAATTTCAAAAGGTTAAGAGATGGGTCAAGTTAAATTTTTGTTTGTTTATTTAACTTAGATTCTGATATCAAACAAAATCGAACAACAAATTAACTTGATTTGTTGTTTTAAAGTTTTAAGTTAGTGTAATCAATGTTTTTGTTTAGTTTTAACATTAGTTACGAAATAAAAAAACTAAACTAAACTGTAGAAGACAGATCAAACTATTAATTGGAAATGGGTGCAAATCCCGTCATCTCCACCAAATTTTAAATAATTATGAAACCTTATGATTATGAAAAATATAGAAATCATTACAATTATTAGTTGTTCTTTTATCGGTATTTTACTGTTGTTGTTTTTATGCTACTTGCTTTTTTTATTAATTAAAAAATACAGCACTGAAGCAAAAGAAAAACATTCAAAATTAATTAATTTTGAAAAATTTATTATTAATTTAAAAAACAGTTTAGATTTTTTTTGTAAAAAAAAGGTAGGAGCACTCATTATTTTAAAGGGTAAAGAAGATATTAGTTCTAACTTTGCTACCAACGGTGTGTTTGTAAATGCTGAATTTTCTTCTGAACTATTAAACAATATTTTTTGTTGTAAACGTTCACAATTACATGATGGAGCAACAATTATAGAGAGTAATTATCGTATTTCTTATGTTTCAATCATTTTAACAATCCCTAAGGTTAGAAAACCAATTCGTAACCTTGGCACAAGACACAATGTCGCTAGCGCAATTGCAACAAAAAGCGACGCAATTGCTATTGTAGTTTCGGAAATTTCTGGAATTATCACAGTTTTTTTTGGAAAAAACGAAACTGAAAAAATCAAAAGAGGAAATAAAAATAATTATAATGATTTGATAGAAAAAATCAGAAACTGAAAAAATGAAAAACAAAATTAAAGAAGTTTTATTAAACAATAACAAAAAAAATAATTTTTCAACGTTGAAAAACGCAATTAAAAATAAAAACGTAACTCAAATAAGAGAAGTGGCAAATTATTTTAATGAAACAGACATGGCTAATTTTATGGAAAAAATGAATTTAAAACAACAAATATTTTTATTACGTTCTCTGGATAACCTAACAGCTTCAGAAGTTTTTAATCATTTAAGCATAGAAACAACAACAGAAATCATTGAAGCGTTCAGTAAAAAAGAAACAAGAGATATTATTAGTCCACTTTATTCTGATGATGTTGTAGAACTAATTGAAGAATTACCACAAAAATTAATTATCAAAATTTTAGAATCTACCTCTAAAGAACAACGTAAAGATATTAATTATATTTTAAATTATCAAGAAGAAACAGTTGGTTATGAAATGAATGTTGATTTTATTCCAGTTAAAATTAATGACAAAGTTTCAGAAGTTATTGACAAAATCAACAAACCAAAAAAAAAAATTGATGAAGATGTTGAACATTTTTACGTAGTAGATGAAAAAGGCGTTTTAATTGGTTATATTCCTTGAAAAAAATTATTACAAGCAAATATCAAAAATAAATTAATTGCCGAAATATGTGAAACAAATGTTATCTCTGTGCGTGCTTTTGATACAAAAGAAATCGCCGCAAAAAAAATCTTGAAATATGAATTAACACAATTACCAGTTGTTGACGGAAAAAATAAATTAGTAGGAATTTTAACCAACGAAGAAGCATTACAACTTGTAAAAGAAGAATTTTCTGATGACATTAATAAACAAGCCGGAATCATTGAAAGTTCCGATAAAAAATATTTTGAAATTTCAATATGGCAAACATTTAAAAGTCGAATGCCTTGGTTATTGATTACAATTTCAATCACAACACTTTCACAACTTATATTCACACTTTTGTTGAAAGATTTCAATGAAAACAACGTTAAACTAGAATGATTTAAATTCGTTTTACCTTTTCTTCCCTTTATGTTAACGATTGTCGGAAACGTTGCTTTACAATCAACCTCCATGATTGTTAAGGGATTGACTTTATCAGAAATTCAAAATTCAAAATTACGTAAAGTGTTAAACAAAGAATTATCGGTTGCCTTTTTAATTATGATGACAGTTTGAACTATTAATATTCCGCGAACTTTTTTAATTGAATTTTTACTTAATCAAAAAATCCAGTGAGATCAAGCAAAGTTTTGAAAAAACTTACTTAATGTTAATGTAATTATTTTTTTTGCTATATTTTTTTCCATTTTAGTTTCAAGTAGTTTGCCCATATTAGCAAATCGTTTAGGTTATGATCCTGCATTAATGTCATCTCCTTTGTTAACAACGATTGTGGATTTATTTGTTACTGGTGTAGCGGTCGGTTTTTCATATTTGCTTTATACCAATATTTAAAAAACAAAAAAGAACACAAAAATCAGCAAAAGCAAATGATAAAATAATATTTCAAATAAAACGATTTATTGAGGTGTTGAATTTTATTTAACAAAGAATCATGGTGGGTGTAGCGAAGGGGTTAACGCACCGGATTGTGATTCCGGGATTCGTGGGTTCAAGTCCCATCATCCACCCCATTTTATTTTAGAAATTGAAGATTATGAAAGAGATAGAAAAACAAAAATTACCAAAATTAGGCTTTATCAAATTGATTACTGGACCGATGTTTTCTGGAAAAACATCACATCTTTTGAAAGAAATTTGATATTACAATAAAATCAGAAAATGAAAGCATATGATTTTCAAACCTGTTTTAGATCTCCGAAACCAAAAACAAAAAAATCAAATTGTAACACACAACTTATTACCACAAGAAGCAAGAAAAATAAAAAAAAATCAAGAATTGTTAGAAATAATTAATCAAGAAAAAAATGCCCCACGAATTATTTTTATTAGTGAAGTTAATTTTTTTGCATCGGGGTTTAGCGAAACATTGGACAAAATTAGTAAAAAAGGAATTAATATTGTTTGTGAAGGATTAAATAAAGATTATTTAGGTAATTATTTCCCAGAAATAAAAAAAATATTAGAAAAAAAACCTAAGTTAAAATTATTGTATGCTAACTGCTATCGTTGTTTTAAAAAAGCTGGATATTCAAAAAGATTAAATGATAATAAAGAAATTATTTTTGTCGGTGGAAAAGAAAGTTATTTACCCGCTTGTCAAAAATGTTATAAATTAAAAATTTAAAGATATTGATGTTGAAAATTGCTTTTGTAGGAATTGAAGGAAGCGGTAAAACTTGACTTACCAATTTTTTTGCACAAAAATATAATACTTCTTACACTCATGAATATGGAAATTGATATTGCGAAAATATTTTAAACGGATATTTTAAAAATAATCGCTTTTTAACAACAAAATCTGATTATGTAAAAATTGTTGACGGACAAATCAAAAACAACAATGAAGTTTTAAAAAAAGCAAACAAAGTATGTTTTTTTGATTCAGATTACATTTTTACAAAATATTTCATTGATAAACAATATGTTAATTGAAATTGAATTGATATGTTTATTCATGAACAAAAGATAAATGTTTTTATTTTTTTAGAAATTGAAGAAATTATTATTAAAAAAAAATCTTTCGTGGAAGAAGACACAATTCAAGAAGAAGCAAATTTACTTTTGGATTATTATCAAAAATTAACAAAAACTAAACTCATTGTTGTTCATTCAATGGATTATGAAGAGCAACAATATAAAGTAGAAAAAATAGTTACGAAACTTTTGGAAAAAAATGAAAAAAAATTTCACCATCAAAATCAATAGTTTAAAAGACACAAAAAAATTAGCAAAAATTTGTGTTGAAAATCTTAAAACACCAGTAATAATCTGTCTTTATGGTGAAATAGGAATTGGTAAAACACAATTTGTGAAATTTTTAGCCAAATTTTGACAAGTACCTGATATTGTTAACTCACCTACTTTTACAAAAATGCAAATTTATCAAACAAAAAAAAAGGATATTTTTGTACATTTAGACGGATATCACTTAACCCAAAAAAGTGATTTAGGGTTTTTTAAAGAATATTTAAACGAAGAATATGTAGTTATTGAATGACCCGAACCTTTTGTGAAATTTTTGAATTTTGAAAATGTTATTAATTTATTTTGAAAATACAATATTCAAAAAGAGAGAATTGTAAAAATAGAAAGTTATTATAAAATATTGGAAAAAATTAAAAAATTTTATTAAAAATGATGTCTGGTATTTCTCTTTTTATTATTGCAAATAGACATAAATTGTTTATTGTGATGTTTCAAAAACAAAAAAAAATCATTTCTGAAGAAAGTAATTTTAATAATCAATTTAGTGAACATTTTTTTCAAAAAATTAATGAAACATTAAAAGCACAAAATCTTACTCTTTCACAAGTGAATAATATTTATTCTGGCATTGGACCCGGGAGTTTTTTAATTCACCGAACAATTATTACATTTTTAAAAACAATAAAAATTTTAAACAAAGAGTTAAAAATTTTTATAATTAATAATTTAATTTATCAAACCGGAAAAGAAAAAGAAGTTATCAGTTTAATTGAAGCAAATAAAAAACAGTATTATATAAAAATAATTAACAACAACAGTAAAGAGATTAACAAATTTAATAAAATTCAAAAGGAAGATTTAAACATAATTACTAAAAAATATTCAGAATATAATATTTATAAAGACTTAGAAGGTTTTGATCATTGAGAAAAATTTCAAAAAATGCGTAATAATTTTCAAGAAATATTAAATTGAAAAAAATTAAAATCAATTGAATTATAATTTTATAATGACTTATTCTCATACCAAAATTGAAAAAAAATGACAAAAAATCTGAAAAGAAAAAGCAATATTTAAAACCGATATTACCGATTGAAAAAAACCTAAATTTTATATCCTAGATATGTTTCCTTATCCCTCAGGCAGTGGTTTGCATGTTGGTCATTTACGCGGTTATTTAGCAACCGATATCATCACTCGTATTAAAATCATGCAAGGATACAATGTTTTTCATCCAATGGGATTTGACAGTTTCGGTTTGCCCACTGAACAATATTCAATCAAAACAGGAAAAGATCCTATTTCATTTACTGAAAAAAATATTCAACATTTTTGACAACAACTAGAATCTTTTGGTTTTACATATGATCAAGCACACATTATCAAAACACATGAACCTAATTATTACAAATGAACACAATGAGCATTTTTAAAAATGTGAGAAAAAAAATTAACCGTACAAAAAAATACAACTGTTAATTATTGTCCAAAATTAAATACTGTTTTAGCAAACGAAGAAATTGTAGAATTAAATGGGCAAATGGTATCAGAAAGAGGCTCTTATCCTGTAGTCAAAAAAGAAGCAAAACAGTGAGTGATTAAAATAACAAATTTTGCTCATGAATTAATTGATGGATTAAAAACATTAGATTGACCAACAGCAATCAAATATTCACAAATGAAATGAATTGGTAAAAATAATGGTTATTTACTTCATTTTTCTGTTCAAAATAAAAAAAAACAAATTTCTATTTTTATTAAAGATTGAAAAGAATTAAATTCAACTCATTTTGTTCTTTTGGCAATTAATAATAAAATAATTGATAACTATTTATCTTTGGAAATTAAAAATAAAATTCAAAAAATCAGAAAAGAATATACTAAAAAACCATTACAAGTTGATAAAAAATTAGATAAACAACCATTAGGTTTGGTAACAAATTTATTTATCCTGAATCCTATAAATCAAAAAAAAATACCAATTTGTTTTGCTCAATACATTGACGCTAATTTTGCTACTGGTATGAGATTAAGTAATATTTCCAAAAATATTAAAGATTGATTTTTTGCCTTTCATCATCAAATTATTAATCAAAATATTCTTAAAACAGCAAAACAAAATAAAGTCACCAAAAACAACAACGATTTTGAATTTAATAAAATTATTAAAAAAAAACTATTAAAAGCTAATATCAAAACAGAAAAAATCACATTTTATAATTTGCATGATTGAATTTTTGCTCGTCAACGTTATTGAGGAGAACCCTTCCCTGTTGTTCATAAAGAAAATAAAATAATCGGTTTATCCGAAAAAAAATTACCTTTAAAATTACCAAAAATTTCCAACACTTTATTTTTAAAAAAAAATCAAATAAGTCCATTGGCTGAAATAAAAGCATGAACAAAAAAAGGTTATGATGTAAACACAATGCCACAATGAGCTGGTAGTTGTTGATATTTTTTGGCATATCTTTTAAAAAAATCCGACAATACTTTTTGACCCTTAAATAGTCCTGAAGCAAAAAAAATACTCAATCATTGAATGCCTGTTGATCTTTATGTTGGCGGCCAAGAACATGCCGTTTCACACCTTTTATATTCAAGATTTTGAAATCATTTTTTAGTAGAAATTGGTTGTCATAATCATAAAGAACCGTTTAAAAAATTATTAAATCAAGGTTTAATCTTAGCTCATGATGGAAAAAAAATGTCTAAATCTCGTGGAAATGTTGTTGATCCAAATAGTTTTTTACTATCTCATGGCGCCGACGCTTTGCGTTTATGAGAAAAATTTTTAGGACCTTTTTCACAAAAAATTTATTGAAAAGAAGAAGGATTAGACGCGATGAGAAAATGATTATCAAGAGTATATCGTTTGTTTATTGTCAACAAAAAATTATTTACAACAGAAAAAACTAATGAATTAGAATTTGTTCATGCCAAAATGATCAAAAAAGTAAATGAAAACTATAATAATTTTAATTTTAATGTCGTTATTTCCGAACTAATGTCTTTTATTAATTTGTGTTACAAAAGTAAAAAAATTAACATTCTTTATGCTAAAGATTTTTTAAAATTACTTCATCCAATTTGTCCATATTTAACAGAAGAAATATGATTTTTATGAAAAGAAAAAAAAATATTAATTCATACAAGTTGACCAAAAATAAACGAAAAAAAACTTGTAAAAGAAAAAAATACTTTTGCAATTCAAATCAACGGCAAAACAAAAAAAATAATTAATTTCAAAATAAATGAAAAAAAAGAACAAATTATTGAAAAATGTAAAGTTTTACTATTCAATAAAATTAAAAAAACAAAAATTAAAAAAATAATATTTATAAAGGAGAAAGTTGTAAATTTTGTTTTAGTTAATAAGTAATTATTTTTCATAAAAAAGAGAAAAATTCATTTATGAATTTAATAATATGAAAAAATCAAAATCTGAAAAAATAAACAAATAAAAATGAAAGACATCAGCAAACAAATTAAGTTTCTCAGAATTGAAAAGGGATGAACACAAAAAAAATTATCTCAAAAAGTTAACATATCACAGGCAACTATTTGTCGCGCAGAAACTAGTTGTGATAATCTCAGATGAAAATCAGTAATCAAAATTTTAAGCGTTTTAAAAAAAAATAATTCAATAAAATTATTTGAAGATAATTTTATGCTCAGAGAAGAAGAGTTTTTTATTTTTATCAATGAATTAAAAAAGAACGCAAAAATTTGAACTTTAATCAATTATGACCCAAAAAAGACAGTAAAAATTTTTTCAAAAGTGGTTGAAAAATTTTTTGAATTTGATAAAAAGTAATAAAAGTGTTAAAATTCATTACAAAATGAATTTTCCATGTTTAAGTATTGAAATAATAAATTCAAGTCTTAGTGAGACTTTATCTGTTTTACAAGGCGTCTCTCGTTATGTAGAATCTATTTTTATTAAAAAAAAATTAATTGAAAAAGAAGGAATAAAAGTTATTGATTTTCTTATTGAAAGATATCCAAACAAAAAAATAATTCTCAACATTACAGATTGAAAGAAAAAAGATGAATTTATCTTATCAATTATCAAAAAAACTAAAATTAAAAATTTTCTTATAAGCGGGGGAAATGACAATGATTTTAAAGAGTTGTGTTTGTTTTTGGAAAAAAAGAAAAAAAAACTCTTTTTTTTTGGAAATAATTTTGATTTATCACTTTTACAAGAATTAAAAATTAAAGATATTTTTTATTACAAACCAGAAAATAAAAAAAAATTAAATTATTGAAATAATAATGATTTAAAAAATATTGAAAATTTAATTAAAAAAGAATTTTATGTTACTGTTGGAAACATTCTTGAAAAAGATATTGAAAATTTAAGCAAACAAAAAATTAGTCAATTTGTTGTTAGTGAAGAGATTTGTTATTCATTTAATCCTATTGAGACATGTAAGTTAATTTATTCCAAAATAAAAAAATATTATCCAAAAAATAAATAAAAATCTTTAATTATTAGTTAATTTAGTTAAATGTTAAAATAAAAATTAATATATGTTTTATTATGCAGAAATGGTGGAATTGGTATACACGCTAGATTAAGGATCTAGTCCTGAACAGGGATGGGAGTTCAACTCTCCCTTTCTGCACCATCTTTATTTAAAGATGGATAATCAAAATATATAGTTTAAAATATTATTTAATAAAGTAATGGAAATTCAAAAAATAAATTCTGAAAATCAATTTAATTCTTTAGTTGAAAAAAAAGTTTTTGTTTTGTTTGGAGGTGATTATTGTCCTGATTGTAAGCAATTTGATTTATTATTAAACAATATAAAAGCACATAATAAATGAAAAGAATTAATCATTTATTATGTTGATGTTACTTTATTTCAAGAATTAGTTAGTAAAGAAGGAATTAGATCAATTCCCAATTTAAGATTTTATAAAAACAGAACTTTTGTTTCACAATTACAAAACTATTCAGAAAAATATCTAAATGAATTTATCTCTCAATACGAAAATTAATTTTTTCAAGTATCGATCTGTTTTTTTCTTTATCTATTTAATTAATTTAATTAAATAAGCAAGAAAATATAAAACAAAAACACTCACAATTTGAAATAACTGATGTTTTTAAGATAATTAAAAACACATTATTTAATCTATAATATTATCAAGTGGTTTGTTTTGTTTGGTGCTGTAGCCAAGTTGGTCAAGGCAAGGGTCTGCAAAATCCTTATGCGTTGGTTCGAATCCAATCAGCACCTCCAGAAATAAATAATTGGGCCTGTGGTTTAGTTGGGAGAACGCTTGATTTGCACTCAAGAGATTGTCGGTTCGAATCCGATCAGGTCCACCATGGAAATTTATAATAAAATAGTTTAAGAAGCGGGAAATAGCTTAGTTTGGATTAAAGCACCCGGTTTGGGACCGGGAGATCGCAGGTTCAAGTCCTGTTTTCCCGACCATAAATTTCGGTAAGGTGGCTTAATCTGGTTAAAGCATTTGGTTCATATCCAAGGGATTGTGGGTTCAAATCCCACCCTTACTACCATTTATTAGATGGATCCTTGGCTCAGTCTGGTTAGAGCGTTCCGTTGATAACGGAGAGGTCACAGGTTCAAGTCCTGTAGGATCCACCATTGGAGATGTACCCAAGTCCGGTTTAAGGGATCTGTCTTGAAAACAGCTAGGTGTGAAAACATGCGGGGGTTCAAATCCCTCCGTCTCCGCCATATCAATCTTTTTTTATAAGGATGCTTAGCTCAATTCGGTAGAGCACCTGGCTCTTAACCAGGTTGTTGTAGGTTCAAGTCCTACAGCGTCCACCAATTAAAAAAGAGTTTCTTGCGGAACAGTTTCAATATTATTTGCAAATTTGTTTCTTTTATTACGACCCAATAAAATAATTTGAGAGATACCAATTTGACCGAAAAACATAAGAAAAATTGAAATTATTTTAAATAAATGTCAACCTTTTATTATTTTTTTTGGATTCAAAAGAGTTAATCCAGCATTACCTAATGCTGAAGTAGAATAAAAAACGGCATTAAGTAAACTATTTTCTGTAAATAATAGATTTTCAATTAAAACATAAGTGCAAAAAACAAAAATAATAAAAAAAGTAATAAATACAATTTTATAAGCAAGAATAACATCAAAAAATGAAATACTTTTTTTGTTTTTAATAAGTAAATTATTTTTTGAATCATATCAACGGAAAAGAGATAAAAATAAAACGGCAAACGTTGTAACTTTAATACCACCTCCCGTAGATATCGGAGCGCAACCAACTCACATTAAAAAGATCATAAAATGTTTTGTAGCATCAGTAAAAAAAGAATCAATGTTAACTGTTGAATAGCCAGCGGAACGAGTAGATAAAGTATTAAAAATAACGCTGAAAAAGTTATTAATATTAAATTCATTTCTTAATTTAGAACTAGAGATTGATAATTCTAAAATAAAAACAATGATTAAGCTAAAAAATAAAATTAAAAAATAAGAATATAAAACAAATTTAGTAAAAAAAGTTATTTTTGTTTTAATACCTTCTTTTTTTCTATTTTTGAATTTTGATCAAAATTCAAAAAAAACTGGAAAGCCTAAACCGCCTAAAATAAATTGAACTACAAAAACAAATTGTACTAA
Source organism: Mollicutes bacterium (assembly GCA_029976705.1). Taxonomy (GTDB): domain Bacteria; phylum Bacillota_I; class Bacilli_A; order Mycoplasmatales; family MT37. The sequence continues at coordinate 17,289 of JARVCM010000011.1, forward strand.
ATAATGTTTATGAAAACTTTCTAAAGAATTATATTCAATCCCATCTTTAAAAATATCAAAACCAGCATTATTAGTAGCAGAAACAGAATGAAAAGTAGCTGATCAAAGACTTTTATCTAATTGTAAATAATAATTAAGTTTATCAATTTTTACAAAATAAAAATAAAAAAACAAAATTAAAAAACCAATAATTTGAACAGAAAAAATAAAAAAAAAACCGATCAAAATCATCTCTTTAGTATTTTGTAAACGAAAATATCCACGTTCTAAATGTTGTTCACGAGTTGAAATAATATCGTTTTTTTTATTAAAACGAAAAATAAATCCTAACATTCTAAAAAGTCAAAATTTGAAAAACAATAAACCGATTCCGCCAATTAAAATTAAAATTAAAATAAAAAATTGTCCAATAACAGTCATATTTTCTCCTAAATCATAAATTGTAAGTCCAGTGGTAGAAATTGCAGAAACGCACATATAAAATGAATTTAAAAAATCTCAAGATTTATTTGAATCAACTCAACTTCATGGAGTCATTAAGAATAAAGTTGCAATTGAAAGTGAAAGAAAATAATAAAATAAAACTCTTGAAAAAAGATTACGTTTTATTTTGATAAAATAAAAGTTTAAATTAGAAATTATTTTATTTGTAGAAAAATTTCTCATAATGAAACTAATTATTTTATTCTATAAAACGCAATAATTAAAAAACATAAAAAGATGTTAACATATTAACATAGCAAAATGTTGAAAAAAATATTTATTTTTGGACTTGGAAAATTTGGAAATGCTTTAGCAAATAATTTGCTTGAGCAATCAGGAATTGATTTGGAGTTGATAGACAAAGAACAAAATCAAATAGATAAATTTAAAGAATATAACATTACCTTACACCCTATTAATACTGAAAAAAAAATAGATATTGAAGAAATTGGTTTAGGTCCTAAAGACATTTGTATGGTTTTAATTGGAACAAATATTGGATCATCAGTAATCACCGTACAAAACTTATTGGATTTAAAAATTGAAAATATTTATGTGCAAGTTATTAATTCACAACATAAAAAAATTGTGGAATCTTTAGGTATAAAAAACTTTATTGATCCTAACAAATTAGCAGCACAAAAAATTGGTTTTGAAATTGCCAAAGATTTAAAAATAATTTATTTTGAAGAACAGAATTATATTTGTAGAGTTAAAAATATCAAGATTCATGGAAAAAAAATTGATGAATTAAAACTAAGAGAAAAACACGAAATTAACCTACTTCTAATTAAAAGACCGATTAAAGAAAACAAGAGTCAATTAATTCAACCTGGACCTGAAACAACAATTGAAAAAAATGATGAACTCATTCTTTGAGTTCCAAAAGAAAAAATTGACAAAATTACTGGAATTTTTAAATAAATTAAATTCCAAAAAAAATAATTTATTTTTTTCTATGACGATCAAAATATTTTTTTATTAAATCAGTTAGCGTTTTAGGAGAAATTTTGTGTTTTTTTAATTGAACAATTTTACCAATTAAATAATTCGTTGTTTTTTGAGAATTTTTGTCAAAATTATTTTTAAGATTTTTGTCATTTTTACAAAAAGTATCTAAAGTTTGATAAAACATTTTTATTTCTTCTGGAAGAATAATATTTTCTTGTTTTTTTAAAATTAATTTTTCTAAATTCAATTGATTTTTTCCATCTTCATATTTAAAAAAAATGTTTTTTAATGTTGTAAAATTAATTTTTTTTTGAGAAAAAGCAAACAATAATTTTTCTGCAAGATTAAAATTAAAATTTTCTAATGTTTTTTTTGAAGTTTTTAAATAAGGAATAACAACTTCTCTTAAAAAAATATAACTTTTTAATTTTACAAAATAAGGAATAAGATAAGATTTATTTAATAATCATTCAGCACTAACAAAATCAAGTTTATGTTCTTTAATAAATTTATCTTCTCAATTTTTTAAATTATTTAACTTAAAAAAACGCTCTTTTTTAAAATGAGATTCAATTAAAATGGGGGCAATGTTATTTTCGGGAATAAAACAATAATCATATTTATTAAATTTAAACCTTAACATAACGAGTTTTTTTAATTTTTCATTATAATTTTTTGTAGAAGATTTTTTTATTTTAGAAATATTTTTTCACTGATAATGACTTTCTTGATCAATAGCTTTTTTGATATTTTGCAAAGAATTTAAATTTTTAATTTCAGTTCGAAAACAAAAATTTTTTCCATCTATACTAGTAGAAATGTTTAAATCTACACGTAAAGAACCTTTACTAAAATCAGCATTACTGATTTTTGTTTTTTTAAATAAGCGAATAATTTTTTTGATAAATCTTTCTACTTGTTTATAATTATTAAAATCAGGTTCAGTTACAACTTCAATTAAAGGAATTCCTGAACGATTATAATCAACAAAAATGTTCCCTTTTTCATAAATAGATTTAGCGCTGTCTTCTTCAATGCTGATTGAAGTAATATTAATTTTTTTTCAATCTTGATTAGGTAAAAAAATTCACAAATATCCTCTTAAACCAAGCGGTTCATAAAATTGAGTAATTTGATATCCCTTTGGTAAATCAGAATAATAATAATTTTTACGATCAAAATAAAGTCAATCATTAATCTTACAATTTAAAAGATAAGCAGCATCAAGAGATAATTCAACTGCTTTTTGATTTAATTGCGGTAAGGTTCCAGGATAACCTCAATCATAACTGTTTGTTAAAGTATTCGCTTTAAAACTAAATTGATTTCTAGCAGAAGAAAACAGTTTGGTTTTTGTTTTAAGTTGAAAATGTAATTCTAAACCTATTTTATTGATAATCATTATTAATTATTTATTTTATTTTTCTTAAAAATAATTATTTTTTCCAAAATTTCAGCAAAATTTAGAAGAAAATAATCATCATTAAATCTAGTAAAAACATTAATTCCTATGGGTAAATCTTTTTTTTTAGTAAGCGGTAAATTAATTGAAGGCAATCCTAAAAAATTAGCAATAATTAAATAATCATTAATTGAAGTTACTAAAGTTTTATTATGTTTTTCTTTTAAAACTTCTTCAATAGTTGGCGCAACATCAAAAGTAGAAAGATGAATAATAAAATCAAATTTATTGAATAATTCATTAAAATAATCATTGAGATATCTTCTAAATTTCATAGCCTTCAGATAAAAGGTTTTTTGATTTTCTTGTTGGGTAAAAAAAGAACCCAAAGTATAACGACGTTTTAATTCTTTTCTAAACGCTAAAGAACGATTAGTTTTGATCAATTCATTAAAATCTGATTCTTGATGATTTTTGTGATTAAACCCAAAATTAATTCCTGTTAAATTTGCCTGACTACTTAACGATTCAGAAAAACTAATTATCTGATAAAAAAAAAGTAAATTAGTTGTTATTTCATCAGGCAAAGATAAATAACTAACATTAAATCCTTCATTAATTATTTTGACAACAAAATTATCGTTAAAAAAATCATTGTTTTCTTTTTTTACTGATTTAGAATGTGGTTTTAAAATTAAAATTTTATGAATTTTGGAATCAACCCTTTTGTTTAAAATTAATTTAGGATTTTTTTGGCAAACAAAATCTTTAGAATCAAAATGAAATAATGTTTTAGAAATCATTCTTGCATCACTAATTGAATTAGAAAAAAAAGCAACAGTATCTAAAGAAGGAGAAAAGGGTAGCAAACCAAAACGCGATATTAAACCGAAAGTTGGTTTAAACCCAACAATACCTAAAAAAGACGCCGGCCTTCTTACTGAATCGCCTGTATCACTACCTAAAGCAAAAGAAGCGACTTTTAAACTAATTGAAACCGCTGAACCACTTGAAGAACCGCCAACAATACGATTGGTATCTAAATTATTCAAAACATAACCTTCCTTTGCCTCTAATCCTGTAGCGCCCATTGCCAATTCATCCATTATTGTTTTCCCTAATAAGATTGCGCCATCGTCAGTTAATAATTTATGAACGGTTGAATCAAAATTAGGAATAAAACCTTCTAAAATTTTACTTCCTGCTGAAGTGATTTTGCCATTTACAGTAAAATTATCTTTCAAAAAAAAAGGAACACCAAAAAGCGGCTTATTTTTATATTTTTTATAAAATAAGGGGCTTTTAATTTTTTTCATTACCTCTTCAATATAAAGTTCAATGAAAAAATTATATTTTTTATTTGCGGTAATTTTTTCAAAAAGATCTTTGTAAAAACTTATTAATTTTTTTTGATTATTATTAAAAATATTAACTAAATCTTTTATTTTTTGCATTTTTTTACTTTTGTTTTTGATATAAAAACATATCCTCTTGAATTAACTAATTTTACATTTTGAAAAAAATCAATTTTGGATTGATTATTTTCTAAAAGATCCGATCTCAAATAATCACCTTTAATAAAAGAAGGTAAAAATAAAGGTTTAAAAGAATCAAATTTGGAATTATTTAAGTTTTTTTTTTGATATTTAATCAAAAAATTTATCTCATAAATAAGCTCATCAATTTGATCATTATCAATTTCAAAATAATGCCTGTTTGCAAGAAAGATAATACTCTTTTTATTAATTTTCATAATTAAATATTGAAGGGGGGTTGACTCATTAATTTTATATCAAATTTTCAAAAATGTTTTATTGTAATAAATCAGATAGTTTTTTTGTTGTAATTAACTTAATATTTAATTTTTTTGCTTTTTGGAGTTTATTACCTGGTTTATTACCTACTAATAAAAAATCTACACTTGATGAAACGGAATCCAATACATTAGCACCACAATTTTCTAATTTATTAATTAAATTTTTTCTTGATCACTCAAAAATACCAGTAATAACAATTTTTTTATGATTAAAAAAATGATCATTTATCATTTTTGAGTAATATTTCGTGTTAATATTTAATTTTTTTAAATTAATTATAAGATTTTTGTTTTGTTTTAAAGAAAAAAAATTCACAATACTTTTACTTAAAACTGGTCCAAATCCTTCAATTTTAGATAATTTTTCTTCTGTAACATTAAATAAATTTTCAACTTCTTGAAAATTTATTGCTAAAAGTTTGGCGGCTTTTGATCCAACATAACGAATATTAAGACCAAATAAAAGTCTTTCTAAAGAATTTTTTTTGGTTGCTTCAATTGAATTTAATAAATTATTAATAGATTTTGCTCCTAAATGTAATAATTTTGTAGTATTGCTTAAATTTAAAAGTTGCAAATATTTTGTTTTCAAAAAATAAACATCAACAAAATTATCAAGAAAACCTAGTTTTATTAATGTTTTAATGTTACTTTTATTCAAACCCATAATGTTCATTGCATTGCGATTAGCGAAATGAATAAAACTTTGTATTTTTTTTTCTGGACATTTTTTTTCTAAACAATATTGATCTTTTTCATTAACAAAAATAATTAAACTTGAAAAACAAGACGGACAAGTTTGATCTCTTTTTCATTTTATATTTTCAGACAAACGTTTTTTTTCATTAACAGCAACAACTTTAGGAATAATTTCTCCTGCTTTTTTAACATAAACAAAATCACCTATTCTAATATCTAATTTTTCAATATATTCAGCATTATGTAATGTCGCCGCACTAACGTTGGTTCCTGATAAAAAAATTGTTTTTAATTTGGCATTATAAGTAATTCGACCAGTTCTACCAACCGTAGAAAAAATATCAATAATTTGTGTTTCAGCTATTTTTGAAGGGTATTTAAAGGCAACACAATGATTCGGAGCCCTTTCACTACGACCGATAAGAGGATAAAATTTGTGCTCATTCACCTTGATCACTATTCCATCTATTTCATAAGGAATTTGATCACGAATTTTTGTAATTTTTTCAATATAAGAAAAAGTTTCTTCAATATTTTGACAATGCTCGTTATATTCAGAAACTGGAAAATGCATTTTTTTTAAATTTTCAATAATTTCTTTTTGCGAAGTAAATTTTTTGTTTTTCAAAAAAATTAAATTGTAAAAAATTATACTAAGATTTCGTTTAGATGTTATTTCAGGATTAAGTTGTTTTAAACTGCCTGATGCGGTATTACGAGGATTAGTAAATTCATCATAAATAAGAGACAAAGATGAATTTAAAATTAGTTTTAAAACATTATTTTGAATAAAATGATTTTTTAAATTGAATTTATTTTGGTTTTGAAATAAATTTACAAATTTTTGAAGAATCAAATCATTTTGATTATCAAAACTAATTTTAAATTCTAAAATTAATTTATTTTTTGAAATTTTGCTGGTTTTTTTCAATAAATTGGAGTTATCAATAATAATAATTTTTTTATCTGTCGTTGACAAAACCCCTTCTGTTTGTTCAATAAATTTACAATCTAAAAATTCTTGAAGAATTAAATTTTTTAAATCTTTTTTTTTAGCGCTTATCTTCTCTAATAATTCTGCTTTTCTTTTTGTTTGTAATTTCATATTCAAATTATGAAAATTATTTTTAGAAATAAAAACTTCACCTCTAATATTAAAATTTTGAAAGAGTTGTTTTTGAATGATAATTTTATTAATATCATTAATTGTTTCTACATTTATCGTTACATCTTCGCCAAACATCCCATCACCACGAGTGGCAGCAGTGGAAAAATAATTATTTTTAAAAGTCAAAGAAACCGGCAATCCATCTATTTTTGTTTCACAATAATAAGTGTGTTTGCCTTCAGTAATTTTATTTATTCGTTTATCAAAAGCATACAAATCTTTTTTATCAAAAGCATTATTAAGAGAAAGCATCGGTTCAGAATGTTGAATTTTTTTAAAATTGCTAGAGGGAGTAAAGCCGATTTGTTTAGTTGGTGTATCTGAAAAAACAAATTCTGGATATTGAATTTCTAATTTTTTTAATTCTTGAAAATATTGATCATAAGTAGCATCAGAAACTTTTGAATTATTAAGATTGTAGTAAAGATTATTTCAATGATTAATCAATTGTACCAATTCTTTAATTCTTTTTTTTACCTTTGTTTTGGATTCAATCATTTTAATAATTTATTTATACATTAAATAATAATGTAAATAACCGTTATATTTTAAAATATTTTTTCATCATTTATTAATCTTTAAAACAAACCTGAAATTCATAAAAAAGAAGCATTAAAATTAACAAATCAATGCAGTAAAATAGGATAAATTAAATTTAAATTATAAAATCAATAAACAAAAACCAATAAAAATGACATATATAGATAAACACTTAAATAACCATTAAAAATTTTTTGTAAGGCGGAAGATAAATTATTGTTCTCAAAGTCTTGTTTGTGATAATGAGAAAAAGCAAATCAAAAAACCGAGAAAAAAATTGCTCAATTGACACGCTTACGACCAAAAATAGCAAAAAAAGTATAGCGAAAAACCAATTCTTCTCAAATCGGCGCCATAATAACCAAAGAGAAAATAAAAAACACTTTACCTGTTTGAGAACTTAATGAATAACCATGCTCATTTAGTAATTGATTGGTGGAAGATAAATTAAAATTCGGAGAAATAATTTTTGAATTTAAATAGAAATAAAATAATAAAACAAAAAATATAATAAAAATAATAAATGGCACAAAAGATAAAAATTTATCTTTGATTTTTTGCATTTTCTGAATTATTTTATTTTTATTCAAAAAACAAAAAACAAAAACAAATAATAATTTAAATCACAAATTGATAAATTGATTAATTTTAATTAAAACAATTTGTTGATGTTCTTTGTTTGTAAAATCAAGCGCTTCAGTAAAAAGAAAAGAAAAATTTTTTCAATATCAAATATTTTTGGTATTAATTAAAAAAAAAGATATAAAAAATCAATCAAAAATAGATAAAGAAATATAAAAAACTAACGGTATTAAGGGGTTAATTAATTTTGGATAATCACGATATAAAAACAAAATAACCAAGATATAAGATAAAAGAAAGAAAGAAAGAAGAAAGAAAAATGTTGAATAATAATTAAAAAATAAAGAAAATAAATTTCCTAATAAATAAAAATTTAAACAAAAAACAAGAAAAAATAAAATTTTTCAATCAAACATTTTTTCAACTTTGTAATAAAAATGTTTCTTTTCTTGAAAAAAATAATTTCATCGTAAAATATCTTTAACAAAAATTGTATTCATTTTCTAAATTTTATTTATTTATTTTAATGACTCAAAAAAGTAAATGCTAATATTTTATTAATTAAATTTTAAAAAATTATTTTCAAACATATAACTTACTTTCTTTTTTTTAACATAATTTCTTTTAAAGAGCCGCGATACATAAATTGTTTCTCTTCAATATCATCACATTTACCATGAATAATTTGATAAAAATCATCAACCACTTCATTTAATTTACAATATTTTCCAGAATTACCACTAAACTTTTCAGCAACAAAAAAAGGCTGAGATAAAAAATTTCTAATTTTACGTGCCCTTGTAACAACAACTTTATCTTCTTCCGATAATTCATCAAACCCTAAAATAGCAATAATGTCTTTTAAATCTTCAAATCTTTGGAGCAATCTCTTTACACCTTGAGCTACTTGATGATGTTTGTTTCCAACTATTTCTTCACTTAACATTTGCGAAGTAGAGGACAGTGGATTGATTGCTGGATAAATTCCTAGAGCGGCTATTTCTCTATCTAAAATTATTCTAGAATCTAAATGTGTTAGTGTTGTTGCAGGCGCCGGATCAGTAATATCGTCTGCCGGAACATAAACAGCTTGTACAGAAGTAATTGAACCTTCATGAGTTTGTGTAATTCTTTCTTGAAAACGCCCCATTTCTGTAGCTAAAGTTGGTTGATAACCCACATCAGATGGTTTTCTGCCTAAAAGTGTAGAAACTTCGCTTCCAGCTTGAACAAAACGAAAAACATTATCTACAAAAAATAAAACATCTTTTTTTTCTTGGTCACGAAAATATTCAGCCATTGTTAATGCTGTCAAAGCAACACGCATACGTGGACCAGGCGGTTCATTCATTTGTCCAAAAACCAAAACAGTTTTGGACAAAATATTATTAATTTTCATTTCGTGATAAAGATCGTTGCCTTCTCGACTTCTTTCTCCTACCCCGGCAAAAACCGAAATACTTGAACGAGAAATAGCAATATTATTAATTAATTCTTGCACTAAAACCGTTTTACCAACACCTGCACCGCCAAATAAACCAATTTTCCCTCCTTTAACAAAAGGAGTTAATAAGTCAATCACTTTAATACCCGTTTCTAATAAATTACTTTCAACTTTTTGTTTCGCAAAAGATATCGGTTTTTTATGAATAGAACTTTCTGTTTTTGTTTTTACAGGTCCCAATTCATCAATCGGTTGTCCTAAAACATTAAACATTCTTCCTAATGTTTCAGGTCCGACCGGAACAGTAATAGCATGACCAAGTGACAAAACTTTTAATCCACGTTTTAAACCTAAAACAGGTCCCATAGCCAAACAACGAACCACACTATCTCCAATTTGTTGAGCAACTTCTAAAAATAAATGGTTTTGATCGTTTTGAACAACCAAAACATCATTAATATTAGGTGTTTTTAAATTAATAAATTTAACATCCAAAATCGGACCATTAATCCGAATTAAAATACCTAAATAATGATCATTGTCAACAGGAAATTTAACTTTCATAATAAATTATTTTTATTCTTCTTGAGAAACCAAAAGAATTTCTTTGGTTATTTTTTCTTGCCTAAATTGATTATATTTTAACTTCAAATCTTTAATAATATCTTCAGAATTATCACTGGCATTTTCCATTGCTAATTGACGTGTTTTTTCTTCACTAGCTCGTGAATTTCAATATCAAATTAATAATAAATTTTTCAAATACAAAAAAAGAGTATTTTGATAAACAAATTGTGGATTATTTTCAATAATAAAAGTTGATAATATTTTTGATTTATTCAATAATTGATCTGTTTCAATCGGTAATAATTGTTTTATGAGAACATTTATTGATAAACTTTTACTATATTTAGTGTAAATAACACTTATTTTTGAAAAATTTTTACTATTTTTAATTAAAAAAGCAACAAGGCTTGAAATATTTTCATTATTAAAATTTAAATTTAAATATTTTTGCAAAATTGAAAAAGCAAAATTAGAAAAATAATTGGTCATTTTTTTACCAATTAAAATTAAAGCATCATCTTGAGAAATGTTTTTTTTAATAATCTTAAATATTTTTGTATTAAAAGAGCCACAAAGTCCTAAATCTGAACCAAAAATAATCCACAATTTCGTTTTTTTAGTTTTAATTTGTGATGATTTCACATTTTGTACAACTTCATTATTCAAAACTAAAAAATTTAATTTAGAAAAAATATCTAAAACTAACTCTTGACAATTTCCGGAATCACTTAATTGATGGAGTGCTTTTTTTAAGTTAATTGCTGCAATTAGTTTCATCACCTTTGTAATTTTATAAATTTTATTAATTGTAAATATTTTTTTTTGAATTGTTTTGATATTGTTTTTCATAATTGATAAAGAAGGTTTAATTTAAAAAGATTTAAACAAAAATTTCATTTGTGAAATAACTTTCTCTATTTCTTCTACAATTTTTACTTTGACATCATCGGAAATTTTTTTAGAATCAATAAAATTTTTCAATCATTTTGTTTTTTGTATTTTCATAAAATGATCAATTAAGTGTTTGCGAAAAATAACAATTTTTTTTGGTTCAATTTGATCAATTAATTTTTCTTTAATTGATAATAAAATTATGACCATCATTCATTGAGGAAGTTGTTCAAATTCTTTTTGTTTTAAAATTTCAATAATACGATTACCGTGTTCTAAAACTTTATTTGTATTAGTATCCAAATTACCACCAAATTGAGAAAAAATTTTTAATTCTTTGTATTCTGCCATATCCAATTTTAAACTGCCTACGGTTTTCTTAATCGCTTCAATTTGCGCAGTAGAACCAACTCTAGAAACAGATAATCCATAATCAATTGCTGGTTTAAATCCTAAATTAAAAAGTTCATTTATTAAAAAAATTTGTCCATCAGTAATTGAAATAATATTCGTAGGAATGTAAGCAGTTAAATCTTCTAATTGCGTTTCTACAATCGGCAAGGCTGTTATAGAACCTCCGCCAGCATCACTTTTTAATTTTGCTGCCCTTTCTAATAAACGGGAATGTAAATAAAAAATATCACCAGGATAAGCTTGTCTTCCTGGAGTTCTGCGCAATAACAAAGATAATCCTCGATAAGCGATTGCGTGTTTGGATAAGTCATCAAAAACAATCAAAACATCTTTTCCCTGATCGAGATAATATTCAGCATGGGTCATTCCGGAAAAAGGAGCGATAAATTTCATCGCTTCTGTTGCTGAAGATAAGGCAACAACAACCGTAGTATAACTAAAAGCTCCGTTTTTTTTCAATTTATCAATCATTCTTAAAACTGAAGAACTTTTTTGTCCAATAGAAACATAAATACAAACGACATCTTTGTTTTTTTGATTAATAATAGCATCAAGAGCAAGTGAAGTTTTGCCGGTTTGACGATCGCCAATAATTAATTCTCGTTGTCCTTTACCAATCGGCAACAAAGCATCAACAGCTAAAATACCAGTTTCTAAAGGCTCATTAACAGCCGTTCTTGCCATCACACTAGGGGCGACATTTTCAATTACTCTTTTTTCTTTTGATTTAATCAAAGGTTTAGAATCTAATGTTTTTCCTAAAGGATCAATTACTCTTCCTAAAAATTCTGTTCCAACATCAATTGAAATTATTTTTCCTGTGGTTTCAACGCGATCTTTTTCTTGGATTTGATTTTGTTTTTCAAAAATAATAACACCGACATGATTTTCTTCTAAATTAAAAACCAATCCATTTCCAGCATTTTCAAAAGTAACAATTTCCATATATTTTGCATCATTTAAACCTTGTACCAAGGCAATTCCATCACCAACAGAAATAACAGAACCAAATTTAGGATTTTGATAATCAAAATGATAATTAGCAATTTTTTTTCGTAAAATATTGGTAATTTCAGAAATTTTTATTTTCATATTCTTAATTATTTATCAAAAGAGGACAATAAATTCTTTTCAAGATCTAATATTTGTTTGCGCAAAGAATTATCAAAAATAAATGTTTCTGACTCAACCCTTAACCCAGCAATTAAACTTTTATCCAAACGTGAAAAAAGTTTAATTTTAGATTTTAAACGTTGAACCAAATTTTGATTAATTTTTTTTAATTGATTTGGTTTTAATTTGATTACCGAATAAACTGTAGCAATTGTAAAATTTAATTTATCTAAAAATAATCTTTCTAATTTAAACAAAATATCTAACAAATAATCAAAATTATTTTCATCAACAAGAATTTGTAATAAATTGAAATAATATTGATCAATATTATTAGCAAAAATATCTTTTATTACTAATTTTAACTTATCACGCTTCAAACTCAAAAATCAATTTCCAAAATACTGATTTTTGACTGACAACAAGTCAATCAACTCTGTTGTGTTTTTTAAATATTGAGAAAATGATATTTTTTTTTCACAACAAAGATGAAAAAATGCTTCACTATAAAGATTAACAAAATTATTTTTTATCATGATTATTATTTGTTTTTTCCAAATTATTAAGAAAATCATTAATTAAATCCTGATGCTTTTTATGATCAATTTCTGAATTTAACATTTTTTTCATCAACGTAAAAGAATTAACAATAATTGCTTTCTCTATCTCTTTTTTTATTTCTGTTTTTTTTTGTTTAGATTCTAAGTTTGCTTCATCAATGATTCTTTTTTTTTCTTTAAAAGCTAATTCTAAAACGTTTTTTCTTTCAATTTCTAATTTTTGTTTTAATTCTGATGAAATTTTTTCCATAAATAAATTATTTTCAGAAATTGCTTTAATCGCTGTTTGTTTTAATATTTCTGTTTTTTTTAAATTTTTAGAAATTGAATTTTGTTCTTCTTTTAAATGGTTTTCGCGCTTTTCTAATCATTTTCTAAAAGGTTTATAAACAAAATAAGAAATAACAATAAGTAAAAAAAAACCAGCAATAAAATGAGCTATTAAAAGTGGTAATTTAAAAAGTACTAGGCGTTCAGTAAAATCAAAATCACCTACTTTGTTCAAAAAAAAAGACATTAAATTTTTATTTTATTTATAAGAAATTAAGGATTATAAAACAAATAAAATAACCAAAGACAAAATTAAAGCATAAATTGCCGCCGATTCAGCAATGGCACAACCAATAATCAACATTGTTCTAATTTTATTCTCTGCTTCTGGATTTCTTCCAACTGCTTCTGCCGCCTTAGAAGCGGCGATACCTTGACCTAAACTCGTACCAATAAAACATATTGTACAAATAGCTACTGCTAAATATTTTGCTGCTTCAACACTCATAAATTAAAATTCCTAATTAACATTAATAATTATATCCTCAATATTGACTTTCTGTCGTTTTTTGTCGTCAAAAAAAAATTATTTTAATTTAACATTTAATTTCAATTTTGTTTCTCGATTAATTGGACGTGAAAGTCCTCAATAAGTCATTGTAAGTAAAACAAAAATAAATGAATGCAAAGTACCACTAAAAATGTCAAAATAAAAATGTAAAGGGGTTGTAAAAATAGCAAGAAAATTAAATCATTTAAAAGTTTGTCCTAAATCTGAATCCAACAAAAATTTATAAACCAGTACCATAATAAAAGTTCCTGCTAAAACATTACCAAATAAACGAAAAGAAATAGAAATTAAACTAGCAATTTGAGAAACAAACTCCAAGGGATTAATATAATTTTTTAAAAAACTTCAACGTTGAAATTTTCATCCAAAATAATAAATTCCTAAAAAAGTAATCAACCCTAGAGAAAAAACAACACTCAAAAAAGCAAAAGGAGTTTCTAAACCAAAAAAAAGAGAAATGAAATTGCCTAAATTTATATATATTAACAAATAAAGAAAAAAGGGGGTTAATTTACGGTATTTTTTCCCTAAAAGATTGATTAATGTTTTTTCAATATTTTGAATAACAACTTCCATTAATAGCAAAAAACCTCGCGGCGTTTCAGTTGCTTTTTTATTTTTAACTTTAAATCAATAATAAATTGAAAAACAAGTAACAGCAACCGTAATAAGCGAAATAGTAATAATTGCTTCTAATTCAGCAAAACTGGGTTTTTGAGAATAAAGAATATTCACAGCAATATAAATTATAAATGATAATCAACAAATTACTTTTTTAGTTGTATTTTTTGTGTTTTTTGCATTATAATTTTAACAAATGAATCAATATTTATTAATATTAAAAAATTATATTAGAGGATTATCCAATGAATAATCAATGAAAGGTTATTGAACATCCTTTAATTAAAGATAATTTAACCAAGTTAAGAGATAAAAACACAAAAAAGATTGATTTTGCAGCATCTTTAAAAATAATTTCTAATTTATTAATATTTGAAGTTTGCAAAAACATCAAAACTAAATTAAAAACAATCCATACTCCTTTTGTTGAAACACAATCGCCAATTTTAAGTCAAAAAATTATTTTAATTTCTATCTTAAGAGCGGGTCTAGGGATGTTAGAAAGTTTTAAAGAGATTCTTCCCAACGCAAAAATTGGACATATTGGTTTAAAAAGAAGTGAAGAAAAATTTAATTTTATTCAACAATACTATCTTAATTTACCAGAGATAAATGATAATGATTATGTTATTGTTCTTGATCCAATGATTGCTACCGGAAATAGTGCAATCAAAGCAATTAACGAAATTCGCAAAATTAACAATCAAAGTAAAATTATTTTTGTGAGCATCATTGTTAGTAAAATCTCCAAACAAAATATTGATCAAAAAATAAAAAATATCTCTTTTTTTACAACAGCAACTGATCCTAAATTAAACAAAAAACAATATATTATTCCTGGTTTAGGTGATGCTGGTGATCGTTTTTTTGGAACTTAATTATTTTTCTTATTTTTTAAAGAAAAATTGAAAAAAAATTGTTATTTTAATAATAGAAATTCTTTTTTTACTTGTTTCCATTTTAAAAAATGATTTTGGATGATTATTTTCATTAAATTTAACACTTTTTTGATATCCTGTTTTCATAATTTTTTGAATTAATTGATTCAATAATTTACAAAAAATTAAAAAAAATCAATGACCATTATTTTTAATATGAGGAAGCACAAAATTTATTTTTTATACTTTACCTTTTTTTGCTATTTTTTTAGGAGAAAAATATTTAAGCAACGAAATATTCAAAGTAGAATCTAGTCTAATTGGAATATTATTTATTTTTGGTTTTTTTATCTTTCAAATTTAATTAAAAAAAACATAAAAAATGGTACCCGGAATCGGACTCGAACCGACATGAATAAAAACATTCGACAGATCTTAAGTCTGTTGTGTCTACCAATTCCACCACCCAGGCATTAAAATGGTACCCCGTGAAGGACTCGAACCTCCGACTATCTGGTTAAAAGCCAGTTACTCTACCAACTGAGTTAACGGGGCATTTGGCTGGGGGAGATGGACTCGAACCATCGGTGCATGGATCCAAAAACCATTGCCTTTCCAACTTGGCTATCCCCCAATATGGTGGAAGCAGAGGGATTTGAACCCCCGTACCTAAAATAGGAGCTGATTTACAGTCAGCCGCGTTTAACCTCTTCGCTACACTTCCGGATGGTGCTGGCTATAGGAATTGAACCTACACTCTACCGCTTACAAGGCGGGTGCTTTACCAGATTAAGCTAAGCCAGCAAAAATGGTAGAGCGTGGCGGGCTCGAACCGCCGACCTTCTGTTTGTAAGACAGGTATTCTCCCAACTGAACTAACACTCTACAAACACCAAATTAAGTAATTACTTAAATTTACTTATATTTTAATTATAATAAAAAAAAGTAAATTAAAAAATATTTTTACATAAATAATGAAATATAAAGTAAAAAGTAAATTATATTGCTTTTTTCTTTAAAATCTCATATTTTAAATAAAAGAAATTATAAAGCAAATTAATTAAAAAAAGAAAAACCAATAAAGCAACAAAATAACCCAAATAATTCCAAACATCACTGACAACAAAAAAAACATTTAATTGATTGAAATAATTTATCAACACAGAAAAAAGATAATAACTCGAAACAAAAGATAAGAAAACTCCCAAAAATAATAAAAATCCAAAAGCAAAAGAAAAATTAAAAAGAAGATCTTGAACACGATAACCTGAAGTTAGTAAAAAAGAAATAGTTTTTTTGTTTTTATTATTTAAAAATTCAAAAAGTAAAAATAAAAAGCATAAAGAAACAAAAATATAAAAAACAAGAATAATTAATAAATAAATTTGAAAAATTTTGAAATGATAATAAGAAAAATATTTAATTTCATTTAAATTTAATGATTCTAAATTTAATAAAGACATATCATCTAAATTAATTTTATTACTTTCTAAAAATTCTGTAATATTAAAGTTGTTTAAAGAAAAACTTAAAATTAAATAGCGATGAAGATATTTATCATTATGTTTGGAAATAATTTGATTAAAAGGGATTTTTAATTTTTCAATTTCATTTTTAATAATGAATTTATTTTCTAAATATTGATAATCAACAAATAAATTATTTGAAATTAAAAATTCATCATTTACAAAAGCAGCAATTTTAAATTTATGTTTTTTATTATTTGATTTATTTTTTAAAATTTGATTGTTCAAGGTCAAATCCATTTCAACAATATCTCCTAATTTATAACCTAACTTTTTAAAATGAAGCGGGGCAAGCGCATAATAAATATCATCTCGCGGATCTTTGCCTAAAAAATAATTATTGTTGTCATCAATACGAAAATCTCAACCAGGTATTTTTTCTTCTAATTTATTATCAATTACAAAAAATTCATGCCATTTATCTTTAAGAAAATATAATTTTCCTGAAGTGTTATTTTTAATAAAAAAATCCAAAACCAAAAGAGGTAAGTCTGTTTTTTTATTATATGGAACAGTATTAAAGTAAATTTTTTTAATTTTAAAATAATCTAAATATTCTTTTATTTTTAAAGAATCAATATTTTTAGAATTAATAAATTTTTTTTGAAAAAGACAAGCCAAATCTAATTCATCTAAAAGTTTTTTAGGTTCAGGACCAATATGACAAGAATAATCAATGTTTTTGACCAAAACTTTTAAATTTAATTTTTTTACTTCAATCATTTTTGTATCCTTATCTAAAAGGTCTTCTTCCGATAAAAAAGTATCACTATGAATAAAATTATCATGTGATTTCAAAAAAGAAGAACCGCTTATTCCATCAAATTTAGTAACACTTTTAACATCTTTTTGCAAAAAAGATGTTTGATTAGATAAAAAATTATCACTAGCAACTTTAGTAAAAACAAGTAAAAAAGACGTTATAAAAATAAAAATGAGAAAAATAAGAATAAATAATTTCTGTCAAAAATTACGAAAGAAAAAAAGCATAAAAATTTGAAATTTACTGGAGTAATAAAAAAAAGAAGTTAATTTAACGCGAAGCGGATTATAAATACTTGATAATTTAAAAAAAATCAAATTATTTATTTTGTTAGAAGTTTCTTTTTTGTTCAAAAAATAAAAAATTATAGAATATGAAACCAACCCAAAACTAAGGGGAAATACAGAAAATAAAATTGTAAAAACCTTTCAATCAAATGGTTTAAATTCTATAATAGTAAAAAATAATTTATTATTGGAATTGGAAAAATAATTATTCAGAAAAAAACCTAAAAAATAACCACAAATTATTGCCAAGGAAAAATAAAAAAAATTAATTAAAAAATAATTAAAAGATATTTGATTTGATGAATATCCTTGAATTTTTAAAAAATATAGAGCATTTTTGTCTTTTTTAAAACTTGAAGCAGTTAATTGTCCGACTAAAGCAAAAAGAACAAAAACAAGAAAAAGAAGAATTGAAAAAATAAAAGCAAGTTCAAAAAAACTAAAATTCTTTTTTAATCCAGAAGAAGAATCAGAAGCAAAAGAAGTTATTTTGGGAATGTAATTAATGGATTTATAAATTTCTTTCTTAAAAAAATTTTTTGATTCATCAATGTTTCTGTTGTTAAAACGAAAAAAAAGATAATTCTTATAATTTTTAATAATATTTATTGATTCCATATTATGAAATAATTTTTTGTTTACATAGACTACACCGATTATCTTGTAAAGATTAATTTCTGAATTTTGAAAGTTAAATTTACCTAAAGCGGCAAAAGTATCATAAAAACTTAATGATAAGTTTTGTACAGAATTTCCCAAACCAACAACTTCAAATTTTTTATTAAAAAAATCAATATGTTGACCAACAGAAATATTGTTTAATTTTGCATATTTTTCATTCAAAACAACTTCAGATAAAGCGTCTTTAGGTTTTCTACCCGAAGATAAAACAACATTATTAATTGTTTGATTATCATCAAAAGCAGTTTGAACAAAAATCTCTTTTTTATTAATAAAATCTGTATATTTAGCAACCGAATTATAAAAATAATCAAAATTATATTTATTATCTTTTTTCTGTTTGAGCAATACATTATCAATAATTTTTTCTAATTTTAATTTTTTGTTTGAAAAAAAATCTCTTTTTTGTAAAATTTGAAATTCTTTATTTTTTGGTAATTCATAAACAAAATCAAATTGACCACTTTTTTGGATAATTTTATTTTGTTTATCTAATATATTTAATTCCACTTGAATAATAGGCGTAAAAAGCGAAATAGAAAGAGCAAAAAGAATAAAAAGTAAAATGTATTTTTTGACATTTTTTAAAACAATAATATTAAAAATTGATCTAATTAAAACCGACATAATAGAAAGTAAAATCTTAATTATTTAATTTTTCAATAAAACCAAAAAATAAAATTATAAATTTTATAATATATCTAATTTTTGAATATAAAGAAAAAAGATTTATAATTAAATTTATCGTGATGCAAAAAGAAATGAAAAATAAGAATTGTATTTTTTGCGAAATTGTTGATAAAAAAAGAAAAAGTTTAATTATTGATGAAAACGAAAATAGCATTTGTTTTTTAGATCTTAATCCTATGGAAAAAGGGCACTGCTTAGTCATTACTAAAAAATGTTGTAAAAACATTTTAGATTTAACTAAAAAAGAAATAATTTCAATTAATGAATTAACTAAAAGAGTTTGTGTTTCTTTGCAAAAAAAAATAGGGAGTAAAGGATTTAATATTATAAATAATTTTAATAAAGTAGCGGGACAAGTTATTGAGCATTATCACCTACACATCATTCCTAAATATCAAGAAAAATATGGTTTTAATTGAACAAAAAACAAACCCTTTTATCAAGAAACTCCAAAACAAGTTTGAAGGGAAATAAAAAAATAAAAAATGAATTTCATTTATCGAGTAAAACGATTTAAATTTGAAAAAGAATTTAAATTATATTTAGAAAAAGAATTTAGTAATTTATCTTATAAATACTTTTTTATTAGTGAAAGCGATAAAGTTCATATAAATGTAGAAATTTTAAGCGGACTCAAAATTCATTTAAAAATAGAAATTTTTATTTTCAAGATAGGTAAAAAAATTGCAAGTTCCGACATTTCTGAAAATATTTTTAACTCAATCAACGAAACAAAAAGAAAAACAGATATTCAACTTCTTAAAATCAAAGAAAAAATAAAATTTTAATTAACGTTTGAATTTAATAATAGAATTTCTTTTGTTTTTATCTCGACGTTTTTTTTCTCTTAATTTAGCAGGTTTAATAAAATATTCTCCTTCTTTAAACTTCATTTTTTTAAAAAAAGATATTTTTTTAAAGCGTTTAATTAAAGAATTTTTCGCTTCGTTATCATAAGATTTAACTTTAACCATTATAAAATTACCAATTAAAAATTCAAATAAAAAACACGGTTAGAATTTTACCATAATTTCAATTAGATAAAATATTAAATAAAAATTAGTTATAATTGAAAAAGTATGAAAATTATAGCAATTGAAACAAGTTGTGATGAAACAAGCATTGCTTTTCTAGAAGGAAAAAAAATTATTGATTGTTTAACTTGAACACAAATTCCAATTTTTAAATATTTTGGTGGTGTAATTCCGCAAATATCAAGTCAATTACATTCTATGAAATTACCTTTATTATTGGAAAAAATTATCAACAAAAACAAAATTAATTGAAATGAAATTAAACTTATTGCTTATACAAAAAAACCGGGACTTATTGGTTGTTTAAAAATCGGTGAAGCTTTAGCCAAAAGCATCGCTTTATATCAAAACATTCCGATTATGCCCATTGATCATCTTCATGGTCACATTTATGCTGGACAAATAGAAAACGAAATAATGTTTCCTGCTCTTGGTCTTGTTGTAAGTGGTGGGCACACACAAATAATTTATCTTGCTAATAATTATCAATTTAAAGTTATCGGAACCACTTTAGATGACGCAATAGGAGAGGCTATTGATAAGATAGGAAGAAAGTTAAAATTAAATTATCCAGCAGGACCAGAAATAGAAAAAATGGCTATAAACGGAAAAAAAACATATAATTTTTCCATTTATAATGATTCAAATAATTATAATTTTTCTTTTTCTGGTTTAAAAACTCATGCCATCAATACAATTAAAAAAAAAGGATTAGAAAATATTAATAAAAATGATTTTGCTTTTTCTTTACAAAACGATATATTCACAAATCTGAAAAAAAAATTAAAATTAGCTTTAAAAGAATATAAAGTTGAAAATATTGTTGTTGGCGGAGGCGTTGCAACAAATGATTTATTAAAAAAAATAATTAAATCACTTCCTGTAAAAGTAATAATTCCATCTAAAAAGTATTGCACCGACAACGCAGCTATGATTGGCGTTGCCGCTTTTTATCAAAGTAAAAAGTTAAAAATAATAAATTAGATAACCGAATTTTATTAAATATACTTATATTTGAATATAATAATAGCAGTAAGGATTTTTTGAGTTATAAAAAAATAAAAATGTTTTTAATTGATAAAAAGAAAAATTCAAAATTAAAAGAAAAGAAAGAAGAAATTAATTTCAAAATAGATCCTAAGCATGTAAAAATCATCCTTAAATTTACTTTATGATTTTTTTTAATTTTGCTTTTTGTTTTAACAATCGCAAGAATTACTGTCATTGGTCAAGGAATTTATGACATATTTCGTTTATTGTTCGGTTGAACTCAATATTTCATTTTTTTAGGGATTATTTTTCTTGTGATTTGAAAAAAAACTATTTTAAAAAAGAAATTCAAAAGAAAAACAGAATTTACAAAGGAAAAATTTTTCAAAATATTTTGAACTTTAATTAGTATATATTGGACGTTAGGATTAATCTCGGCAATAGTATTAATTAGTATGCAAAATAAATCTTGACATGAATACTCATCGTATGGTTTAGACAAAATAATACCAAAATTTTTTAATGAATGAAATAACAGCAGCATATATGAATATAAATTAAAAAACGTAAAAGATTTTTTTGACTGACATAAAATTTTTGCCGATAAATTTGATGGTGGCGGTCTTATTGGTCTGATTTTTGCCAGTTTATCTTGTTATTTACAAATAATCGGTGCTTTAATTTTAATTTTAATCAATTGATTTTTTTTATACAGTTATATTAAACATAATTCATTTTTATATTATTTTGTTGGTTATGAAAGAAAAAAGAAAATTAAATGGGAAAACCTCAATGAAAAAGACAATTATCAAATGAAAACAAATATTATGGATGAAATTAATGACCAAGATATCACAATTGAATTGGATGTGGCAAGAAAATTACATGCTCAAGAAAATGAAAGCGAAAATTTAATAAAAAAAAAAATTACTACGAAACAAAAAGAATTTTTACAAAACAAAAAGGAAGAAGAAATTCAATTTGTTGAGTTAGAAATTAATTCAACAAAAAATAAAACAACAAAAGAAATTGATTTTTTTAAAAACGAAAATATTGATATTAAAAATGAAGAGTGAAAAAAATTTGATAAAAAAACAATCAACAAGAAAAATAATTATGAAACTCCAACAACAGATCTTTTTGAAGAAAGTTTTGTTCAAAACAAAGAAAAAAATAAATTAAATCAAGAAATAATTGAAGAAAATATTAACAAAATAAATGAACTTTTTAAACAATATCAAGTTAAAGCAAAAATTAAAAACGTACATTTAGGACCAAGAGTGACTAGATATGTTGTCAACTTGGAACAAGGCACTAAAGTACAAAAAATCCTTGAATTAGAGCCGGATTTAAAATTTTCATTAGCAACAAAACAAGTTCGATTGGAAGCACCAATTCCAGGTCAGTCAGCAGTAGGAATTGAAATTCCTAATAAATATTTAACATATGTTAGTTGAAAAGAAGTATCTGAAAAATTAACGCCCAACACCGAATCATTATTATTAGGAATTGGTAAAAATTTAATGGGACAAATAGAAATTATAAAATTAGAAGAAACGCCTCATTTACTTGTTGCCGGAAGTACCGGGGGCGGTAAATCTATTTGTTTGTTGGCGCTTATCAGTTCATTAATTTTTACCAAAACTCCTCAAAAATTAAAATTACTTTTGATTGATCCAAAAAGAGTAGAATTAGGAATTTTTAAAAATATTCCTCATTTGATTGGACCAGTAATTACTGAAAGCAAATTAGCTCATATTGCTTTAAATAAAATTTTAAATGAAATTGAAAAACGTTATAAATTGTTGGAAAAACAACAAACAACAAATATTATTAATTACAATAAATTAGTTGATGAAAAAGATCAACTGCCATTTATTGTGATTGTTGTTGATGAATTGGCTGACTTAATTTTAACTAACCGAAAAGAAATTGAAACTAAAATTGTACGCATTGGACAAATTGCGCGTGCTGTAGGTATATTCATGATTTTGGCAACACAAAGACCTTCCAGTGATATTATTACCAGTCTTATTAAAACAAACATTCCAGGAAGGATTGCATTTAATGTAACTAATCATAATGATTCTAGAACAATCATAAATGTCAGTGGCGCGGAAAAATTACTTGGAAAAGGAGACTTACTTTTAAAAATACCTGGTCAACAAACAAAAAGAGTTCAAGGGGTTTGAATTGGTACAAATGATATTCAAAAACTCACTAATTTTTGAAAAAAAAATAATGAAAAAAATTCTTATTGAGAAGAATTTAAAAATTTAGAAATCGAACATAAAAAAAATATGAAATCAAAATTCAATGATTTATCAGAAAACGATCAAGATTTATATCAAGAAATTAAAATATTTTTAAATGATGTTGAAGAAGTATCTATTTCTTTGATTCAAAGAAAATTTAATCTTGGTTTTAATCGTGCAGCGCGACTTTTTGAAAAATTAGAAAAAGAAGAAATTATTTCTAAAAATAAAGAAAAAAAGAGTCGTAAAATTTTTCACGATAAATTAAAATTAGATTAATTTTAATTAATAAAATTAAAACCTAAAATTTTTTGAATTTTCTTAAATTTAGAATCAACTTGTTTTTGCGCTCTTTTTCTTCCTTCTTCAAGATATTTATTTACTAATTTAGAATCATCCTGATAATTTTGAACATTTTTTTGAATTGGTGTGATTATTTCAATAATTGACGCCGCAACCATTTGTTTTAAAATAAAATAATTGGAACATTTTTTTTGTAAAATCAAAACAGTTTTTTCTATTGTAATGTTCTTTGACATGGCGTAAAGGAGAATCAAATTAGAAATGCCAGGTTTTTTTTCAAAATCAAAAATTATTTTATTTTCGGAATCAGTTTTACAAGCAATAATCTTATCTTTAATTATTTCAGAATTATCATGAAAAAAAATAATACCCCTCGGATCTTGAGAAGATTTTGACATTTTTACAGTTGGTTTTTGCAAATCACGTATTCGATAATTAAAAAATGAATTATTAATTAAATTAGGTTGATAAAATATTTTTTGGTGAAAACTGTTATTAATTTTTTGTGCCAAGTCGCGAGTTAATTCAACATGTTGCTTTTGATCGTTGCCGACTCAAACATCTGCATCATAAAGCAAAATATCACTAGCCATTAAAAGCGGATAATTTAAAAGTGCCAAATTTTGAAAATTACGATTCTTCTTACTTTTGAATTGTGTCATTCTTAATAAAGTACCAATATTTGTGTGACAACCCAAAATAAACGCCATTTTAGAATGACCAGAAATTTGTGATTGAACAAAAATTTCATTAGATGGAAAACCACAAGCAAAAAGATAATTAGCAGTTTGTTGGCGTAATTTTATCAGTTCATTTGAAACATGTTTAGTTGTAATGGCATGTAAATCAGCAATAGAAAAAAAAAAATTATAATTTTTTTTGATTGCCAAAATAGGTTTAAGCACAAATAAATAATGAGCGATTGTCAATTTTCCTGAAATAGTAATTGCTGTAATTAAATTAGTTTTTGACTTAGACATTTTTTATATAAAAAATTAATTAATTTTATTTGGATGAAATTTTTGTTTTTGAGAATGAATAACCTAAAAAAAGTTTTTGTCAATTATGAAACAATTTAATAGAAAGCGAAACACCCACAAACGTAGTTATAATTTGAACAGGCAATAAAATTAAAACTAAAATTTTATTTTGTCAACTAACAATATCGTTAACTTTTAAAATAAAAACAATACCAACAAAAACATTTATTAAAACTGTAAAAAAAATAACTTGAAGTGTTTTATACATAGTTTTAATTTCTTTTTTATTTTTACTAAAAAAATGAAAAAATGAAAAATATAAAAAGAAAGCACCTAACGAAGAAAAAAAGAAAGTTCAACTTAATACTTTTAATATTTTTAAATCAATAAATCCGTTGGGAAAAAAATAAAAAGTACTTAAAATCATTGAAAAGACAAATCCTAAAATTAAAAAATATCTTGTTAATAAAAAACCTTTAAAAACAAACAAATTAGGTTTTACAGGAAACTGTTGCATAAAAAATGGAGCAGATGATGGGAATCGAACCCACTACCTCAGATTGGAAGTCTGACATTTTGCCGAGTAAACTACATCTGCCTAAATAGTAAAATCACTAATACTAACGATTTTAACATAAAAAAATATCATTATTTTAAAACTAATTTTTTTAAAACAATCTTTTAATTTAAGTTTAAACCTTCATATTGAAATAAAGCAAAAAATACAAAAATAGAAACTGCATTTGCTAAATTGATACTACTCACAAATTTTGTTTGATTAATATTAAAAAGTTGGTTTGGATATTTCTTTTTTAACTTTTGTGGCAAACCAATAGATTCAGAACCAAAAACAAAATAAATAGGTTCATCAATCAGGAGAAAATTCAAATGATCTAATTTTTTTTTTCCTTTAGAAGAAGTAAAAACAAGAAAAACATTGTTGTTTTTTTGGCAAAAATCATTTCAATCCGAATAAATTTTAATATTTGTTAAATTAAAATGATTGGTGCTACTTCTTTTTAATCACTTTTCTGAAAAAATAAATCCAAAAGGCTCAATTAAATGTAATTGAAAATCAAAACCCACAGATAAACGTATAATTGTTCCGACATTACCAGCAATTTCTGGTTGATATAAAACAACATGAATTTTCTTATTAAAAAAATATTTTTGTGTAATTTGATTTTTTCAAAAATAAATTAAATTTTCACACTTAAAACAACGTAAAAATATAAACTTTTGATTTTTAAAGTTTTTATAATTTTGAAAACTATAATTTTTACCAAAATCAACATTATTACAAAATCAACAAAAAAGGGGAGATGTTTTAATTTTTTGTTTTTCTTCTTTTGTTAGAATTTGTTGATCATTTGTTTTCATTTTTAATTAAGCAAAAATAGTATTTATTATGTTAAATATTCAATACTGTCAAAATCTTCTATTTCTTCAATAAAAATTGAATTAGAATTATCGCTAGTTGTAATAAATAATTCTTTTTTAGCTCTTGTAATTGCCACAAAAAATAAACGCCTTTCTTCTTCAACATCAATTGTTGAACGAAACAGATTAGGAAAATTATTACTGGAAACATTGAATATAAAAACATGAGAAAATTCCAATCCTTTTGCACTATGAATGGTCATTAAATTAATTTTTTGACGAGAATTAGAAAGATCGTCAGCTGCTGAAAGATTAGTATGAACAAGAAATTCACTAATTTTTTCTCTTATAGATAAATTTAAATGATTGCCTTCAAATTCAACTACCACCTCTTCAATTAAAGCATCAATATTTTTTAAACGTTGTTCATAGTCAACATTATTTTGCAAAATAGGTTCATAAATATCTTGAAATAATTTACGAATAATAATTTTCAAAGATTTTAAATTATTCAAATTATTATTTATAGTTTTAAAAACTGACCAAAAAGAATTAATTTGTTCTTGAAAGCGTGTTAAAAAAATTAAATTATTTTTTGATAAAAAATTAAATATTGTTTCTTTTTTAGCATTCGCTAATTTGCGAACACGAACAATAGTACTAGGACCAATCCCATTAATTCAACTTAAAAGATTTTCTACATGTATGTCTTTAGGATTAAACAAAATAGAAAGTAAAACTAACAATTCTTTAATTTCTTTTCTTTTAAAAAACTCTAAACCTTTAAAAATTTGATAAGGAAGATTTTTTTTAATTAAAAAATTTTCTAATATTCCAGAAACAGAATTAATTCTATATAAAATTGCAATTTGATTTAAAGGTACCAAATTAGCAGATAATTTTTCAATTTGTTCAGCAACAAAATTTGCTTCTTTAAAAATATTATAACCGCCAAATAAAAAAATTTTTTTACCTTGTTTTTCTTGAGCGATAAGTTTTTTGGCAACTCTCTTCTTATTATTTTCAATCAACAAATTTGCCAAATTAACAATATTTTTTGTAGAACGGTAATTAACAATTAATTTTATTGTTACCAAATTATAAAAATGTTTATCCAAATCAAGAATAAAATCAACATTAGCACCTCTTCAACCATAAATTGTTTGATCTGGATCACCAACAACCGTTAATCTTAAATCTTTGCCGGAATTAGTCAATAATTTCACTATATCAAATTGCAAAGAACTAATATCTTGAAATTCATCAATTGCTAAATAATCATACTTATTACGTCATTTTTTCAAAATTTTTGGATTTTGTTGAAAAATTTGATGCGTTTTAATAAGCAAATCATTAAAATCTAAGAACCCTTCTTTTTGTTTATAATTGTTGTAATCTAATCAAAAATATCAAATGTTCGTTTTTTGTTCGTTTTTTAATTCTTCAAATAAATAATTTTCATTTGTTAAATTAAGAAAATTAGAATAATTTTTAACTTTTTTTTGTTGTAAATAATTGATAATTACAATTATTTTTTTTGCTAAATCACTATCTATACGTTGTTTGTTATCTTGTTGTTTTGAAAGCAAAATTTTTATTAATTGTAATTGATCTGAACGATCTAAAACACTAATTTCTTGGTTTTCTAATTTTAAATATTTTTTTTCTCGTTTCAAGACAAAATAACAAAACGCATGATAAGTAAATACCGGTAAATTATCAGTTGATATTTGTTTTAACGCTTTAATAATTTTATTTTTAATGTTTTCGCATGCTTTTCTAGTAAATGTTAAAGTCAAAATACGTTGTGGTAAAATTTGGTGTTTTTTAAACAAAAATGTAATTCTTTCTGTTAAAACAGTTGTTTTCCCGGTTCCTGGACCGGCTATAATGCGAAGGTTATAATCAGGAGAATAAGTTGTCGCTTGCTTTTGTTCTTTATTCAAAGAGACAAAAGAACCTTCAAAATAATCTTTTTGTTGGTTTGAAATTAATGAATTATTAGATTTTAATTTTTTTTTCATTTTTTTTTTATTACTTATAAAAAAGTTAATTTTAACATCTATAACAAAAACAGAAAATCAACGATCAAGAAAAACTTGATGTTGAGGATTAATTCTGACAAAAATAAAATAAAATAACCATCATAAAAAAATAATTATGCTAGCACGTTGCAAAAAATAAATGCTATTAAATTCTTTATCTAAAAGATTCATTATTAAAAAATAAAAAAAATAAAGAATTCATGTTAAAAATACAGGTACAAAAATAATGAAAAATTCACGCATAAAAAGAGATAGAAAAATTTTAGTTTTTTTACAAGAAGAAGAAAATAATAACCTTATTCCAAACAATTTTTTTGCTAAAGTTTGATAAGAAAAAAAATAAGGAACAAAAACAAAATAAACAATAAAAACAAGCAAAAAAATTAAATTAATAAATAAAATTTGAAAAGTAATATTGAAAAATGTAAATTGATTAAAAAAAAGAAAAGCAATAACCAAGATAAACATAAAAAACAAAATATCACAAATACGAGCAAAAATTCTTTTGGTTGTTGAGGCTAAAATTGGTTCTAATTTCATTATTGTTTTAAACTATAAAATGTTTCTTTTTTACCCAATATAATTAAATTTTTCAGTGCTTTATTTTTTTTAAAAGATCAAAAAACAAAAAAATTAAAAATAGGATTCACAATAATTAAAGCGATTGTAATGTGGGGATAAACTGTAAAAAAAAAGAAAAAATTTTTGTTAAAAATAGCAACACTTAGAATAAAAAAACCACAAATATATAAAAAAGGCAGCAAAAAAATACATAAAACCAAAGATTTAGAATTTTTATTTAATAAAGAAATAAACATCGCCGACAAACCTGTGACTAATCAAATAAAAATATAAAATGGACTAAAAAGTAAAAACAAATCAAACAACAAATGTCCCAAAAAACTAATAACAAAAGCTTGATATGGACGAAAAATAAAACCAATAAATCAAATTAAAAAATAAAAAAACGGAATATGAATATCCAGAATTCGTAAAGGAAGTGTAAAATAACCTAAAATTGGTCATAACGCGATAAAAAAGGCGCTTTGAATAATATTTTTTGTTGTTCAATTAAAATTATTTAAAAAAAATTTATTTCATTTAGTTTTTACAAAATTCATTTTCAAAATGGTGGGACCATTGGGACTTGAACCCAAGACCTCACGGTTATAAACCGTGTGCTCTGACCAACTAAGCTATAGCCCCGTTCTTTTATTAATTAAATAAAAAATAAAATATATAATTTAATTATATATTCTATTTTTATTAGCATTATTTCAACTTTAAAAAATAATAATATTATCTTTTTGAAAATTGTGGTGCTTTACGAGCTTTTTTTAAACCGTATTTTTTTCTTTCTTTTTTACGAGAATCTCTTGTTAATAATTTAAATTGTTTTAAAATTGACAAATAATCTCCTGAAACTTTAATTAAAACTTTAGAAATAGCATGGCGCGTTGCTTCACTTTGACCATTGAAACCTCCACCACGTATCTTAATCTTTACATCAAATTTATCATCAACTTTAGTAAGAAAAAGGGGTTTTAAAATTTTATCTACTAAAATTTGATTAGGAAAATATTTAATTAATTCAACACCGTTTTTTCAATCGGTGGTACTGATTTTTATTTTTGGTTTTTTGGCGGTTTTTTCAAAAAGCATAACCTGAGCAACAGAAGCCTTTCTTTTCCCGGTCGCGCGATAAATTGTTTTCATTTAATTAATCAATCAAGTTCAAAGTTTTTGGTTTTTGACCTTCGTGTGGATGTTTTTCATTGACGTAAAGAAAAAGTCGTAATATTTGTTTGCCTGCTAAGCGATTTCTTGGCAACATTCCTTTTACAGCCTTTTGTAAAATTAATGCTGGATTTTTTTTAAATAAATCGTTGGCGGTTCTTTTTTTTAACCCCCCAGGATAATTGGAGTGAGAATAATAAATCTTATCGGTTCATTTTTTACCAGTTAAAATAATTTTATCTACATTAACAACAACCAAATTATCACCACAATCTAGATGAGGTGTATAAAACACTTTATTTGTACCGCGTAAAATATTAGTAATTTTTGTTGCTAAACGTCCCAGAACTAAATTTTTAGCATCAACAAAGAATCAATCACGACAAATATCTTCTTTTCTAATCATTTTTGTTGTCTTCATTTCTTTCTCAGAGATTATACCGTAATTAAAAACTCAGTTGAAGGTAATCTTAATTTCATTTTAAGTATGTATCTCATTAATATAGCGATTAAGAATAAAATCCATATTGGATAAACCACCATTTATTCAATAAAGATAAGAAATAATTGTAAAAAAAACCAAAAAAACAACACCAAAAATCAAAAAATTACAACGTGACAAAATAAATTGTTGATATCTTGTGCGTTTTTTAAAAGGATCATATCCTCTTGATTCCATCGCTATTGCCATTTCATCAGCACATTTAAAAATAGAAATAATTAAAGGGATTAACAAAGAAATTAATGCTTTTAATTTATTTTTAAGATTACTATTACGAAAATCCAGTCCGCGCGATGCTTGCGCCAGCATAATGTTATTTGCTTCTTGAATTAAAGTCGGTACTAATCGCAAAGTGAGAGAAATAATCATAGAAAAAATATGAGTTGGAAAACGAATTAATTTTAAAGGTTTCAATAAACTTTCAATAGATAAAGTTAATACTTTTGGTTTAATAGTTGTAATTAAAATCACTGTCAACAAAATAACCAAAAACACCCTTAATGAATAATAAAAAGTGACAGCAATTCCTGAATAACTTAAAGCTAAAAAATTTCAACTTCAAATCACACCTTTTTTTGTAACACTGCTTGAATTGATGTTTATCAAATTAATAAGAAAAAGAAAAAACAGTAAAAATAATGATGTTTTTAAAATTTTTCAAAGTAAAATTTTTGGTAATTTTGCTAAACAAAAAATAAAAAGAAAGAAGAAGAGTAAAAAGAAATAAGAAATAAAATTTAATTTTAAAAAAATCAGCGAAAGTAATAAAATATAAGAAGCAAATTTAAAACGACCATCAAAACGATGAATTCAAGAATCTCGAAAAATGTATTTACCAAATATAAGTTTCATAATTAGTTCTTTTTCTTAAAGTAATCAACTACACTGGTAATTAATTTATTTTCATCTTGAAAATTTAAATTATCCGCAACAAAACCATATTTTTTTCATAAATTTATAAAGTTAATTGTTTTAGGAATTTTAATTTTTCATTTCTCACAAAAAACATTATCTAAAAATAATTCCATAGGCGGTCGTTTAGTTATTAATTTACCTTGGTCCAAAACAATTACTTCGTCAGCAATTTTTAAAACATCATTATTGTCATTAGAAGTAAAAATAATTGTTTTATTATACTCATTTCGTAAATTAACCAATAATTGTAAAAAATTATTTTTCATTGATAAATCAAACCCATTTGCTAATTGATCAAAAATAACAAAATCTGGTTCATAAGCAAAAATACCAGCAATAGCAACACGACTTTTTTGACCTCCTGATAATTCAAATGGCGAACGTTTTAAAAAAGATTCGGATAATCCTAGTAATTTTAAATATTTTTTGGCATTTTTTTTGGCATTTTTTTTGGAAAAACCAAAATTCAAAGGACCAAAAATAATATCTTTTTCCACTGTTTCTTCAAACAATTGACGTTGAACAAATTGAAAAACAAAACCGATTTTTTTACGAATTTTATTTACATTATGAATTTTTTTTTGATTTGCTTTTATTACATAATCATCGATATGTACTTCTCCCGAAGTAGGAATTAATAATCCGTTAAGATGTTTTAACAAAACTGTTTTTCCAGAAGAAGAAGCGCCAATAATTGCAGTAATCTTTTTATAAGCAAAAGTTGTTGTTACGTTTTCAAGTACAGAAAAACGCTCACGAGCAATTTCTTCAAAAAAATAACTTATATTTTTAACTTTGATTTCTTTTTGTTTCATAAATGATTTAACAACTCCTTTTCATCAAGAAAAATTTGATCAATTATTTTATTTTTTTTTAAATTTTGTGATAATTTATAAATAAAAGGTAGTTCTAGTCCTGAAGAATCAAGGATTAAATGTCTCTTTAAAAGTAAATTTTTTAAGTCACCAAAAAAAGTTGTTTTCCCTTCTTTCATTACTAAAACTTGATCAGCAAATAAAATACGTTCAATATCATGAGTAATTTCAATTACTGTTATTGATGGATCTTTTTTCAACAAATCAATAATTTTTAAAATTTCTAATTGTGCTTTATGATCTAACATGCTTGTAGGTTCATCAAAAATAATAATTTTAGGTTCAGTAACCAAAACTGAGGCAATTGCCACTTTTTGTTTATCTCCGCCTGATAAATTAACAGGTTCCATATTAAAAATAGATTGAAGTCCTAATTTTTGCACTATATTCTTAATTTTGAAAACCATTTCATTGGGAGAAACGTTTGTATTTTCTAAACCAAAGGCAATATCATTCTCTACATCTTCACCAATAAATTGATTTTCTGGATTTTGAAAAACAAAACCAACTTCTTTAATTATGCTTTGATAATTTTTTTCGGTTAAAATTTTATCAAAAATAGTGACTTTGCCTTCAAAATGAAGCAATAATCCAGAAATAATTTTAGCAATGGTAGATTTACCAGATCCATTAATTCCGATAACTGTTAATGAACTACCCTTTTTAACATTAAAACTGATATTATCTAAAATTAAATCTGTTTTCTTTTTGTAACGAAAAGAAACGTTTTCAAAACTAATGGCTATTTCAATCTTATTCATTTTATCAATTGTGTGTTTTTTTTATTTTTTGTTTCTTAAAAAATATCTAAAATGCAACAGCGTTAAATTAAACTAGAGTTAAATAGTAAACATTAGCCAAATCACCGCGACGCGAACCTAGATTATAAACTTTAAGATATCCACCTTTTCGATCTTTATATTTAATTGCTAAATTTTTTAATTTTGCTAAAACATAAACGTTTTTATCATCTTTAACATTTTTACGAATAATTTGAAAAATTTGACGATAATCATGTAAAGTGTTATTTTTAGCAAGAGTAACAAGTTTATCAAAAGTATTTTTTACTTGATTTTTACGACTTTTTGTCACCTTAACGTGTTCGCACAAAACTAACTCAGTTACTAAATTACGAACTATGTTGCAAAATTTAGCGCGTTTATGGGCAGTATGATAAACTCTACTCATTTATTTATTATTCCTTCAATTTAATTTTGAATTCTTCTTGTAATTTATCAACAATTTCTTTAAGTGATTTTTGTCCTAAATTTTTAATTTCCAAAAGTTCTCTTTTTTTCTTGGTTGATAAGTCGTTCAGATAGTTAATATTTTCAGAACGCAAAGCGTTAGTTGTCCGTTCAGAAAAATCCAAATTTATAATTTCCACATTCGGTATATTGTTTAAATTATCATCATTAGGTTTAAAAACAAAACTAGAAAGATCTTTATCAGTTAATTGCAAAAAACATTCAAGGTGAGAAATTAAAATTTGCGAAGCTTTAACTAAGCAAACACTCGGAGAAACAATACTGTTAGTTTCAATTTCTAAAACCAAACTTTCTGAAACGTTTTGATGTCCAATGTTGATCTCTTTTACCTTAAAAGAAACTTTTTTAACTATTGAAAAATTAGAACTTACTGTAATAAGTCCGATTTTATTTGCAGTTAATTCTTTATTATCTTGAAAATTTGAAAAACCTCTTCCTTGAATTACAAAAAAATTCATATTGATAACTTGTCCTTTTTTAACAATATTTAAAATTTCTTGATCACCATTGATAATCCTAATTCCTGCAGGCAATTTAATATCTTTTGCTAAAACTGCTTTAGTTCCTTCTGCTTTTAATTGAAGTTTAATTTTTTCATCTTCATTAGTGAAAATTGTTTCATCAACACTTACAATAATTTTTTTAACATTAAGACTCACTTGAGTTACATTTTCCAAGCAACCAGGTAAATTTTGAAATTCTTGTTCTACACCTTCAATTTGATATGCATAAATTGAAGACCCTAAAAGTGATGAAAGAAGCACACGTCTAAGTGAATTACCAAGAGTAATTCCAAAACCTTGCACTAAAGGTTCAATTTGAAACTTACCGTAATTATTTTTTTTATCAATTTCTTGAATACTAAAATCTAATTTTACAAATTTTTTCATTTTATTTTTGCCACAACCAAACTTTCGCTTATTTTAAATTAATAAAACAATGCCTAAAATATATTATACAGAATTATTCAAATTTAAACCCGTGGTTTTTTAGGTGCTCGACATCCGTTATGAGGTAAAGGCGTAACATCAGCAATGCTGATTAATTTAATATCAGCAGCTTCTAAGGCGCGTAATACAGAATTACGACCTGAACCAATACCTTTAATTCTAACTTCTAAATTTTCCATTTTATAATTTTTAGCAATTTCCAAAACATCGGCAATAGCCATTTGTGCAGCGTAAGGTGTTGATTTTTTTGTTCCTTTATAACCAATTATCCCTGCTGAACTTTGCCCTAAAACTTCACCATTTAAACGTGAAAGAGTAATAATAGTGTTATTAAAGGTTGATCTAATATGAACAATTCCGGTAAGAATTTTTTCTTTAATCTTTTTCTGTAATTTTGTTTTTTTGTCGGAAGTTTTTTGTTTATTAATTTTCTTCATTTTTATTTTTTGCTATCTGCCTTTTTCTTATTAGCAACAGTTTTACGAGGTCCTTTACAGGTGCGGGCGTTTTTTTGAGTTATCTGTCCGCGCACTGGCAAACCGACACGATGTCTAATTCCACGATAGCAACCAATTTCTTTCAAACGTTTAATATTAAAATTGACAGCTCGACGAACATCCCCTTCAACAGGAAGTTTGTTAATCACTCCTTGTAAATCAACTAATTGTTGATCTGATAAATTAATAGTTTTAACATTTTCATCAACAATATTAGCTGATTTTAAAATTTTTTGAGATAAACTTTTACCAATTCCATGGATATAAGTTAAAGATATTACAATTCTTTTATTTTTCGGAACTTCAACACCACTTAAACGCGCCATAACCTAACCTTGTCTCTGCTTATGTTTCGCCAACTTACAACTAATTGCCACCCGACCTTTTCTTGTAACCACTTTACAATCTTTACAGAAAGGTTTAACCGATGTTCTCACTTTCATTATTGTTTATTAATTCGTTCACGTCTAACAATTCTACCTTTGGTTAAATCATAAACAGAAATTTCCACTTCTACTAAATCATTATTTAAAATTTTTACTGAATATTTACGCATTTTACCACTTACTGAAGCAACAATAATTTTTTTATTGGAAAGCAAAACTTGATAAAAACCGTTGCTAAGATTTTTCATAACTTTTCCTTCTAATTTTAGAATACTATCTGTTTTATTTTCCATATCAAAAACACAAAAAAATTTAAAAAATTGTCCTATAAGATTCAGTATTATATACCTAATAAAATTTTTTGTTTATTCTGGTTGTTTATTTAAATTTTCAGAATTAGAATTTACTTTTTTATTATTTTTTCTATTTAAAAGAATAAAATAGTAAATAACCCCGATTAAACCAGTTAAAATAACACCAAAAATAATTTTCAAGGTAGAGTCTCTATCAACGCCGGATCTTATTAGATATATACCTAAAATTAAAAATACAACCCAAACAACAAAAATAAAAATTAAATAAAAAATAAAGAGTAAAAGAGAAAGGTCTATTGAATCAGAAGAATTGTCTTCAACTAAAAAATAAAAATAGTTAAACATTTCAACAGATTTAAACAATTTGACAAATAACTATTTTTTTAATTTAATTATTTACTTTTTCTGACTTTTGGTGACTAGAGTTTGCTTTTTTATTATTTTTTCTATTTGAAAGAATAAAGTAGTAAATAAGACCAATTAAACCAGTAATGATTACTCCAATAATAATTCGTGGTGTTGAATCTCTTGAAACTCCAGTATTAACCAAATAAAAACCAATAAACATTCAAAAAACCGTTCCTACAAACACACTAATTCCGATAACAACACTTAACATCTTAATAAACCTCTTAAAAAAAACACCAAAGAAATTATAACACAAAAAAAATTTAAATTATAAAATTAAATACTTTTCATAGTCAGTAAGAACTTCACAACCCTCTTCAGTAATAAGAAGCATATGTTCAAAATGACAATTATTTTTTTTATTTTTGGAAACAACACTTCAACCATCTGATAAAATTTGTAATTCATTATTACCAGTTAAAACCATTGGTTCTATACAAATAATCATATTAGAACGTAGTCGCATTCCTAAATTGGATTGTTCAACATTTAAAATATCTGGTTTTTCATGTAAAGACAAACCAATTCCATGACCACAAAACTCTTCAGTAAGAAAATAACCAGATTTTTTTACAAAAGCGCTCACAATATTACCAATATTACCAACAAAAAATCCTGATTTTAGTTTTTTAATAATTAATTCAAGGCTTTTTTTCGTTACATCAACAAGTTTTTGGTCATTTTCACTTCCCTTACCAACAATTTTAGTCAAAGCGGCGTCAGCGTGCATTCCTTGATATTTGCAACCAACATCCACGGAAACTAAATCTCCTTCTTTAAATGAACGATTATTAGGAATACCATGGATTAGTGTTTCATTAATTGAAACACAAATCACATCAGGAAATCCTTGATAATTTAAAAAATTAGGTTGACAATTATTTTGAAGAATAATTTCATATGCTTTTTTTGCCAAAAAAATACCATTGTTCCCAGGAATAATCATTTGTGAAAGTTGAGCTAAAATTTGCGCTACCACTTTACCAGCAATTTTAATTTTTTGGATTTGATTGCTATTTTTAATCAAATTGTTCATTTATAAAATTAGATAATTTTTTTTAATTTTACAAAATTTATCTTTGCCGATAAATTTGTATTTAATTCATATTTTATGATTTTGGCATTTTGCATAAGATTGGTAATTAAAGGTTTTGTTTCTTTTTCAAAAACACTAAAACGATGTTTAATTTTTTCATTGTCGGCGCGTGACATTAAAGGCGTTTGATCAAAATTACAAATATTTTTGTTTAATGGTGGTTGAAGCCGAGTATTGTAAACAAAATTACATTGAGAACAAATTAAACGTGTTTCAATTCTGTTTTTACAAATTTGTAAATCACAACTCAAAACAAGATATATAATTTTTCAATTATGATCTTGGATTAATTTATTTCAATTATTCAATTGTTGCAAATTGCGCGGAAATCCATCTAAAACAAAATTTTGATTAGTTTCGTTAATTTTGGTAATAATTAATTGTGTGATTAAATCATCATTTATTAAATCACCACGTTTGACAATTTGCGCAATTTTTTTGCCTAAATCACTTGAGCGTGAAGCAAAATCACGACAAATATCACCACTAGAAATATACCCTAAATGATACTCTTTTTGCAATCATTGAGCATAATAACCTTTTCCTGAACCAGGAGCTCCAATCAAAACAATGATTTTTTTCAACATTATCAAAGAAAAATATCCTTTTTTTTATTTCATAAAGTGACATAACGACTTTGCACTTTCAAATCAATAAGTTGGCGAACGATATTTTCTCCTACCATAATCAAAATTAATAAACTAGTTCCACTAATGGCAAAGGAATTATTTTGTTCATAAAACAATAATTTGGCAATTAATAAAGAAAAAATACTTAAAAAAGAAAGATAAAAAGCGCCAAAAATTGATAATCGGGCAACAATGGAAGTAATATATTTACGTGTAGAATCACCAGGACGAACACCAGCAACATAAACGCCATTTTTTTTAAAATTTTCTGCTAAATTTTCACTATTAATAGCAATATGAGCATATACAAGGGTAAAAAGAAAAACAAGTAAAGCAAAAAAGAAAATGCCTCATCAAGCTCTAAAAGATAAATATTTTTGTGTAAAAAGAACATAATTATTTTGTGGGTTTTTGTTTTTAACAATTTCAGAAACAGAATTTAAAAGCGAAATTAAAGTAGAAGCAAAAATAACCGGGATTACTCCAGAAGGATTTAATTTAATTGGTAAATAAGATTTCTTTTGGTTTTCTAAACGTAACCCTGAACCTGTTTGTTGAATTGGTAATCGTCGCTCGGAATTATTAAGAAAAATAATAAAATAAAAAACCAGAAAAACAGATGAAAGATAAATAAAAAAACGTACAAAATTTAAAAATTGTAGTTTTTCAAAATTACCATCTTGAAAATTACCAAAAAGTGTTTTCCCTGCTGATTCAAATTGATAAGCCATAGAAACCAAAATGCTAGTGAAAATAATGACAGAAACTCCCTGACCAATACCTTTATTAGAAATTAAATCAGCAAAAAATAAAGTAATCATTGTTCCACTCAACAAAACAATAGGGCATAAAAAATAATAAAATAAACTATCATGATAACCAGTTTTACTTCAACTCACAACAATTAAACCACTATTTTCTAAGGCTTTAATTGTCGCAAAACTTTGTAAATAACCAATCGGAACAGTTAAAAATTTAGTTAAATAATTTAATTTTATTTGACCTTTATGACCTTGTTTTGCCAAACGTGTAATTGAAGGCACCAAACCATTAGAAAGTAATTGAACAATAATTGAAGCAGTAATAAAAGGTGAAATTCCCAAGGCAAAAAAAGATAATTTACTTACTACTCCACCTCCCAAAACAGAAAGTAATGATAAAAATTGACTGCCAGAACTATTTTGATCCCCTTGTCAAACAACTCCCGGCATGGTAATTAAAGAACCCATTCGAAAAATTATTAAAATAAAAAGCGTAAACAAAATGCGATAAACAATTGTTTTATAATTTTTTCAAAAATTAAAAAGTTTTTTTAACATTTAAATTTATTAAAAATTAAATTATTTCAATTTTACCTTTTGCTGCTTTAATTTTTTTTTCAGCTGTTTCTGATACTGCATTAACTTTAAAAGTAACAGCAAAATTTAGTTCACCAACACCTAAAATTTTAATGGGTTGATCCAACTTACGAATTAATTTTTCAGCAAAAAGAGTTTCTTTGTCAACAATTTTCATTTCTCTTTGAGTAATACGATTTAAATTAACAATTTGATAAAAAATTTTATTTGCTGGTCTAAATCCTCTTTTTTTAGGAATTCGACGATAAAAAGGCATTTGCCCTCCTTCAAAAGCAGCGCTAATTTTATGACCTGAGCGTGAACGTTGTCCTTTATGGCCGGCAGTAGATGTTTTTCCTCTCCCAGAACCAATTCCACGTCCAACTCGTTTACGATTTTTTTTGGGATTTGATGTGTCT
The DNA here is from genome assembly GCA_029976705.1 of Mollicutes bacterium. Classification (GTDB taxonomy): domain Bacteria; phylum Bacillota_I; class Bacilli_A; order Mycoplasmatales; family MT37. Next base: position 56,526 of record JARVCM010000011.1, read on the forward strand.
TGCAAATTATGCAAAGTTATAAGTTTTGTTGAATCAGGTTTTTTGATAAGTGTTTTTTTTGTTTTCATTTCTTTGGATAAATCTAATTATTATTTTTATTGTCAATTGGCATATCACGCAATTCCATTACTTCGCGAAATGTTCTTAATTTCTTTAATGCGTCAAAAGTAGCGCGAATTAAATTCATTGGATTATTAGAAGATAAAGATTTTCCACGAATATTAGTAATTCCTAACAACTCCACAACCAAACGAGCCGCTCCGCCGACAACAATCCCTGTTCCTTGGGGAGCAGGTTTTAATAAAATTTTGGCTCCACAAAACTTACCGATAACTTCATGTGGAATCGTATTTAAAACAAAAGGCAAATAAATCATATTTTTTTCCGCTTGACGAAAAGCTTTTTGTCGTGCTAAACCAACTTCGTTGGCTTTTCCCGTTCCATAACCAACCTTGCCTTTACCATCACCAGCTAAAGCAACTGCTAAAAAACGAAAACGACGTCCGCCTTTAGTGACTTTAATAACTCTTTTTACTTTTACTAAATTATGATTATAAAGACGAACACTTTGTTTTCGTCAAGAACTTTTTCCTCATAAAATTCGTTTTTTTTCCTGTTCTTTCTTTTTTAATTCTTGATCAATTTTAAAAGCTTTTTTAAAATCAGCTTCATTTAATGAATCGCTTTCATCATTCTCTTTTTCTGTTGTTTTATTATTTGTAATCTCGGAAACAGACTTATTTAATTTAGTTGTATTTGATGATGAAATATTATCAACTGTTTTATGAGTAACTTTTTTTGCAACAGTTAAATCATCTTTTTTTAAATTTGTCGTTGAAAAATTTTCAGACTTTAATTTAGAATGTTTTTCTTTCCCGACATCTTTCTTATCTTGATTTTTTATTATTTGTTTTTTGTTATCTTCTGTCATAATCTTAAATTAAAATTTTAAACCATTTTCGCAAACGGATTCAGCAAAAGATTTAATTTTGCCATGAAATAAAAATCCTGCACGATCAAAAACAACTGTTTTAATTTGTTTTTTTAAAGCTAAAAGAGCAATTTTTTTGCCAATTTCTATACAAATTTTTTTGTTATTTCCGGTTTTAATTGTTAAATTTAATGAAGAATAACAAACTAGTGTTTCTTGTTTTTCATCATTAATAATTTGAGCATAAAAATTTTTATTAGAAACAAAAACAACCAAACGCGGACGCTCACTAGTTCCAAATATTTTTTTACGAACACGAAAATTTCTTTTTTGTCTTAATTTTTTACGATCAATCATTATTACTTATTTTATTCCTATTTTTTTGATGCTGCCGTTTTACCAACTTTTCTTTGAACTTTTTCATCATGATACATAATTCCCTTGCCTTTATAAGGTTCAGGTTTACGAAGTTTACGAATTTGACTGGCAACTAATCCTACTAATTCTTTATCAAAACCTTTAATGTCTATTACAACATTTTTTCCAACATTAATTTGAATATCTTTTGGAATTTTAAAATCAATGTGATGCGAAAAACCTAAATTTAATTGTAAATTTTGTTCTATTACTTTTGCTTTAAACCCTAATCCGTTAATTAATAAACGTTTTGAAAATCCTTTTTTTACTCCTAAAATTCAATTGTACAGAAGAGAATTAGTTGTTCCTCACATTTCAAACCCTTTTTTATTTTGTTTATTTCAAGTTGTTGCTACTGTTCTTTGCGATTCGTCAACAATAATTTTTATTGATCCTGGTAATTTTTTTTCTAAAATTCCTAACGGACCAACAACACGTACCAAAGTTGAATTAGCATTAACTTCTAATTTTACATCTTCAGGAAACGAAAGAATTCTTTTACCAAGCCTTGACATTATAACCGCCTATTTTTTACCACTTATCAAATGTAAGCTAAAATTTCTCCGCCTAATTTTTTTGATTTTGCTTGCGAACACGTCATTACACCGTGAGAAGTTGAAATAATCGCTACACCAATTTTGCTTAAAACAACAGGCAAATTAGAACTTTTTTGATAAATACGTAGTCCGGGTTTAGAAATTCTTTTAGTGCCTTCAATTACCGAAATTTTATTTTTATATTTTAAATTAATTTTTAGTGAGGGTTTTTTGAATTTAGATTCATCAGTGGTTTTTTGATAATTTAAAATGTAACCATTTTCTTTCATTACTTTTAAAATGTTTTCATTCATTTTAGAAAAAGAAACCAAACATTCAAGATGTCTAACTTTAATAGCATTACGAATTCTTGTTAATAAATCACCAATTTGATCACTAATCATTGTTACTTTTCTCCTATCAAGAAGTTTTTTTAACTCCTGGTATAAACCCTAAATGCGCTAACGAACGAAAACAAATTCGACACAATAAATATTTACGTAAAACAGAACGAGGGCGACCACAACGCAAACAACGTGTGTAATTACGTACCTTAAAACGATTATATTTTTTTTGTTTAATGATTAATGCTCTTTTTGCCATTTTTTTATTTTTTGATTGGTACTCCTAATTTTTTTAATAAAAACAATGAATCTTGGGTATTTTTAGAATTAATCACAAAAGTAATATTCATTCCTTTATTAAAACGAATTTTATCATAATCAATTTCTGGAAAAATAACTTCTTCTTTAATCCCAATGTTGTAATTACCTTGTAAGTCAAAAGCTTTTGAACTCAATCCGCGAAAATCACGAATTCTCGGAAAAACAACATTAATTAAACGATAAACAAAATCATACATAATACTACTACGCAAAGTTACTTTACAACCAATTGACATCCCTTTTCTAATTTTAAAATTAGCAATAGATTTTTTAACTTTTGTGATCATTGGTTTTTGACCAGTAATTAGTGATAATTCATGAACAGCATCCTCTAAGGCGCGTTTTTCTTGAAGAACTTGTTTTACCGACATACTAATTACAACTTTTTCTAATCTAGGAACAGCCATAGCAGAAGACAAATTCATTTCTTTTTGCATTTCCGGCAAAAGTTTTTTATAAAAATGTTGAGAGAAAAAAATCATAATCTTAAACCAAAATATTAATCATCATAAGTTTGACCCGTTTTCTTAGCAAATCGTACCTTTTTTTGATTAACAAATTTATAACCAATACGTGTAATTACTTTTTTTTTAGGATCAAGTGCCATAACATTTGAAACAGGAATTGGTTTATAAATTTCTATAATTTTACCTTTAGAATCGTCCCCGGTAGGTTTTTTATGTTTTTTTATTTTAATTTCTTCCAAACAAACACGTTTTTTTTCATAATCTAATTGAACTATTTGTCCTTCAACGCCTTTGTAAAATCCCGAAATAACTTTAACAAAATCTCCTTTTTTAATACGCATTTTAAACAACCTCTTTCACAAGTGAAACAATTTTATCAAAACCTTTTTGTTTTAATTCATTAGCAACCGGACCAAAAATTCTAGTTCCGCGCGGATTTTTATTTTTAGCAATGATAACAGCGGCATTATCACCAAAAGAAATTACTTGTCCATTTTTTCTTCGAATTGAATTACGTGTTCGTACTACTACAGCGCGAACAATCTCTCCTTTTTTTACTGTCCCTGATGGGGAAGCGATCTTAATTGTTCCGACAATAATATCACCGACATTTGCTGTTTTTTTACGCGATGCTATATTGCAAATCATTAAAATTTCTTTAGCACCGGTATTATCAGTTATTCTGAGTCTTGTTTCTTTCTGAACCATTATTTATTTTCTGTCTTCGTTTCAAATAGATTAATTTTACTTTTCTTTTGAGCAGAAGTAATAATTTTTGCAACATAAAAACTTTTTTTTAACGAAATTTTTCGAGAATTGACAATTAATACTTGATCACCAATTTGACATTTATTTTTGGCATCATGAACCAAATATTTCTTACTACGAGAAACAGTTTTTTGATAAATAGGATGACGAAATTTATTTACAACCAAAACTGTGACAGTTTTTTCCAAACTATTATTAACCACTTGCCCCGTTAAACTAAAACGTTTGGGAGTAGTAAAAGAAGAATCGTTATTCTTAGAAGTTAATTTAGAATTCATCATAATATCAATAGATTTTAACATAAAACAAGTTTTTTATAAAATAAAAAACATTAAATCCTATTCTAATTTTGGTTTTAAAGTCGGAAATAAAATTACATCTTTGATATTAGTTTGATTAGTAAGCAACATTATTAAACGATCCAGACCGATTCCTAATCCCCCTGTTGGCGGCAATCCATAACGAAGTGCCAAAAGATAATCTTCATCAACTTGATTTGCTTCTTGATTACCCAATTCACGCTCTTGAGTTTGTTTCATAAAACGTTTTAATTGTTCATTGGGATCGTTTAATTCAGAAAAAGCGTTAGCAATTTCTCAACCTCATATAAATAATTCAAAACGTTGTGTATATTTAGGATTATTGCAATAACTTTTAGCAAAAGGAGAAATTTCAATCGGATATTCATAAATAAAAGTTGGTTGAATAAGCGTTTTTTCTACATATTTTTCAAAAAATAAATTTAAAATATGTCCGATTGTTTCTTGGTGTTTTTCTAGTATAATTTGATGTTTTTTAGCCAATTCTTTAGCTTGATTAAGATTAATTATTTTATTAAAATCAATGTTGATTTTTTGATAAACTGCTTCTTTCATTGTCATTTTTTTAAAAGATTGTGTAAAATCTATTTTTTGTTTTTGATAAATAATAAAAAACTGTGAAAAAAGTTTGTGAACTAAATGTTTCAAAAGATTTTCTGTTAACGTCATCATCGTTTCTAAATTAGCATAAGCTTGATAAACTTCAATAGCAGTAAATTCAGGATTATGCTTAATAGAAATCCCTTCATTTCGAAACAAACGTCCAATTTCATAAATTTTTTCAAACCCACCTACAATCAATCTTTTTAAGTGAAGTTCAGGAGCAACACGCAAATATAAAGGAATATTTAAAGCATTATGAAAAGTTTTAAACGGTAAAGCGGCAGCACCTGTTAAAAGTTCATGTAAAATCGGTGTTTCTAATTCCATAAATCCTTCTTGATTTAAAAACGCCCTCAACAATTGCATAATTTTACTCCTTTGGCGAAAAACAAAACGAACATCAGGGTTTATAATTAAATCCAAATAACGACGACGATAACGAGTTTCCACATCAACTAAGCCGTGATATTTTTCCGGCAAAGGTTCCAAAGATTTTGCTAATAAAAGAAAAGAAAATACCAAAAGCGTTAATTCTCCAGTATTTGATTTAACCAAAACACATTTATTTATTCCAATAATATCACCACGATCCAAATTTTTAAATTTAGATAAGCAATCTAAACCGCTGCGTTCTATATCAATCAGAATTTGTAAAGATCCACTTTCATCAACTAAACGAGCAAAAATTAATTTACCAAAATTACGTATTTGCATAATTCTGCCCGCTACTTGTCAATTAGTTTTTATTTTTGCTAATGTTGATTTTGAATCTTCAACATAAACTTGTAATTGAACGACGCTGTGTTTTTTAATAAAATTATTTTGAAAAGGATCGTTTTTTTGAGCAACTAAATCAATTAATTTTTTTTGACGCGCTTGTCTTTCAGAATCAAAATCAATCATAAAGTTTATTTTTTATTATCTTTTTGAAAAGAAAAATCAATGTCTTTAGGATGTATCGGATTTGTGTTTTTATAAATATTAATAATTTCACCATTCTCAATGTATAAGACAGTTTTGGCCAATTGTTTAAAAATAGGATTGTGTGTAACTAAAACAATACTAGTGCCATATTTTTCATTAATATCAAAAAGCATTTCCATTACTATTTTTGACATTTTATGATCTAATGCTCCTGTAGGTTCGTCACAAAACAATAAATCAGGGTTTTTTGCTAAAGCGCGAGCAATAGAGAATCGTTGCTGCTGTCCACCAGAAAGTTGAAAGGGATATTTATCTAACAATTTATCAATTTGCAAAAATTTATAAATTTCATTCATATCCATTGATTGTTTAAACTTTGGCAGTAAAGCGCCACCAATTTCCACATTTTCTAAAGCGGTTAAGTTTTGTAACAAGTTATATTGTTGAAAAATAAATCCTACATATTCACGACGAAATTCAGTCAAACCACCTTCGTTAAGAAGAGACAAATTAAGCCCATTAATCAAAAGATCACCACTATCAACATTGTCAATGCCCGACATAATATTCAGCATTGTACTTTTTCCAGCACCTGAAGGTCCTAAAATAACCAAAAAATCACCACGCTCAATCTTTAAACTCATGTTATTGATTGTTTTCTCAACTCTTTTTTCTGTGATATGAAATTTAAAAACATTATACATCTCCAAAATATATCGCACAGGACTAATATCTTCACTATTTATAGTAACAATATCTTGGTTGTGAGTAATACGTGAGTTATAAGTTTTTCTAAGTTTATTATAAATTTTATTATTATTTTTATAATCCTTATAATTATTAACCCTTTTAAGTAGCCCAGAGTTAGAGATTTCAATGCGATTATTTAAACGCTCATTTAAAGTTCTTTTTTTTCTTTTGAAAAAAAAATAATCTCAAAAAGAGCGACCGCGAGAACTAGTTTCTGTATTTTCTTTATCTGAACTTTCTTGCAAGGTAAGTAAAAGAGATTCTAAAAAATCTTTTTGCAATTTTTTAATTGCAAAAATTTGATTGATAGTTTTAAATGGCAATATTTTTTTGACATTTTCATTTAAAGAGCCGTCTTTTTTAATATCAGTATGCCAATTTAGATTTGTAAAAACTCAAAATCTTTGATCAGAGCAATCATATCCGGCTTTTTTAATATCAAAAACAACAGATTTAATTTCATCTCAATGTTTCACCACCAAATCAATTAAAAAAGTTTTTAAAAAATTTTTTTTAACTTTTTTGATTGCCAAAATTTTTTCAATGTTTCAATTAGGAATATTTTTTTTTGTTGAATTTGACAAATTACCATTTTCAAATAAATCTTTTTTATAATTAAATTGCATTTCCTTTCAAAAATCTTGATTAAATAATTGTTCCTTATCAAAAACAAAAATCTTATTTAAAATAAAATAAATTTCTTCTCAATGAGAAATCACTTCTTTTCTAATATAATCATCTAAAATATTTTTCTTTAAATTTAAAAAACAAATAATTTTCTCATTACTAAAATTAATTATTTTTTCAGGAAATTTAATTGAACCATTTGATAATAAATCTTTTTTATAATCAATTTGTGTTTCTTTTCAAATATCAGTATTAAAAAATACACTTTGATAAGCAATCATTATTTCCAATTGTTTTTTGTTTTTATTTCAATTATTTAAAACTGTTTCTTGAAAAAAATTAAGCAAAAAATTTTCATCAATTTTTTTCTTCATTGTTCATTGTTCAGATAATTCTCAATTAATTTTTTTTGAAGCGGTTTTTTTTAGTTTTCCTTGCTCAAAATCATTTTCTCAATCTAATTTAGTTTGAAAAAACACATTATTACCAGCAAAAGAGAAGTTCAAAATTTCTAAACGTTTAAGTAGAGGAGTCAGTTTATTTCAATGATTAAAAATTTCTTGTTCAACAAATTCTTTCAAACTTTTGGAATTAATTTTTTTAATAACTGATAAATTTATTGTTTTTATTAACAAAACAGGTAATAAATCAGATTTGAAAGTACACTTATCGTTTTCAAAATAGATATCTTTTAGTTTAGCCTCTTTTCAAAGTGAAAAATTTTGTAAATCAAAGCCATTGCGAAAAATATCGTTAATTAAAACTCTATTTGGATTTCAATAAGTATTGTTAAAATTATTAACAAGATAATTCTTTAAAATTTTTTCAGTGATTTGAAATAATAAAATAATTAAATCAATTTTTTTATCAGAAAATAATTCTTTAATTTTTTGTTCGGTTAAGAAAAAATTAGGATTTAAATCTTTTTGAAAACTTAATTTAGTCAGTTTGTAAAAAGTTTTTTCCAAAGAAGGTGTATTTAATTTTTTTATCGTTAACAAAATGTCGGAAAATTTATTTCAATGTATTTCTAATTTTTGTTTGATTCAACCTTGCAAAAAAGAAACTTCAAGAGATTTTAAAATTTTTTCTTGAAATTCTAAATTTTTTTCAATCTTTAAATACATATCTACACTCAATTCACCATTAAATTCAATGTCTTTTTCTCAGTTTAAATCAGTTTTCTTTCAAAATTTTTCTAAACTAATATCTTGATTAATTTTTTTGATGATCTTTAAGCATTTAGCAATAGATTTTCAAACTTCTGAAAAAATTAATTTTTTTGATGAAATATTTTTATTATTTGTCATTTTAATTAAAAATTATTTTATTTGAATTGCTTTTTGAAATTAACATATGTCTTTGCATTAAAAAAACAAGTTAACTTTTAGTTATATATTAATTTTTTTAGATTTTTGTTTTTTATTATCCTTTCGCTCTTGAATGATTGTTAAAATTCACGCTATTTGTTGTTTTAATTTTTTAACATCAGAAAAACTATTTGATTTTCCGGAAGCAATTTGAAAATTCAAAACAAACAACTGACCACGCAAGTCTTTTATTTTGATGATTAAATCTGGATCGCTTAATTTACGAAAATCATTAATATTTGTTTTCATGTTTAATTATTTACTTCTTTGGAAATAAACTTTCATCTAATTGGTAGTTTATTCCCTGCTGCATAAACTGCTTTTTTAGCAATTTTTTCATCAACACCGGAAATTTCAAAAACTACCGTTCCTTTTTTGACTACCGCAACTCATTTTTCAACAGCTCCTTTCCCAGAGCCCATTCTAACCTGAATTGGTTTGGCTGTTTTGGCATAATGAGGGAAAACTCTAATTCACATTTTGCCTTCTTTTTTAATAAATTTCATAATTGCAATTCGGGCAGATTCAATTTGATTGTTGGTTAATCAATTACCTTCAAATGCTTGTAACCCATACTTGCCAAAAGCAATTGTTTTGGCACCTTTTGCTTTGCCTTCATACTTCACTCGATGCGGCTTGCGTCAAACAGTTTTCTTAGGTAATAACATTTCTTATTTCTCCGAATTTTCTAAATTTATATTTTCTTCTTTTTTCTTAAAAATATTTCCTTGATAAATTCAAACTTTTATTCCAATTTGTCCATAATTTGTTAAAGATTCAGCAAAACCATAGTCAATATCAGCACGAAGTGTAGAAAGAGGTATTTTACCTTCACTAATATGTTCTTTACGAGAAATATTTGCTCCATTTAAACGCCCACTCACTGTTATTTTAATCCCTTTTGCTCCTAAACGCATAGCGCTTTTAACCCCTTGACGTTGCAATTTACGATAACTTTCACGATTGGCAATACCGTAAGCAAGATCATTAGCAACTAATTGGGCATTTAAACCGGGAATTTTTACTTCAATAACATCTATTTTAATTGAATAATTACGCGCTTTCAAAGCTTTTTTTAAAATCAAAATAATTCGTTTAATGTTTTGACTCTTTTGTCCTAAAATAAGACCTAAACGCGAAGTGGAAATAAAAATATGAAATTTATTATTTTGACGTTCAATTTCAATTTTAGAAATAAAAGAATTAGGTAATTTTTTTTTGATTGTTTGGCGAATTACCGCATCTTCTTTAATTCAAATTGCTATATCTGATTTTTTAGCAACTCAACGCGATTGTCAATTTTGATTAATTCCTAATCTTAACGCCAGAGGGCTAATTTTTTGTCCCATTATCTATTTTCTCCTTTTGTTTCTACTTGATTTGTAATTATTTCTGACTTTTTCTCTTCTCTTAAAATAATATTAATATGCGAATAACGTTTAATAATTGGATAGGTCACTCCACGTGCTCTTGGACGAAAACGCTTTAATTTTTTTCCTTCATTAACAATAATTGCATCAATAATTAAATTATTGAAATTCATTTTTTCATTATTTGTCGCATTAGCAATTGCTGAATTTAATAATTTTAAAATCATTGGCGAGGCACGTTTAGGGGTATTTTCCAAAATACCAATAACTTCAGTAATACTTTTATTTGCCAAACTGTCTGTTACCAAACGAACTTTACGCGGAGTAATAAATAAATTTTTTAAATAAGCGTTAACTTTTTTTTGATTATTTACTTTTTCCATCTTTACGAGTTCCACCATGACCTCCAAAACGACGTGTAGGAGAAAACTCACCTAATTTATGCCCTACCATATCTTCAGTAACAAAAACAGGAATATGCTTTTTACCATTATGTACAGCAAAAGTATATCCTACAAAAATAGGAAAAATGGTTGAACGACGTGATCAAGTTTTAATTGACTGTCTTTTACCACTAGCTTTTAAAGCATTTACTTTTTTAATTAAAGATGGATGGACATATTGTCCTTTTTTTATTGATCTAGGCATAATCTTAGTATTTTATCAATTAATTCAATAAAATTATTTCTTATTTCTCCGACGTAAAATTAATTTTGAAGAAAACTTATTTTTGTCTCTAGTTTTTACTCCCATTGCTTTTTTACCTCACTTGGTACGAGGTGAAGGACGACCAATCGGCGCCTTACCTTCTCCTCCTCCGTGAGGATGATCGTTAGCATTCATTGCTGCTCCACGTACAGTAGGGCGAATTCCTAATCAACGTTTACGACCAGCTTTTCCATATTTAATCAGGCGATGTTCTTCATTACCAACTTCACCGACAGTAGCAAAGCAAGATTTCAAAACTTTTCTTGTTTCACTAGAAGATAATTTCAAAATAACATATTGTTTGGATTCATCAAAACCTAGCACACGAGCACCACCACCAGCGGAACGAACTAATTTTCCTCCTTGTTTAGGGCGTAACTCAATATTGTGAACCAAAGTTCCTTCTGGAATTTTTTCTAAAGGTAAAGCGTTACCGACTTTGATTTCAGCAGTTTCACTACTAATAATTTTATCTCCCACATTTAAGTCTTTGGGGGCTAAAATATATTTCTTGATTCCATCAGAATAAAACAACAAAGAAATAAAAGCATTGCGGTTGGGGTCATATTCAATTGTTTTAACCGTCGCTCACATTTCAATTTTATTTCTTTTAAAATCAATGATTCGATATTTTTTACGCATTCCTCCGCCACGATGACGAACAGTAATTTTTCCAGTGTTGTTCCGTCCTGAATTTTTTTTTAATATTTTTAACAATGACTTTTCTGGTTTGTCATTAGTTAAAATTTTTTGATAATTAGGTACAAATGTGTTTCGCGATGAATTATTAATCGGTTTTAATTTTTTAATTTTATTCATTATTTTTCCTTTACTGGGTCTTCTTTAACTGTTTTTGTAATAATTTTATCATTTTCATTTTTAGGTAAAATTATATTTTTGTTGGGTTTAGATTTGGAAAAAGTTGATTTGAAACGTTCAAAAATACTTTTAGTTTCCAATGTTTTATTACTTTGAACCTTTTCATCATCAGTTTTAAACGCATCTAATTTTTGTCCGGGTTTTAGAGTAATAATTGCTTTTTTAACACCTGGTTTTTTACCAAGAAAACGACCAACCCGTTTTTTTTTAGGTTTTAATTTCAAAAGATTTACATCTTGCACTTTCACGCCAAAAATTTTTTCAAAAGCAATTTTGATTTCACCCTTGTTTGCTTGCGGATGAACAACAAAAACATATTTATTCATTTCCATTAATTTATAAGTTTTCTCAGTAATCACTGGTTTTTTTAAAATATTAACAATATTCATAATTACAAAATCAATTTTTTTTCAATTGTTGGGATCAATTCTTCTAAAATAAGAATTTTATCGGCATTTACAAGATCATATGGATTAAGTTGTATTTCTGTTATTGCTTTTATTTTTTTAAGATTACGAAGACTTAAAAACAAATTATTTTTACTTTTATCCATAATAAACAAAACTTTTTTATTTTCTAAAAGCATAGTTTTTAAAATATTATTTAATTCGCGTGTTGAAGGGTTTTTAAAATCTGAATCATTTCAAAAAATTAATTTATCATTTGTTAAAGAATTAGTAAAAATCATTTGTAAGGCTTTGCGAAAAATTTTACGATTAACCTTTTTATTGTAATTCTCTTGACCAGTTGGACCAAAGGTAACACCACCTCCTCTTCAAATAGGCGAACGAATTGAACCGTGACGTGCTCTTCCTGTACCTTTTTGGCGTCAAGGTTTTTTTCCACCTCCAGAAACTTCACCACGACCTTTAGTTTTTTTTGTACTTAATCTTCAAGAGGCTTGTTGACTAATTATTACATTATGAACAATTTGTTCATTCAATTCGGTTTTTCAAACAGGATTAGTCAAAACAATTTGACCAATTTGCTTATTTTCAAAATTAAAAACCGGTCACTGATTTAAAGTTTTTTTAGCGATAACAGGTTTTTTTTCATTTTTTATTGAAGTTTTTTTGACTTTAACAACATCAATATTTTTTTTTAAACTTGTTTTGATTTCAGTCTGAGTTTTTGTTTTAGTGTCCATATTAGTTTTTAAAGGACTTTTTTTTGGTTTTTGTGGCAAATTTAAATCGTTGTTTTTTTTCATTTTTTTAAGTTGCATTATTTGCAGATTTATCTATAGTGCTATCTTTAACTTGCAATGTTTTATTTTTAAGTTTAGACACATTTGCTGATTTTGATTGATAATTATAAAGAATAAAAGGATTTTTAGCACTTTTTTTTCTTAAAGCAGGATAAATTTTACAAATAGATCTATTGTTTCCCGGAATAGAACCTTTAACAATCAATAAATTTTTTTTTTCATCCACTTTAACAACTTGTAAACTTTGTAAAGTCACATTTTCATTTCCCTTGCGTCCTGGCATTGGTTGTCCTTTTCAAACTTTGTCGGGACGAGAAATTCCAATAGAACCAGGGGCTCGATGATGTTTAGAACCGTGAGACATTGGTCCGCGACTAAAATTATGACGTTTAATTACTCCTGCCGTCCCTTTCCCTTTAGAAACAGCTTGAATATCAACAAAATCACCTGATTTAAAAAGAGAGAGACTTACTTCTTGTCCTAAATCAAAATTTTTCATTCCACGAAACTCTGAAAAAAAACGTTTATTTTTTGTATTTGCTTTCTTTAAATGACCTACCAGTGGTTTTCTCATCAATTTGTCACGCTTATAACCAGCAGCTAATTGCAAACTTTGATATCCGTCTTTTGCTGTTGTTTTCACTTGAGTAACTACATTAGGTAAAACTTCAATGATAGTAACAGCCATTACTTTTCCTTCACTAGTAAAAAGTTGGTTTATTCCTATTTTTTTCCCAATTAAACCTTTTTCTGCTTTCATAATTAAATTAAAACTGTTTTAATAAACAAACTAACACTTGAAGGTAGTACAATTTTACTCAATTGATCAATAGTTTTAGAGTTAGGATATACAACTATCAAACGTTTATGTTCACTTTTTTCAAATTGTTCGCGTGAATCTTTGTGTTTGTGAACACCGCGAAGTACAGTGATTATTTCTTTATGATTAGGCAAGGGGATTGGACCCTTAACTTTAGAACCGGATTTACGTGCAACTTGAATAATTCTACGCGCTGAATCATCAACGCTTTTATGTTCAAATCCACGAATAATAATTCTAAACTTTTTTTTCATAAAACTCACATTCAGTTAAAAAACCTATCTAAATATGATAGCACAAATCAACCAATTAATAAAGGGATAAAATACATATTTAATTAAAATAAAATTTTTTTAGTTGTAATAAACTTAAGAGAAGAAAAACAAAATGACAAAGAAGAAAAACAAAATTGAAATTTTAATTGAACAAACAACAGATAAAAATGGTTGTTATTTATTTAAAAATATAAATGATAATGTTATTTATGTTGGAAAAGCCAAAAATATTCAAAAAAGAATTAAACAACACTTTCAAACAAAAACAAAAAACGCTAAAACAGCTTTTATGCTAAAAGAAATCAATTCTTGAAAAACCTTTATTACTAATAACGAAAAAGAAGCGTTAATTTTAGAAAACATTCTTATTAAAAAACATTTTCCAAAATTTAATATTATTCTTGCCGATGATCAAACACATCCTTATATTTTTATTTCAGAAAAAGATAAAGATCCGAAGTATTTTTTAATTTGAAAAAAAGTTAAACAACCAGGAACTTATTACGGACCCTTTCTTAGCAAAAATAATGGACAAGAAGTTTTAAACTTACTACAAACACTCTTTCCGATGCGACGTTGTCAAAAAAATAAAATAAAAAAACCATGTTTTTATTATCATTTACAACAATGTTCTGGCGCTTGTTTTAAAACAGTTGAAAAAGAATATTATCAAGAAATTAAAAACAAAGTAAAAATTTTTTTTCAAGGAAAAATAGTAAAAATTAAAAAAAACTTGCAAAACAAAATACAAATTGCTAGTAAAAATTTACAATTTGAGCAAGCGGACAAATGACAAAAATTGCTAAAAAAAATTGATAACCTTGTTCAAAAACAAATTATTGATTTTTCTGATAGTAAAAATATTGATTTTATAAATTTTTATGAAGAAAAAAAAGAAATCATGATTATTATTTTTTTTTATCAACGGGGAAAATTAACTTTTAAAAAAGAAGGTTTATTTAATTTATTTAATAATAATATTCCGGAAACAATTGAAAATTTTTTACAAGAAATTTATACTTATCATCCTTTACCTGATGAAATAATTTTGCCATTAAATATTGATTTAAAAACTTTTGGAATAAATTATAAAGTAAAAATAACTCATTCACAAAAAGGCATTAAATACAAAATATTAACTTTAATTAAAAAAAACGCCACGATCCTTTTGCAAAAAAAAGCAATAGACAATAAGCAAATCAACAAAATTAAAACTTTACAACAATTAAGTCTTATTTTAAATAGTCCAAAAATAATTAATAGTATTGAATTTTTAGACCTATCATATCTAGATAACAAAAGAATTATTGCTGGTTTTACTCATTATTTAAATGGAAATCAAGTTTTTGCTAAAAATAAAATATATCAATTATCAAATCAAACACAACATAATGAAAAAATATATTTTCAAGAAGCGATTTTAAAACATTATCAAAAACAATTATTACCAGATTTATTAATTTTAGATGGTGGTTTTACTCAACTTCATGGTGCTAAAGAAGGTTTGAAAAAAATCAACAAAAAAATGCAATTAATTTGTTTAGTAAAAAACAAAAAACATCAAAGTAACTACATTTTAACAAGCGATAAAAAAAAAATTACCTTACCCAAAACAGAACCTCTTTGGTTATTTTTAAGTAAAATACAAATTTCAGGACACTTATATGTCATTAAAAATTTACGTAATTTAAACAAATTAAATACTTAGTTAATTTAAAAAAGTATTTAAATCAATTTAAATATTCCATTATCAAAGAGTTTTTTTTGTTACAAATCTTTTGTAATCAATTAATTCTCTATACAAAAATAAAATAACTTGAAAATGTAAAAAATAATGATTTAAATAATTAACAAAATATTTTGATTTTTTTGTTGGTTTTTTTTGGTATTTCTTTTTTTTATAAATACAAAATCTATTTTTTTGTAAAAATATAGATCGGTTATATTTACATAAAAGATATACAATATTTAACCAGAGGGTAAAACCTCCTCTAGAATCACAGGAAATTACACCGTTAATGTCTTCCATTTTATAGA
>JARVCM010000012.1 GCA_029976705.1 Mollicutes bacterium
GTTAAAGGAGACCGATATGGTCTTATTTAGTTGTTCGATAAGTTAAAATAAACTCTTTTAGAAAATAAAACGTTGGGTGAGATGTGTCTTCTTTAGTTGTTCGATAAGTTAAAATAAACTCAAATCCGAAACAACTAGCAGGGACCGTTCAGTCTTATTTAGTTGTTCGATAAGTTAAAATAAACTCTACTTTTATTCCTCTTTTAAGTGCTCTTTTGTCTTATTTAGTTGTTCGATAAGTTAAAATAAACTCTTTTGATAAATGTCTTAGAAAGAACAAAAGGTCTTATTTAGTTGTTCGATAAGTTAAAATAAACTCACGACCAAAGCAAAACCGCTTTTGTTTTAGGTCTTATTTAGTTGTTCGATAAGTTAAAATAAACTCTCATATCCTTTTCCCTCCTATTAATCATAAGTCTTATTTAGTTGTTCGATAAGTTAAAATAAACTCTTGCTGTGATGCACCTCTGCCCCAGAACGAGTCTTATTTAGTTGTTCGATAAGTTAAAATAAACTTGAAATAAAATTAATTCAAAAACAGCTTAAAATCATTATTTTATTTTTTAATATTGCCTAAGATATCTATGTTGATAATTTCAAATTCTTTTTTTATGTTTGATATATTATCGTAATAGTTTATTCAATTGTTAAACACCTTTTTATTTTTTTCTAGTGTGCAAATAAAATTTAATTGATTTGGGTGTATGCAAGTACTATTGCCTCTTTTTCCTCTAAAAGTTTTTATAATTCATTTATTTTGTTTATTGTCATAATATTTAACACTAACACCCTTTATCATAAGTAATTTTTTATCTCAATTTAATTTTTTTTCTTTTTTCTTTTTTAAATCAATTATTCTTAATCATTCTTCTTTTTCGGATTTGTTTTTTGGCAATAAAACCCCGTAATAAGAATTAGTTAATATTATGTTCCCGGTTTTTTTATCAAAGATAAATCCTTCTTCGTTTTTAAATAATTTAACTCATTTATTTCATTTTTCTTTTTCAATCAATTTTTTATATGCAGGATTTTCTAAATTAGGATCTTTTCTTCAGATTTTATAATATAAGGTTTTTAATTTTCCTTGTTCTTGTTGCCCAAAACCAAAAATTTCCGAACTAGTAAAAGAACCTCTAATTTTATAATTAATCATATGTGAAATTATTGGATATTTTATGTTTATTAATTCATGAGAAGTTAATTTTTCTTTTTCTCATTCTTTTTGATCTAATAATTTTTCAAATTTAGGAATTACTTTTGAACCTGAACATTCCAAACATTTTTCTATATCCTGTATGTTACATTCACAATGTTTGGTGATAAGTTTAACTGGAATTCGAGTTTCAATTTGTGTTTTTAAATCTTTAATATAAATAGGAGTAGTAAATTTTTCATTTTTTTCTGCATTTTCAACACTTTCTAAATACAAAGTTTTATTAGTAAAGTATTTTTTTATTTTATTTTCTGAATTATATTTTTCATTGCGTAACTGTCATTTGTTTTTTGTGGAGATAAGAAGTGTTTTATAATCAGTGTTATTTTCGTTTTTTCAATATTCTGTTTTAGAGTGTATGATTTTATTTTTTTGTTTTTGTAATCTTAATAAATCAATTGATAATTCCAAATCTCATTGACTTTTAATTTGTGCCACTATCATTGCATCAACCGCGTGATGAAAAGGAGTAATGTCGCGAACCTTGGTGTCTAGCCCTCACGCGCTTCCACGTAACCATTCTCTTCTTAATTTGGAAGTCAATCCTCCAGGAATAGCTAAAATTTCTGTTTTTTCTTTCTTATAAAAATGTTTTACTTGATTTTTGACGTAACCAAGGATATATTTTGTAATTCAACGAGTATCATTTAAATTTCTACTCACAAAATCTTCTAATTCATCAGGCGTTTCATTTTTTAAATAATTATATTTTTTTCAACCCAAAGTTTTTCTTAAAGCGCCCAATCTTGCCAAATATTTCTTTCTTTTTTCTTTATTTGTAATTCATTCCAATGGGGTTTTATTGCCTTTTTTTTGATTGCAATCTGAACAAATTAAAATTTTGTTATCAAAACTATTATCGCCCAACTTAGAAATTGGAATAATGTGATCAATTTGAACTTCTCCTCTTGATGGACTGATATTTTTTTCTAAAATTTTTTCACCACAATAAATACAATTTTTTCTTTGTTGTTCTCAAAGTTTTCACGCAATTAAATTTGTGAAATTAACTATTATGCCTTCATCTGATAATCTCTTTTTCACTTTTTCATTTTGTTTTTCATTATTTAACTGGCGGTTTCTAATTTTATTTCTATCTTTTCAACTTTTAGCCACATCTCTTGCAACTTCAACATTAATGTTGGTAAAACTTCCATAATTATTATGTAACGCTTTCAAAATTTTTCGAGTTTGATTAATTGCGCGAAACACAACGGGATTTTTTTTTAAATCTTGATCAATTATTTTTGCAAAAATTGTTTTACCTACACCTTTGTTGACTTTCGGTGTTCTGCTGTGAATAGTCTTTAAAGGACTTTTGCCATCACAAAACAATGTAATCATTTTTTTCATATGTGAAAAGGAAACTTTAGCGGTTGTGACTGCGTCTTTTTTCATTTGAATTAATAATTTTCAATCTTCTTTGTTTAAAGTTATATTTTTTTTATTCAAGAATTGTTGAATTTTTTCTTCTCTTCTAATTGTTGTGTAATTTTTGTTTAAAATATCGCCTAATTCATTTATTCAATGTTTGTCAATTGTTTCAATTCAATTTTTTTTAGAAGTAATTTGTTTTAATTCTTGCAAAAATTGAGGAATTTTACGAATTTCTTTTAAAAATTTTCCCTTACTTAGATTCATTCCACTTTTATCGTCTCTTCACATTTCTACTTTAAAATAATCTTTACTTCCTTGTTGTTGTCAAATTGGCGTTGTTTCTAAATATTTTCTAATGTCTTTTTTTTGTCAACCTTCTGAAACAAAATTTTTTAAAAGTGTTTGATATACTTTTCTTTCAAAAAATATTTTTATTCTTTCATCGCCTAAATAATCAAAAAATTTACTTATTTCAGTAATGAAAAAGTAGGCACCAAATAATAATGAACTTTTAAAACCTCTATTTTCTTCAGGATAATATTCACATTTTCCAACTGATTCTAGGAAAGTTTTTCAATGAGAACAAGCGTTTTTATTACATTTACCATTATAGTGATCTTTACATTTAGGACCAACTTCAAAATCTCTTTGAGCAAAGATAGTGTTATCAATTATTTCTTTTTTTACCGTTTTTAATTCCGGGAAATTTTTTTCCTGTACATTGAAAATTTGTTTTAATTCTTTTTCATAAGCTTTTCTTGAAAAAAGATAACGATAATTATTTTCGTTTTTTTTAGTATCTTGATTTTCCTTGGGCAAAAGAGATAATTTTCCGTTTTTTGAATAAAGTAAGAATTTCTTAGTTCCGTTTTCTGTTTCAGTATTAATTCTAAAATTTTTATTTTTTAAAATAAAGTTAGAAATATATTCTTTTTCAACACCCCTTTCTCCTTCATCCAACGCTTTGCTAAATTTAGTGACCTTTGTTCCTTCTTTTTGCTCTTGTTCTTCTGTTTGAAATCTATCTAAATATCCTCTTTTTTTACAAAAATGAATTAAAATTGCATAAATTTCTCATTTTTCTAATTTTTGTTTTAAACCTTTGCTTCTAGCGACAAAAGGATTTCAAAAACCTTCTTCTGTAAAAAAAGTACCATTTTTTTCAAATATTTTATTTGTTGATTTGAATTTTATTATTAGTTTTTGAAATTCATCTTTTGTTAAGAAATTAATTTTTTCTAGAATTTTTTTTACTTTTTCAATTCGATAAGCGCGTCTTCTGATTAATCTTCTTTGTCCTCGAAATTGTCTTCTTTTTTGTGCGTCTGTAAATCCGGTTTTGCCGTCTTCAGCAATATCAAAAATTCTTACGCCAAAATCGTGTAAAAAATGTTTGTTAGTTTTGATATCTTGAGCCATTACTGCTCAACCTACAGAAGATATTCCTAAATCTAAACCGAGATAATATTTAACTCCTTCTTTTTGGAATTGTGGTATTTTTTTATTTTTATTCATTTGTCACTAAATTAAATATCAATAAACATCAAAAAAAGTGAGCAGTTAATCGGGATGCTCAACCCGACGGCTTTAAAGCCTAATCTTATTTGTTGTTCAGACGCACTATATTATAAGGTATTTTTTATTTTTTACAGATATTTATTTCTTTTTTTGAACAATTTGTTAATTATTTTTTAACTTTATAAGCAAAAAAAACAATTGAAAACTTAATAACAAAATTTTTTTATCAACAATGTTTTTTCACTCAATTTGTTTTTGTTTATTTTTTAAAATAAAGCATTATAAGTAGGATTAATTTGTCTAGAGTCCAGATCAAGAAAGTGTTCGCGTCGGAAAGGGTTTTTAAATAAGTTTGTTGTTTCTTATTCAATGTTTTTAACAAATTATTTTAAAATTTATTTTTGTATTTTTAAAACACTAGAATTTTTTTATTGATTTTTATAGGTTTTTGATCATTTTTTAATAATTAATTCACTTTTATCAAAATTAAATTTTTATTTTTTTAATCCTTTTAATGATTTTTTGATTTATATCATTATTTAGTTTGACAAATTAAAAAAAAGATTTATCTCAAAAAAAACGATTTAAGAAAGATAAGTTGTCGGGTCTTAAAGGCTTGTATTTTTAGTAATGGTTAATTATTTATGGTTATCAAATTTGCTGTCAAATATTTCTAATGGTTTTTTAGTGTAATAATAAGTTTTTTCTGTCTTTTTGCAGTCAAAAGATTTGTGATTTTCAATGTGAAAATTCAACATTTCTTAATAAAGAATTAGAAAAAATAAACGAAAAATTAAAAAAAATACAACAAAAACACAAAAAAATAAATATTAATTTTTATTGTTAATGTTTTGTTGACCTTTTACTATATTTTTTTGTTGTGAGACTCAATAATGTATGTGCTAAAAAAACACATATTCAGACATAAAAAAGATTTTTTATTCTTAATATATTTTTCATAATCATCTCTCAATTCGTTATATTCTAATATTTGTATTGTGTTTAATTTATATTTCCAAAGAATTACAAAAGATTTATTAGTTTTATTATGAATTTGTATATATTTCTTAATTCATTCCTGTGGATAATTTTGATAAATATTATATTTTCATATTTAGTTCCGTGGGCATCATAATCCAAACTGAATTTACCAAGAATATTAATATTTGTATTTTTGTTTTCAGTTAGTTTTCTCATAGATCTTAATTTCTTTCTTTGATTTTAAAGTTTTTAATGTCATATTTACTTTGCTTTTTTTGGTTTTTTAGTGCATCCTTATTTGGATATCTAATTTTAAATCTAATTTCTCCTTCAGAATTTTTTTCTACCCTCAGTGTGGTTCCGTTTTTAAGTTTCTCTTTATTAAATTTAAAAGAAATTGAGTGCAATCCTTCTATTTTTTCATTTGTTTTAAAAGTATATTCAGTATATTCATTATTATTTTTAATGTGCTCTTTTTCAATTTTGTTATTATCTAAATTAACCATTAATGCTTTTTTATTATGTTTTAAATTCTCTTTGTATTTAAGAAAATCGTATATGGGATTTGGTAAAGGGTAGTAATTTTTCATTAAATTATTAATAGCAGAATATTTCTTTTCATTATGAATTTCAAAATATACTTGAATATTATCAAAAAAATCAGTATTATTTATATTATCTAAAGAGGCATATAAGGCAGACACAAGAAATCAATGAAGAATGTTGTGTGGTATTTTGAAATTATCCCTTGATTCATTTAAAACAACTAATACTCTTTTATTGATTTGGGTTTTTGAATATTTTTTTTCCAGTTTTGGTTTTAATGCTCTATAAAGAGCATTAATTAATTTTCCGCTTTCTACGGAATATTTTTTATCATAATCCTTTTCTCCTGGTAATAATTGAACAAATTCATCTGAATAACTAATTTTTTTCCATAATTAAACTCTTTTATCTCTTTTATTTCTCTATTTATCTCTTGCCCCTTTAGATTTTTTAAATTTTTTTGTAGATTTTTATCATCAGAAATGAAAAAAGGTAAAGTTAATTGCATTTTAATAGGGTTTTGATGTTTGTTTCTTGATGTTTTGGCAACTAGGTTGCCCATAGTTGTTAGTTCTACACTTACAATTGTATTATCTTTCATATAAACAGTTGCATCATGAGCTTGTTGATTACCAATAACTTCTTCAACACTCTTAAAATCATAAAATAAATCATTCTTATTCTTTTTGCTATATTTATTTAATAATTTTTTAAATAATTTAAATTGATTTTTTCGTTTTTATTGATCATATTTCAAATTGTTTAATTAAAAAACAATGTAACTAATTGTTTTAACTATATTATTTTTTAATCTTAAAAATGGTGGTTCAGGACGGAATTGAACCGGCGACACCTTGAGCTTCAATCAAGTGCTCTACCTACTGAGCTACTGAACCTTTTAAAGTTTTTTCTTACTAACTTAATTAAACAGTGTTATTAATAAATTGTCAAATCTTTTTTAATTTTTTAGTCTTGTTTCATTTCTTTTATTAATGGTTTTACATTAAAAAAACCTTGTGAACTAATAAAAATAATTTGGTTATAAATTGTTATACTTATTGTTTGTAAAATTAAATTAACAAATTAATTAAATGTTTTTTTGTTTCATAATGTAAAATGAAATTTATTACAAAGAAATTTGTGAGATTAAAGTTTTTATTTGTTTTTGTTATTATGCGTAATTTTTTGTTTTCATGATTGTTTTATTCGTTATTTTTTGTGATTTTATTATTATCATCATTAAATTTTTCTTCTATTTCTTTAGTCGTTCAACAAAAACAACAAAATCATCAAAACGCCCACTTATTAAGTGATAATTCTGAAAAAGTAACAATTAAAAAAAATTTAGTTACCGCCGTTCATGAGGCTGCCCATTTATTGTTAGTTTTAAAAAATAAATTTAAAAATATAAGCGCAACAAGTAAGTATGGAAAAAATTCTGAAGGAAAAGTTTTATATGGTTTTCCTTGCGGTGAATCGCAAAGGTTGAATTCTGAGGTTGAAAGTTTTGTATGTGAAAATAAAAAGGTAAAAAAAAGTACTCTATTTGGTTTGATTGAAGTTAGTCGTGCTGGGTATTTCTCTGAAAAAGTGATTTTAGACATATCACTTATTTTAAATTGAAAAAACACCTATGATTACAAAGAAGTTTATCAAAAATATTCTGAAAAATTGATTAAGGATTATAAAGATGAATTGCTTGAAGAATTTGCTTTAGATAAATCAAAAGATGATCAATTACAAAGTAAAATTAACGAAAAAATTGATCAAAATTTAAAAGAATTATTTAAAAAAGAAGAAACACTAAAATTAATTTTTCTTTTTGCTGAAGCTTTATTAATTATTCGTCCATTAGAAGGTTCTTCAAGTAAATTGACTGAAAAAGAAGCGAAATATATTGAAACAAAAAAAACTTTACCACGACGCATAGAACTTGAAAAAGAGAAACACCCACAAAAAAATTATTTACCTGTTTGTAAAATGTTTTGTCCGAATTTATCATGAGAATCTTATAAGTTTTTCCAAAATTTAAATGGACCAATTTCTGAAACAAAAAAAGAAATTGACAAAACAGATTCAACAATAACACTAAAAACCAAATCTGTTAAAGTGTGAAGCGCAAAAGAAGTGGTATTAATTTCTATTTTTGTGATGTTTTGATTGGTGTTTTTAACAATGACTTTTTTTGTTGCTAAGGAACATTATCGTATACGTGAAATTATTAAGAATGGATCTCAAACATTTGATTAATTAATATTTTAAAAAGATTAAAATAAATTTTTCATTTTAATATAGTCGTTGACAATTACCTTAAGTATATGTTTTTTATTATTTTCAAAATTATTATAATGAAAAATAAATAAATATATTTTATTAGTGCTAAAATTAGCAAAATGAAAGGATTATAATGGTAATGTTTCAATATTTTTATAAAAAAATTTTCTTTTTTTTCTCACTCTTTTTTTTGATATTTGTTGTTTTAACGTTTCAAAATACATTGATAAAAAAGTCAAAATTATCAATAAGAAATTTAACTTTAAAAAATGTTTCTTTGAATTTACGCGAAGAAAAAACAGATGATAATAAGCAGAAATTATTTTGAAAAAACATTCAAGATCAAAAAAAACAGGGAAATAAAATCAATCAAATTTTTAAAATTAATGAAGACAAGAAGTTAAAAACTTATTATGTAACAAATTTATTTCAGAGTGTAAATGATGATCTTACTAAATTAAGCGACAAAGATAATGAAGAACTATCATCTTTACTTGACGCTTTTCCTACTTTAAAAAGTTTTAATGATGTTTTTAATGATGGTTTGAAAATTTATCGCGGGATAATATTTTTAGAAAAATTAAAAAAAGAAAATGATTGAAATAATTTAAAAATCTTAAAAACCCCAACATTTTTTTTTATAAAAGATTCCAAAAAGATTGAAATCAATTCCGAGGCTCTTTTTAAAACAAAAATAGACGAAAAAAAAATAATTAATCCTTCCATAATAATTTTAAAAACACTCAAACAATTAGCCGATATCAGTGAATTTAGTCAAAAAAACCCTGAAAAAGAAAAAAAATTGCTGAATGATGTTTTGTTAAGTGCTTTTCAATCTTGAGAAAAAAAATGAAATTTATTAAAAAGTAATTTACCTAAATTAAAAATTACCGAAATTACTGAATTAAATTTTGTTGATGAAAAAAACAATCGACAAAAATTAGATTTAGATTTAAACTTGTTTTTTGACAAAATCAAACTAAAAAAAGATAAAGAAGAATATTTAAAAAGGTTGAAAGATACAGCCCCTTTTTTAATAAAAGCAAATAAATTATTAGAATCTGATCAAA
>JARVCM010000013.1 GCA_029976705.1 Mollicutes bacterium
AATCAATGAAAGAATGCCGACAAAGACAATGATGAAAAAAAGCATTGTAAAAGCATGAGGCATCTTAAGATTAGAAAAAAAACCCTTGCTTTTATTATTCTTTAAACTTTTCATTAATGCTTATGTATTTTATCAGAACAATTTTATTTTAACACAAAAAAAGCAAAAATGGAAATCCTGAAAGTCATTGATATCAATTTTTTAATTATTGGATCAAAAACTTAATCAGTAATTATTTGGTGAAAAATATTCAAAATAAAAATTCTAAAAACAGATGAACCAATCACTCCACCAAGAATAATTATCACAAATCCAAGAATAAACATCATCAATAAATATTTTCAAATCGCTTTTAAAAATTTACCATCAGGAATTTTAGTCAATACTAAAAACATCAATTATCATTTCATAAGTTAAAAAACAACCATGTTTGCTAAACCAGTTCCCTTACCCATATGCCATAATCGTTCTTGAAGGCGTTTTTGAAGCAGGGCTATTCACAACAGGAGCAAAAATGAAAAAGCAGCATTTGCTAATCCTGAAGTTGAAAAAATCAATAAAATACAAAAGATAATAAAGGTGTTGTGATCCCTTATATTGTCTTTTGTAATTAACAATAACTTATAATTCATTACTGTTAATAAAAAACAGAAACCGTTTTAACAATTTTCATCGTCAAAATTACATTCAACATTTTTGACCACGTCATCTATTATAAAAAAATAATTTCTTTTTTATTTTCAGTTAATAATTGGAACCACTAATGAAGGAAACAAAAATAAAAAAATTAAACTCCTAAAGTCGCTAGCATTAGCGCCTTAATAGTATGTAAACGATTTTCTGCTTCTTGAAAAACAAAAGAATATTTCGAATTAAAAACTTGATCAGTAACTTCTAACTCGCGTAATCCAAATTTTTGATAAATTTTTTTTCCTACTTCAGTTTCTAAATTATGAAAAGCAGGCAAACAATGAAGAAACATAACATCGTCTTGAGCGTTTTTTAAATGTTTCATTTGTACTTGATAGGGAGACAAAAGTTTAATTCTTTCTTCTCACACCTTATCAGGTTCACCCATTGATACTCAAACATCGGTATAAATCACATCAACATTTTTTGAACCTTTCATTGGATCTTCAGTAAACATTAAAGAACCGCCGCTTTCTTGAGCGATTTTTTCACATTTTTGAATTAATTTTGGTTCTGGTCATAATGTTTTAGGAGCGACACAAACAAAATGCATACCCATTTTAACAGCACCGATCATTAATGAATTGCCCATATTATTTTGCGCATCACCAAAATAAGCAAAACGAATTCCTTTCAAATGTCGTTGTTTTACTTCTGCAATTGTAAGAAAATCAGCTAAAATTTGTGTTGGGTGATATTGATCAGTTAATCCGTTTCAAACAGGAACGCCAGAATATTTTGCTAAATCCTCACACGCTTTTTGACTAAATCCACGAAATTGGATTCCATCAAACATTCTTCCCAAAACTCTTGCAGAATCAGCGACAGATTCTTTTTTACCAAACTGTGAACCAGAAGGACCGAGATAAACAGTATGCATCCCTTGATCCATCGCTCCTACCTCAAAAGAACAACGAGTTCTTGTAGAATCTTTTTGAAATAATAAACAAACATTTTTTCCTTTAAGACGCGGAACTTCTACGCCGGCATACTTAGCACGCTTTAAATCACGAGATAGATCCAAAAGGTACTGAATTTCTTGGGCGCTAAAGTCCAAAAGTGTTAAAAAACTACGACCTTTTAAATTAATCATAAATTATGATTTATCTCCTTTTTTTGGATCAATTATTTTTGTTGCTGGAATGATGTCGCGTCAAATTGGCATTGTCATGCACCGTGGACCACCACGACCACGAGATAATTCTGAAGATGGCATTTCAATCACTTCAATACCAGCATCACGCAAAAGTTGATTAGTAACATGGTTTCTTTCGTAAGAAATAACTTTGCCTGGTTTTAACGTTAAAACGTTTGTTCCATCATTTCATTGTTCACGACCAGCAGCAATTGGAGAATCACCACCACAACGAATAAAGGTAACTTTAAAACCAAGAATAAAACTAAAATAATCAATTAATGACATTTTAATTAATTTTTTACCACTTTTTGTAATTTCTCAAATTTTAAATTGATTTTCATATTCAAAAATCAAAGGATGAACGACAAACTTATCATAATCAATATTTGTTAAAACAGTATCTAAATGCATAAAAGCACGTTTTTTAGGAATATCTAAAGCAACAACGCGAAAATCTTTATGAGACAAATCATTAAACAAATTACTTGCTAATTTTTCAATAGCTTTCATTTCTGTTCGTTCGGTACACCCAACAATGATATTTTTAGCATTTAACATTAATACATCACCACCTTCAATTGAAGAAGATCAATGTCGTTCATAATATCATTTTACTTGTTTAGAAAAACGCGGATGATAACTAAGCACAAAAAATGCAAATAAAGTTTCACGATTTCTAGTTGTTGAACGCATACGATTTAAACAAACGCCATTATAAACCGAAGAAAAAACATCACGTTGAAAAAGTAAATTTGGCAAAGGATCAACAGCAAAAGGATAACCATCAGCATTTTTTACTCCTATTGTTAATGTTTCTACACCAGCAATCATTACATCAATCATTTCTTTAATAGGTAAATTAGAATAATAAGCACGTAATTTTTTTAAATGATGAGTATGAGCATTAGATTCTGATAAAAATTGTTCAATGAAATCTTTATTTAATTGATCATTTGCTGTTAAAGTTTCTGTTAACAATTTTTCAATATACAAAACTTCAACGCCATTATCTAGCATTTTTTGCACAAAAAAATCATGTTCTTGACGAGCTAATTTTAAATAAGGAATATCATCAAATAACAATCTTTCTAATAAATCAGGAACTAGATTTTCCACCTCTTGTCCGGGACGATGTACTAAAACCGTTTTTAATGGTGCAATTTCAGTATGGACATTAACACCTTTTCTTTTGTTTTGTTTTGATAAATTTAAATTATTATGACTCATTAGTTAAAAAACAAATTTAGTAAACTTATTAATGATTTTAGCATATTTTTAAAAAATAAAATATTTTATTTTTCTTAATGCAAAAAACCTCTTTCAATAATATTCTTTAAAGCAAAGGTTGCTGAACTAATTGCCGTGGTATATTGTTGAACATATCCACTAACAACATCACCAATTGCATATAAATTCGTGATGTTTGTTTCAAAATGATTGTTGACAATAATGTATTTGTTATCATCCATAATACTTCATTCAGGGTCAAGAAAATCAACATTAGGAATAGCACCAATATAAATAAATAAACCATCAACTTTTAATTCTATTTTTTGTTGGGTAACAACATTTTTCAAAAATAATTTTTCTAAATTTTGTTTACCTTGTGCTTCAAGTAAAATAGTATTGTAATAAATTTGAACATTAGACATTTTTTCAATTTGTGAAATTAACATTGATTCGGCAAGCAATTTTTGATCACGATTAATAATAATAATTTTTTTACCAATTTGAGCAAGAATTTTTGATTCTTCCACAGCAGCATTACCACCACCAATAACAGCAATATTTAAATCTTTAAAAAAATAACCATCGCAACTTGAACAATAAGAAACTCCTCGTCCATGAAATTCCTTTATCCCTTTTACTGGTAATTGTTTTTCTTTAGTGCCGGTAGCAATAATCACTTTTTCAAAGTAAAATTTTTCAGTTTTAGTATTAATAATAAATAAACCTTTAGCAGTTTTTGCTAAATTAATCACTTTTTGATAAATTACTGAAATTTTTAAAAATTCAATTTGTTCTTGTAATTCTTTGCAAAACTTCGCGCCGGTAGTTGATTTAAATCCGGGATAATTTTCAATCAATAAAGTTTTAGCAATCTTGCCACACACAATTTCATTAGTAAAAATAATTGGTTTAATATTTGCTCTTTGAGCATAAATCGCAGCAGTTATCCCTGATGGTCCTGCGCCAATAATTGCCAAAGGAAGAATTCTTTTGTTATTCTTTAAATTGATTAACACTCTTTTAATTATTTAAATTTAAAAAAATTTAACAATGCTATTTGTAAAATTACATTCATTAATTTCATTGTATATTTAAAATTTAATATCAATATCAGAAACTTTTATTTCATCTTTAACTTCAATACGCAAATGTTCTAAAACCATATTTTTAACACTTTTAAATTTGATTTTCACATCTTTTAAACTTCCATCAAAAACAATATTTAAATTATTTTTAGAAAGAATGACAATACGATTACACAATTTTTCAATTTCATCAGAATCATGAGTAATTCAAATCATACCTTTATGGGGGTTTTTTTTCAGTAAATTTTGAAAAAGGGCAAAAATTTTTACTCGAGTATTAATGTCTACTCCGGCTGTTAATTCATCAATAATATAAAAATCACAATCAATCATAAACATCAGCAACGCTTCTAATTTTTTTTGTTGTCCAAAAGAAAGTTTATTTACTTTTTGTTTTCACAACAACTTTAATTCTAAAAGTTCTACCAATCTTGTAATCATTTTTGGAGGATATGTTTGAGCATAAAAATCACGATAAAATGAAACCAAATGAGAAACCCGCATATTATTAGGGTATTTTCCTATTTGAAATACAACCTGCAAATTACGTAAAAATGTTTTAAAATTTTTTGAATATTCAATTCTTCCAGAATTTTTATTACGTAATCCGAGAATAATTTCTATTAGTGTTGATTTTCCAGAACCATTGACTCCTAATAAAGCAATGCGATCGTTGTGTTTTATTTCTAAATTAAATTTTTCAAAAACTTTTGTTTTACCATAACTTTTATATAAGTTACTGATCTTCAAAAAGGGTTTTGAATTGGTTTGGGATGATTTGGAATTAAAATTATTATTCATTATTCAAAAAAATTAATTACGATTGATTTCGTTGTAAAAGATAAGTTCCTAAACCAAAAAAACTCGTAATTCAAAGTAAATTAACTCCTATTGGTTGTCAATAATTACTATAAATCATTGGACGATAATATTCACCAAAGTCTTTTGCACTTACATTTCCAAGTCCTGATTCTAATTTAATTTGTCAATCTTGATCTAAAGAGTGAGCGTTTGAAATAATTTTAATACTAGGTTGCATTGGACTTATAAAAGTAATTCCTCGCCATATTTTACTTGCATTATTAACTTTTATTCAATGATCATAGTTTGGAACATTATTTCTTGACTTACTTGCGCGAATTTCATCTCAGTCAATCAAAAATGTTTCAATCGGAACAATTAAACCTGATAGAAGTAAAAATAAAAAAATCAAAAAAAAACTTAAAAAACTTATTGCGACTGGAGAAAGGGATAAATTACCAATAAAAAAAGCAACACTTATATTAGTCAAAGAAAGTAAAGCAAAACCTAGAATTAAAAAACCGACATCAATATGTTTTAATTCTTGACGAAATTTACTATAATAAAATAATAAACTAAATTTTACTAAGGCAACAAAAAATACAATCGTTCAATAAAACAAAAGCAAAACAAGTGAAAGTATCGCCTTATTTACCCCTCCCACTAAAATACGACGAAATAAAATAGTTCGACGAAATTCTGAAAACTTAACAGCAATATAAAAAATTCCAGCAACACCAGTAATAAAAATAGTAAATTCATATCATTTAGCTACAGAACCATTAAAAGTAGGACCGTCAGGAATTGCCGGAAAAACATCTTGAGAAATCAAAATAATCCAAATTAATGAAATTGTTAATGGAAAAACAAACAACAACAAAATAGCTAATTTATCAATAACAAAAATAGAAAACAAAAGTTTAACAATTGATAACAACTGACGTCTAGAACTAAATTTATAATTTTTTTTTGAATTTACAGAAATCATAGTCAAAATTTAAAAATAGTCAATATTTTCATTTCATTATAAACTAATTTGAAAAAAAATATTGAATTATAAAAGATAAGTTAAAAAATTCTTAAAAAAGCAAACTATTTACTTTACGTTTTTTGTTTGATTTTGCTTTTTTGTTTAATTTGTTTGCTTGAATACAAATAATATCCTAATCCACCAAAAAGAAACAAAACACCCAAACTAGTACCGACACCAATTCCAATTTTTGTTCCTATTGATAAACCAGTATTATTTTTGGTTGATATCTTTAATTTATTTAAAGAATTTTCAATTTTTTTGACCTGATCTTTTTCGTTAACAAGAACATAAAGTTTGTTCAGTTCTATTCTAGCTTTAGAAGACAATTTATTCACATCAAAATCTTTGGCTTTTCAGTCAATTTTTAATAATTCTTTAAAAGAAAAAACTTCGTCATCAATTTTTAATTCATCTTTATTCAAACTTTTTAATGTGTTTAAAATGCTGTTTTTAGTTTTGAAATTAGTAAGTATCATTTTTTGTTTCATTTGTGTTGTCTTTATTGAAGTGTTTAAACGTGATTTTAAATTATCAATTTTACTTAATTTTACAAGAATTTTTTCAACATCATCTGGTAAATTTTTATGAAGTTTATTTGCAAATGATTTATCTAAAAGAAGAGAAAAATCAACACCTTCAATTTTACTTAATCCTATATTTTTTAAAATTAAAGAAAGCTTTTTAATGTTCTCTCAAACGAAAGTTATCAGTTTTGTTTCTAATTTAGTTTTTAAATTATCAATTTTACTTAATCTTATAAGAACTTTTTTATCATCATCTTTTAAATCTTTTCATTGAAAAGAAGAAGGATTTTTTTTTAACAAAACAGAAAAATTTATACCAACTATTTCATCAACTCCGTATTTATTTAAGACATTAAAGTTTGTAATTAATGACATAGTTTGAATCAAACTTGTCAATTCTGATTTATATTTTTCTATGGTTGATAAATCAAAAAATGATAATCCTAAATCTTCTATAATTGCGTTTTTTTCTGTTGGTTTTAATGGGTTGGAAATGGAAGTTGCTTCTTTTTGTTTTTCATAAATTCTTTTTTCTGTATCTTCTTGTTTTTCTCCCTCTTTAGGAAATAAAAAAGAAATATCCCACCCTTCTTTTGTTAGATCATGGGGATAGTGTCATTTAAAATACTTAATTAATTTTGTTGCTGCCACAGCTCTTGATAGCGCTGGAAGAATTTGAAAACCATATTTATTCAAAGAAGGCAACAATTTTTTGATAACCTTTTCATAAAAAACTAAACCCCTAAGACAAGAACCCTTATTTGATTCAAACTTCATATCGTCTATATAGATATCTTTAAAACTTTTTTTAGTATCACTGACAACTTGATCATAATTGTCATATTTATCGGCTCCGAAATAATCACGGAAAGAAATTCTAGTCCTTGACTGATTACACCTAATTCAAATCATTTTATATTTTTTCAATTTAGGAACAAGCGGTTTCAAAAAATGTGTTCAAAAATATCTGAGTGTTTGTGACCCTTCGGTTCATTTGTCAGGTTCATCTAATTTTCGACCGGGAAATTTGACGGCTCCATACTTTTTTATATTTGCCCCAATAACAGGATGGATAATTTTTGCTCTTTGATGTTTATGATGAATAAAAAAATTCACTTGCAAAATATTTGTAATAAATAATAAAAATAAAAGCAGAAAGAACAATAATTTTTGCCAAACACTAAACAAATATTTTACAATAAACATTAAAAAACCTACCAATTTAAGAAATCCTATTCTATCTTATTCTATCTTATTCTTGTCACAATATCAAATAATAAATAAATAATTACAAAATGCAAAAAATAAAATCTTATCATTATTTTAAACTTTATTTAATAACTAAAATAAACTGAATTTAAACTAAATCAGTCAATAGAAAAAACTAATTATTTTAAATAGATTTTTAACATGAAAAAATGAATAATATACTGTTATCTAAAAAAAAGCAACACCAATTCCAATCGCTAATGATAGAACAAGGTAAAAATTATTAGATTCTTTTGGATTTAAATTATTTTAATTTTACTTTTTGCATTGCTTTTTGAAGGGCAAAATGTATATTCGGTTATTAAATATTTAATATTTTTTTAATTTATCAAAAATTAATAATGTTGTTAATTATTTTTTTTAGCTTTTAATTCTGATTTGTTACAGTTGGAAGATCATTTCTTAGTATTAAATTCTTTATGAAATAAGTATTTTTTCAATTTTTGTAAATTTAACCTAATTGTTTATACTAAAGAATTATAATATTTTAAATTTAAAATAAACTTTAATTGGGTGTGTAACAAACAGAAATAAATGAAATTTTCAATTTAATATTAATTTCAAGGCCGAAAAGAAAATAAGTTATTTAACTGAAAAAAATGTTAATTCCAACACAATAAAAATATAATTAATAAATGAGAACATGGTAACACCAATTTCAATCACTGATCATAAATCAAAATCAGAAGCATTTCGTATTTTAGGTTTTAATAATTTTAATTTTTCTTGTCACAATTCAAAATCTTTATATTTCGTGGATGATTTTGTTTTAATTCTCACATCTTTGAAGTCATTATTCATAAAGGTTAAAATTTGAAAACAACAATTGATTTTATAATCTTTGTTTAACAATGTAAAAGAATTTACATCTAAATTTAATTCAGCAATTAATTTAAAATCTTTATTTAATCTAAATTGTACAGAATATTTTTTGTATTAAAAAAGAATTATAAAAGCTATTAATTCGGAAAATTTACTCGCATGATTAAAAATTAATTGCGGGTTTTATCTTTTTTACCAAATAGAGGATTACCTAGTGTGATAATTTCTTTTTTAGAACTTATATTAAGCGAAAAATTCTTTTTTTTGAATCAGATAAAGTTCTGGTTTTAAATTAATTTCAATTTTTTTGTTTAAGGAAAAAGTAAAAAAATGTACCATTACCAGTCAAAAATTCTAAAAATAAAATTTGTTTTGATAAATAGTTTGTAGTTTTTTTAAAGAAATTAAAATATTTTTTTGCTGTTTAAACTTTAGTATAAAAATTGTTCAAATGAAATAGTATTTGTTTTTTAAAATTTCTTTAATTTCATATTTGAAATAAAAATTAATATGTAAAATTATAATAAAATTAGTTAAATTAATAAGTAAAAATCAAAAAACTTCAAAATAAATTATCACCAAATAAAAATCTAAATATTATTTTCACATAAGTTAAATGTAAATTTTTTTTAAAACAAATTAAAACTCTACTGGCATCTTACTATATCCACAAAAATCAAGTATTTTCTTCGTAAAAATTGTTTAACCACTTTGTTTAGAAAAGAAAAAATAGATTCAACTTAGCAACAATGCCAAGAAAAACAAAAAAGAAAATGAACAATAAAAAATAAAGACCGAAATTAGAAATACAGATTCAAAAACGATTAATTGTCATGGTAAAAAATAAAAAATTATCAACGATTAATATTGCTTAGTTAAAAACATCACTGCGCTTACAAATTAATTTAAAAAAATAAAAATTTTTTTTAAAAGTAACTAATCTATTTCTAAATATGAACTTAGTTGATTAAATAACCAACATTGAATCTAACAAATTATTGCACAATTACAATTTTTAAAAAATATTTTCTTAACCAAATAAAGAAAAATGTTTATTTTTTCTTTCTAATTTCTAGTAAAAAAATTATACTAAACGTAAAGCAAACTTTATTTCCTTATGGCGTTGATGTTTTTGATCAAAAAATAAAGAAACTTCGCTCAATTTTTTTCTTTGATTATTTTTATTCAAAATTCAAATTTCATCATCAGGAAAAATTTGATAAATAATAAGTTTTAATTTTTTTGAATAAACAAAATATTTTTGATCTCAACCTTGTTGGCCCAAATATTTAATTTGTTTGTCAATTTCGTTTTTTGTTTTACAAAAAGGCCAATGATATTTGGGATTTAAAAACGTATTAACTAATTTTAACAAAATTACATCACACCCCTTTTGTTGAATCAATTTCAAAAAAGTAAATAAATTATAATCATTTAATTCTAAAAAAGTTGTTAAGGAAATCATTTTGTTTTGAATAAGTTCAAAAAAATAATCCAAAGAAAAAGCAAAAATATGTTTTTGTTGTTGTAAATCTTTTAAACGTTGAAAAATAGCAATAAATAAATTATCAAAAAAAACATTATCGTCATTTCAAAAACAATTTTTGTAGACATAAAAACGAAAAAGCAAGAAATTTTCTAAATCTAAAAGTGCTTTTTCGTGAAAAAGCAAACGATCTCTTTCAATAATAATATTGTCAAATAAAGCATCAATGTTAATAGGAATATTTTCTAACCCCAAAAAATAACGATCACGCATTAAATAATCCAAACGATCAAAATCAAATTGATGGGAAATTAAAAATTGTCCTCAATCATTAACAGTTTTTTTTAAAATTAAATTTGCAATTCTTTCAATATTTAATTTATATTTTTTTAAAATAGGGTAAATTTCCCCTTTTTTGTTTTTTAAAATTTTCACACTGTAATTTTCATGGACAAAATTTTTTGCAATTCTTTCAAAAATATGAGAAAAAGGACCATGACCTAAATCATGAAGTAAACCGGCGACTTCAACTTCTTTTTGTGCTTGAATGTTTAAATGTTGAAAACGTTTTTTACTTAGTAATTTATTAATTAAATAGTATGTTCCAATACTATGAGAAAAACGCGTATGGCAACTACTGTTTAAAAGTAAAAAAAAAGTTCCTAATTGTTTAATATGCTTCAAACGCTGAAATTCTTTGGTAAAAATTAACTCTTTAATTACTGAATCAGAAATAACTATTTTTTTATGTACCGCGTCATAAAAAAGAATTGACTCATCATTATATTTTTCTGTTTTCATTTTTTAATTCTTAATTTTTAGTTGTTTTTTTGTGTTTTGTGCAATTCAAAATATTTTTTTAAACGTTGCTTTATTTCATCTTTGCCAAACAAAAACAAAAGCGTGGACATTGCCGGTCCTTCTTTAAGTTTATTTATTAAATAGTAAATAGGAGCAAAAAAATTTCTGCCTTTCAAATTAGTATCTTTTTGCACTTGCTTTAACATAGATTGAATCCCATTTTCATCTCAAATTGTTTCATCTATATGTTTGTCTAATGATTGAAAGAGAAAATGATTTAGTAGTAAATATTCCGGATCCAAAAGAGAATCAATACAACCAATATATTTCACCAAAATTAAAAATAAATCTTCTAAACTATTAATTTCTTTTCTAAAAAAAAGAATCATTAGTACAATTCGCGGATGATCTAAAATTTGTAATTGATAATTATTTTTTTTAAAATATTCAAAATTATCATCTTTATTTCAATTTTTTAATATTTTTTGTTTTTTCAAAAAAGCAAAAATAAATCATTGTTTTTGAAATTCTTCATCACTAAGTTGTAAAAGTTTTTTGTTATTAATTCAATTTAATTTGCTCAAACTAAAAATACTTTGTGTTTTGTTTAAATTATTGCCATCAAAAAGTTTAATTAATTCTTCTTGAGTAAATAATTCTTGAAATTTATCTGGCGTTCATCCTAAAAGTGATAAATAATTAAAAAAAGTTTCGGGTAAATAACCTTGAACACGATAATAATCAATATGTTGCTCAGGAATTTCAAAACGCTTGGACATTTTGGTTTCACTAGAAAATTGAATCAAACTCAAATGTCCAAACATCGGGACTTGTCAACCAAAAGTTTGATAAAGTAAAATTTGTTTAGGTGTATTACTTAAATGATCGCTACCACGTCAAACGTGACTAATTTGCATCAAATAATCATCAATCACCACGGCAAAATTATAAGTTGGATAATTATTTGTTTTTATAATCACAAAATCTTCAATATTTTCTGAAATAAATTCCATTTTGCCATAAACTAAATCAGTAAAAATAATTTTTTGCTTCGGTGCAACAAAAAAACGAAGACAAAAAGATGTCTTTGCTTTCTGTAATTCAATAATTTTTTGAGAAGATAAAGATCAACATTTGCGATTATATTTTGGTGCCGTTTGACCTTTTTTAATTTGTTTTTCGCGGACTTTTTTTAATTCTAAAGGAGTGCAAAAACAAGGATATACTTTTTTAGTCAACAAAAGTTCTTGGGCGTATTTTGCATAAATATTCAAACGCTGTGACTGGCGATAAGGACTATATTGGTCATCAGTACCGATAGTGGCACATGGTTTAATACCTAATCATTTTAAATCAGATAATAATTGATCAATAGAAGAAAAATCATTGCGTTTAAGATCTGTATCTTCAAAACGAACAATAAAATCACCTTTAAAATGTTTCGCAAATAAATAATTAAATAAGGCGGTTCGAGCACCACCCAGATGCATCATTCCCGTCGGTGATGGAGCAAAACGTGTGCGAACTTTTTTAAACAACATTTAAATTAACTTATTTAATTTCGTCAGGATGCTGTGTATAACTTAATAATCCTAAAAAACGCGCTCTTTTGATTGCTTTAGCAAGATGTTTTTGATATTTACATTTTGTTCCAGTAAAAAAACGTGGCAAAATTTGTCCTGAATTTGAAATAAATCTTTTTAACAAATTGATGTCTTTATAATCAATATAGGTAATATTATTTCTAGTGAAATAACATTCACGTTTAAATCTGAAAAATTTTTTTTTAGGCTTTGCTTTGGCGCTTTTCGTTAACATTTCCTTTAATTAAATTGCATCTCAATCAATTCCTTCATCATTACTAGAATTTGATGAAGTTTTTTCTTGAGTGTCTTTCTTATTTAATTTTTTAGGATTGGTATCATCAATTGATTCAGAAGTTTTCGAAACAGTTGTTTGCAAATTATTTTTAGCAACAGTAGCGTTAGATTCTTTTTCTCAATTAAGTTTAGAAATACTTTCAACAGTCGTTGAAGGTTTTTTTTGATCTTCAAAAGCGTTTGTTGACTTTTTAGACTCCATAAAATAAACCGAATTAACCGATACTTCCAAGCCAGAATTACCAATATTCTGTAGTTTGCCATCAATAAGTACTAAACTACCACGTTTGAGAAATTTAACCATATTAACTGCATTGCTTCTTCAAGCAATCGCTTCAACAAAAACAGTTGATGTGACTTTTGAATACGGATTGTTAACTGCGATAGTGAAACGTAAATATGGAATTTGATTTTTAGAGTCGCGTAACTGGGGATCTTGAGTTAAACGCCCACAAATAGTGACATGGTTATACATAGTAATTTTATTCTCCTTTAATTAAGTAATTTTTTTTATTTTCTGTTTTTTGTTTCTGTTTTGCTAATAATAAATTTTGTGTCTTTTTTTCCAATTGACGAAATCTTTCCATTCTTCCTGCTTTAGATTCAAATTTTTGGGTTCCTAAATAAAAAGGATGACAATGCGAACAAACATCAATTTTAAAGTCTTTTTTTAAAACAGTTTGAATGATAAAAATAGTATCACAAGTAATACAAGTAGTTTTAATTTTATTTAAAATAATTTTTGTTTGTTTTTTCATCAACAAATTATTTTATTTCTACCGTAGCACCAGCGACTATTAAATCTGCTTTGAGTTTTTTTGCTGCTTCTTCTGTTTGTTTTTCAGCAATAGTAAAAGGAACATTATCTA
This sequence comes from Mollicutes bacterium, assembly GCA_029976705.1. Taxonomy (GTDB): domain Bacteria; phylum Bacillota_I; class Bacilli_A; order Mycoplasmatales; family MT37. The sequence continues at coordinate 13,629 of JARVCM010000013.1, forward strand.
ACATTTTTTTTGCCTCCAATAAACCTTTACCAGTAATTTTTCCAACAACTTTAATTACAGCAATTTTACTTTGCCCTACTTCTTCCACGATAACATTAACTAAACTACTTTTTTTTTCTTCAGAAGCCTTTCCACTAGAAACAGAAACCAATTGATTAGGGTCAATATTGAAATATTTTTGTAACTCTTGTACGAAATCTTTTAATTCCAACAAACTAAGTTGATTAATTTTTTCAATTAAAGAATTATACTTACTATCTTTAACACTTGCTGTATTGTTTTTTAGTACATCCTTTTTTGTTTTTGTTTCGTTGCTCATTTTTCTGCTCGTTATCTTCTAATTACAAATTTCTATTCTAAATATTTTATTATGTTTTTTTAGACATTGTGGAATTTTTCAGTTTATTTTTATTTTTAATAATATTTTCTAGGGTTAATATTAAGTTTAATGGGGCAAATTTCAATGAAAAAATCAATTGAGTTAAAAGTTCTTCACGTGTTGGTAATAATGATAATTCTATAATTTCTTTTTTAGAAACCACTTCTTGGTTATAAATACCACCAATAAAATTAACATTTTTTTTTGCTTCAATAAATTTTGCTAAAAGTTTAATTGAAGACAAAGAACTACTTCCAGTTGACACAAAAAACAACATCCCTTTAATAAAGGTATTTATCGTTTCATACTTAGTATTAGCAAAAGCGCGTTTTAATAAAGTGTTTTTATAAACGCGTAAAATTATTTTTTCGGAAAGACTATCTTTTAACTTTTTTTTTCAATCTTGAAAATTCACTACTTTCAAACCTTGATAATTAATTAATAAAACTACATTCGCTTCACTAATAATTTTTTTAATTTCTGCAACTTCTTTTTGTTTAATAAGTTGATTTTTGCGTAAAGTAATCATCATTAGTTTAATATTTCAAAATCTTTAAAAATAAACAAAATTCCAAGTAAAAATTTATTTTATCTGTTTATTTAGATTTTGACAAACAAATATTTAATAATCTCTTGCAAAAAAGGGTTAAATTTTTGACTATATTAATCAAAGATATTTTAAATTTATTTATTTTGGATTTGATGTTTGTGACTAAATAATGCTAAAATTAATTATGAATTATTAAGTTGAAAAAATGGAGAAAATAAATGAAAACTTGAAAACAAATTACAAAAGAAACAGAAAACAAAAGTAAAACTCTATTACAAGAATGTAAAACATTACATCAACTAATAGTAAAAAAAAATGAATTAATTGGTAAAAACTCTTCCTTAATGCAAGTTTTTAAAAACTTAAATATTGCGGAAAAAAAAATCTTCAACAAACAATTACAAAAAATCAAACAAAAAGTAGAAAAAATATTTTTTAAACAAGAAAAACAACTTGAAACAAAACAACCCAAAAACAAAATTACAATTACAGAAACTTTTTTTAATACTCAAAATCTCAAACTCAAAAACAACCAAACATTAATCAAAATTAATCAAAATACTTTGCCGATTAATTTAAATAACGAACAAGATCATCCGTTAAACATGGTTGTGGAGCAAATTCATAATTTTTGTAATCAAATGAATTGAAAATTTATGCCATCTGAAGTTTTAACAAGTGTTGAGAGCAACTTTATGCTTTTAAATATTGAAAAAAATCATCCCGCTCGAAATAAAACAGATTGTTTTTACATTAATGATCAAACCATTTTACGAACACATGCAACAAACACTACATCTAAAATTCTTTCTGAATATCAAGAAAAAACAGATAATTTCTTTACTTATACAATTGGAAATGTTTATCGCAATGATACCGATGATTCAACACATTTACCTCAATTTACTCAATTTGACGCTTGTTTAATGGATAGCAATTTATCAATGACAAATTTTAAAGGTATTTTAATTAATTTTTGTCAATTTATTTTTGGTAAAACGATGCAATATCGTTTTCGCTCTAGTTATTTTCCGTTCACAGAACCTTCACTAGAAATGGATATTTATTGTACTTTTTGTAGTACCACAGGTTGTAATGTTTGTAATAATAGTGGTTGAATTGAATTGTTAGGCGCTGGAATAATAAACCCTGAAGTTTTAAAAAAATGTAATATTTCCAAAAACAAAATCATTTTTGCATTTGGTATCGGAATTGAAAGAATTGCTATGTTAAAGTACAAAATTAAAGATATTCGTCTTTTGTATAAAAACAATTTAAAAAAAGATTACAAATAATATTATGCTCATTAGTCGTCGTTTAATTACAAATTTTATTAATCTTGATTCCATCAGCAATGTTGAAATTATAGAAGCGCTTAATAATTGCGGATTTGAAACATCCATCATTCACAATTATCAAGAATTAAATCAAAAATTAAAAGTAGTTAAAATATTAAGTAAAAATAAACATTCTGTTTTAAATAGACTTAACATTTGTCAAGTTCACAACGGTGATAAAACACTTTCTATTGTTTGTGGTGCTGATAATTTTCAGATAGGAGATAAAGTAATTTTGGCCCCAGTCGGCATTACTTTAAACAATAATATTATGATTAAAAAACGAAAATTTATTGATGTTTATTCCGAAGGAATGTTGTGTTCGTGACCAGAATTAGGATTTAACAATCAAAATAAAAACCAAAAAGAAATTGCGATTTTACCAAATAAAGCTAAAGAAGGAACTAAACCATTAAACTATGTTTTTTTAAACGACTGTCTTTTTGATGTCAAACATCCATTAAACCAAAAAAAAAGTGGAACCGTTTTTATTATTGCGCAATATCTTGCCAAATATTTTAATATTCCTTTTTTAAAGCAAAAAACAATAAATTATCATTCAATTATCACTTCAAAAAAAACTCAAAATAATTTTATTGGTTTCGCGTCAGTTACTTTTCAAAATAAAAAAAACAGTCCTCAATGATTAAAAAGTCAATTATCACTTCATCAAAAAAATATCACTGATAATATTTTTTTTGATTTAGCAACTTATGTTGCTTTAGAAACAGGGGTTAAAAACGAAATTGTTTTAAATACTTCGCCATTAACAATTAAGGAAAAAAAAGAAATTAATTCTCCCTTTATTACAAAAAGAAAATTATTGAAACATTCCAAAACAACTAACTGTTTAGATATTTATAGCATTTCTGGTGAGCAAAATAATCAAAAATTAATGCCTTTTTTTACTCATTTAGCGCATCAACGTTATTTATCTTTATTAAAAAAAGAAATGGATCTTTCAGTGATTAATATTGATAATTGAGAAAGCAAATTGAGTGAATTAACACAACAAACTCAAAAAATAGAAATTGATTATATCAATCGCATTTTAGGAACAAATTTTACTTTTTTGGAATTAAAAAAAATATTTCAAAATACTGAATTTGAATTGATATTGCAAAAACCAAAGACAATTAAATTTATCTTGCCTAAATATCATTATTGAAAAAATGACAACGAAATTATTAGCGAAATTATTAAATTTTACAATATTAACAAAATTCCGGAAAAATTTTTTGCAATTCAAGAAAATAATTACAACATTAATCCTACAACTAATTTTTTAAGCAAAATAAACAAATACTTATTAAATTTAGGTCTGCAAAGAGTTAAAACTTTTTCTTTGCAAAAAAGACAAATTTCACCAGATCCAACAATTATTTATCTGGAAACAAAAAAAGAACATCAGCAATTATCAAAATCATTAATTGATAATCTTAATGATGTAAATTTAACAAACAGCAACAACATTTTCACTATTGATAAAACTTTCTTTCAACAACAAAAAAAATTCATTGAAGAATTAAAATTAGGCATTATTTGAAAAAATTGTTGAATTAATAATTCTCTAGCTCAAGAAAAAATAAAAATAAATGAAAATTTTTTAATTCTTATTGTTCAAAATATTCTCAATATTTTAACTTTAGATAGTCAAAAGTTATTCAAAACAGTTCCTAATATTGTCAAAAACAACAGTGAAATTCCTGTTTATAGTTCTAATAATTTTTTTAACAGTCAAAGTTTTGAGGACCTTTATTATCACAATACAAATATTGGTCAAATTGGAATGCTAAATGCTAAATTATCTCAAAAAATAAACAATGGTTTTTATCTAGAACTGAATTTATCTCAACTTTTTCAACTTATTCCAAATCCTGTGCAAAAACTTGTCTTTAAAGAAACAAATATAGATAAACGTTTAATTTATCAAGATTTTTCTTTTGAAATAGAAGGGGTTTGAACTCCTAAAGTTTATTTACCATTAAAAAATAAAAAAATATTAGAATTAAATTTTTTTGAATACATTATTGAGCAAATTCAAAGTTGTGATGACAAAATTATTAAAATGGAATTAATTGACTTTTATCAAAAACAAAAATTTACTTTTCGTATTTGAAAAAACAAAGATTTGCAAAACAAGGAAAAAGAAAGTTATCTTTTCCATAAATTAGAAAAGAAATTAAAAAGTCTAAAAAATGTTAAAATATTTGAAAAAGAGAAAAAAAAGTAAATGGCAGTTCCTAAGCATCGCACCTCCAAACAAAAAAAACGCCAAAGACGTTCTCATTGACATTTATCGCCGTTGGAATTAATTGGTTGTTCTAATTGTGGAATCAAAAAAAAACCTCATATTGTTTGCTCTAATTGTGGTTTTTATAAAAACGAACAAATAATCAAGATCAAGGAAAAGATAAAAAAATAATCCTTTTTTTAACTTCATAATCCTAAAAAAGCATAAGTAAAATATGGAAGCAATTAATAAAAAAGAAACTTATGCAATTGTAGATATTCAAGATCAATATTTAAGTTTAATTGTTACCTTTTATCAAAATTCACAATTTTATATTCTTTTTAATGAGCGTATTTATCACAATCATAACCAAGGAAGTAAAAGTTTTTCTAAAATTTTTAAACAAGGTAAAATTTTTAATAATTTAATTAAGCAAGCAGAAAAAGAACTGAAAATATCACTAAAAAATATTAGTTATAACTTGCCAATAAAAAATATCAAGATTATTCCCCATGAATATTTTTATAAATTTAGTGAACCAACACTTTTTAACGAAAGAATTTTAAACAACATTAACGAAGAATTTTTAAAAAGTTATCAAAGAAAAAAACAATATCAAAATTTTTTATTCAAAATCAATAAATATATTTTATTAGATCAAAAAGAATCTTTCTCCAAACCCCCATTTCAAAGAATACTTAGTTCAATTAAAATTTCTGGTTTTCTTTATCAAGCAGAATGAAAACAAATTTATAAATATTCAGAAATTTTCAAAATTACCAAAAAACAACCATTTCGTCCGATTTTATTGCCTTATGCTATTTATATCAACATTTTGTTTTCAGAACGCACCAAAAAAACTGTTTTAGTAATGTGAAACGAAGATAAAATCCAAGTTTTTATTTTTGAAAAGAAAATTTTTACACATGTTTTTGAAATAAAAAAAGAACTTAATCTACTTTTGAATCAAATTATCAACAAATTAAATGTTGATAAAGAAGATATTAAAAAATATCTTTATAATCTGTTTAATTTAAATGAAATTAATCAAAATGATCAAAAATTGAAATTTTTAAATGATTTACAAGGCAAACAATTAAAAAATATTCGCCAAACAATTACCGAAAAAATTATTAATTATTTAGATAAAGTGGTTGATGAGATTCAATTCATTATTGAAGAAAAATTAATTTTAAACACCAAAGATACAACAATTTTTGTTTTTGGTGATGTTACAAAAATTAGTGGTTTTAATGATTATATTCAAACAATTCAAAAAAAATGAAAATGAAAAGTGCAAATTAATCATTTTACAGGATTAAAAAGTTCTGAAGATGCATATTTAATTGGCAATGCTTATTATCATCATTTACAAAATAAACTGTCATTGATTAAACAATCAAAGTAAAATTAGTGTAAAAAAGGATTAAAATATATAAAAAAGAATTAAATTCAATGCAAAACGAAGAAACATATCGTACAGTTAAAATTAAAGTTATCGGTGTTGGTGGCGCAGGATGTAATGCGGTCAATCACATGATTGATTACGGAATTGAAGGAGTAAAATTCATCTCAGCAAATACAGATGCGCAAGCATTGTTAAACTCAATCTCAAATGAAAAAATCAATTTAGGAAAAAAAAAATTAAAAGGTTTAGGCGCCGGTGGTATTCCGGATATTGGTTCAAAAGCTGCACTTGAAAGCGAAGCAGAAATTAGAAATTTACTTGAAGATATTGATATGTTATTTGTCATTTCCGGGATGGGTGGAGGCACAGGCACAGGAGCGGCGCCAATCATTTGTAAAATCGCTAAAGAAATGAAAATTTTAGTAATCGCTGTAGTAACTAGACCATTTAATTTTGAAGGGCGTTTACGTGTCACTAACGCTAATAAAGGTATTGAAAATTTAAAAAAAAACGTTGACTCTATGATTATTATTTCAAACGATAAACTTTTAGAAATTTATGGAAATAATCCTTTGTACGATTCATTTAATAACGCTGACGAAACACTTCGTCAAGCTGTACAAAGTATTACTGATTTAGTTGTTTTACCTGCAAAAATAAATCTTGATTTTGCCGATATTCGTACGGTATTTTTAGACAAAAAAAACGCATTGTTTGGTATTGGTATTGGTATTGGTAAACGTAAAGCAATTGACGCAACAAGGGAAGCGGTAAATTGTAAATTATTAGAAGCTTCTATCAAAGGTATTAAAAACGCAATTGTTAATTTCACCGGGGGAACAACAACAACTTTATTTGACATTAACGATAGTATTGATTACATTAAAAAAGAAGCAGGGAATGAAATTAATGTTATTTTTGGTCTAAAAATTAACAAAGAAATGGGCGATAAAATGATAGTAGCGATTATTGGAACTGAATTCAACGAAGAAGAAGTTCGTTATGCTAATCCTGATTATATTAAAAAAATTCGTAATAGAGGTCGCGAAGAAGAGATTAATTCATCAAAAACAAATAGCGAAAAAGATTATTCTAGTATCAAAGAAACAAATATTGAAAACAATAAAGCGAAAAAAAATACAAATGAAAGTGATGATGATGATTTACCTTCATTTATGAAATGATAAAAAAGCAACTAGGAGAAAGAGATAAAAATGAGTTTTTTAAAAAAATGATGAAAAAATAAATTAAATAAAAGCAGCAACGACGTAAACACTAGTCAAGAAGTAGACAGCGACAGCAATCTTTATAAATTTAAATTAAGTTCTTTTAGTGAAGTGGTTTATGTTTCTAAAATTTTATTAAAAAAAGAAAAAGTTTTAATTAATCTCAACGAAATAGAAAAAGCAGAAAGAAGAAGAATTTTAGATTTTTTAAGTGGTGTGATTTTTTTTAAAAACGGTAAAGCAAAAAAACTCAAAGATCATATTTATTATTTTTCTTTAAAATCAACATTTTAATTCGTAATTAATTAAACAAATGAAAACTAAGGATCTTAATATTTTTAACAGTTCCTTTGGAATTAGAGCAAATTTAAAAAATAAAGAAATAGAAATTCAAAATTTTTGAAAAAAAATAAATTTATTGCAAGAAATCACAAAAAAGAAGCAGAAATTTTTTTGCCTTCATATTGGTCCGCCATATGCTAACGGCAATGTTCATATCGGACATGCATTAAATTTTATTTTAAAAGACTTTGCTTTACGCTTTCATTCTTTAAATAATTACCAAATTCTTGCTATTCCTGGATGAGATACACACGGATTACCAATTGCTTTGTCAGTAACCAAACAAAATAATTTGAAAACCCCTGTTAACAAAAACACAAGTATTGATTTTCGACAAAAATGTGCTCAATTTGCCCAAAAACAAGTGCAAAAACAAACTCAACAACTTGAAAGATTAGGAACACAAATTAATTTTCAAGAAAAATATCTAACCCTTACTTCTGATTATGTTGCTCAACAATTACGTATTTTTGCGAAAATGGTAGCAAAAAAATTAATTTTTCGTAGCATTAAACCTGTCTATTGATCATGATCTTCACAAACCGCGCTCGCTGATACAGAAGTAAAATATCTGGCAAAAAAAAGCACATCTATTTTTATCTTATTCTCTGTAGAAAAAAACAAAAATATTCCTATAAATAGCGCTTTTTTAGTTTGAACAACCACACCATGAACAATTCCAGCTAATCAATTTTTAGCAATTAATATTGAAATTGAATATGTTTTAATTCAAATTTCTCAAATTAAAAAAAATATTATTGTTGCTAAAAAACTATTTCATCGTTTGCAAAAAGAATTATCACCATTAACTGAAGCTAAAATTATAAAATCGTGAAAGGGTAAAACATTAATTGGTTCTAAATATTTTCATCCTTATCTAAATCTTGCGTCAACCGTGTTACATTCAGAACACGTCAATTTAAACGAAGGAACTGGTGTTGTTCATGTTGCGCCTGCTCATGGATTGGAAGATTTTTATTTAGTAAAACAAATGGTAGATGTTGTTTGTACTGTTGATCACAAGGGTTTTTTTAATGAAAAAACATTGGATAGAGATCTTAAGGGGAAGTTTTACATTGAAGCAGAAAAAATTATTATGAAAAAATTACAACAAACAAACAGTCTTTTGGGTGAAAAAGAAATTATTCATCAATATCCACACGATTGAAGAACAAAAAAACCAGTAATTTATCGAACAACTGATCAGTGATATTTAAACCTGTTACCTTTAAAAACAAAAATTAAAAAATTAATTCAACAAATGGAATGAATTCCATCTTGAGGCAAAAAAAGAATGACAAAAATATTAAAAGCGCGAAATGATTGATGTTTGTCAAGACAAAGAAAATGGGGTGTTCCTATCCCTGTTTTTATAAACAAAAATCAAAAACCGGTTTTAAATGTTGAAATTGTTCAACACATTGCTGATTTAATTGAAAAAAACAATGATAATTTATGATGGAAACAAGAAATATCACAACTTTTGACACCTCAACAAATTACTAAATATCAAATTGTTGACAAAACTGACGATACTTTTGATGTGTGATTTGATTCTGGTTGTTCCGCACAAATTGTACATCCTGAAAATTCTATTTCACTAATTTGAGAAGGCAACGATCAATATCGTGGTTGATTTAATTCTTTAATTATTGTTGCTGCTTTAGAAAATAAACAGCAAATTAAAAAAGTTCTTACTCACGGCTTTGTCAATGATGTCTCAGGAAGAAAAATGTCTAAATCAGAAGGAAATGTAGTTGATCCTCTTGAAATATGTCAAACATACGGCGCCGATGTCTTACGATTATGAGTAGGATCTAGCAATTATTTTGAAGATTTAAGTTTAGATAAAAATGTAATTGAAAGCACTGCAAAAAATTATGTTAAAATCCGCAATACAATTCGTTTTCTTATTAATAATTTAGTTGATTTTGATATCAAAACAAATTATTGTGAAATTTTAACAGAAATTGATTATTTAATTTTAATAAAAACAAACATTTTAATTGAAAAAGTAACTAAATATTTTCAAAAATTTCAATTTCATTTAGCATATCAATTATTAAATAATTTTGCCATTAATGATTTATCTAGTTCTTATTTTGATTATGCTAAAAAAATTCTTTATCCTAGTTCAAAAAACACTTTAGAAAGAAGGCAAATTCAAACTACTTTTTTTTTTATTTTAGAAAAATTAATTGTTCTTTGAGCGCCGTTCATTCCGCACACAATTGAAGAAGCATATCAAACAATTAATTGAAAAAATAAACAAAAATCAGTTCATTTACTTCATTGACCAAAAAAAATTAATTTAAATTTGAATCCAAAAACAGAAAACAAAATTTTATTAAAATGAAAATTTATTAAAGAAATGAAAAAAAATATTCACAAAATTTTAGAAGTTGCAGTTAAAGCAAAAAAAATTACACTTTTTAAAGAAGCGATCGTTTTTATTAATTATGATAAAAAATACAAATTATTCAAAAATAAATTAGATTATCAATCTTTTTGTCAGCAATTTGCATTAAAAAACAAAGATAATTATCAAAATATTAATGATTTATTTAACAACTTTATTCAAGAAATTGAAAAAATACAAAATATTCATTTCTTTTGAAAAACACAAAAAGTTATTTTCAAAAATATTAAAAAAGGTACAAAAACAGATTGTGGTTATATTTGATTTGAAAAAATTAATAATCCTTTATGCCAACGTTGTAATTTAAACGAGAGCTTAAAAAAACAAGTTAATTGTAACTCATGTCAAACAACTTCAAAACTTCAATAAAAAAAAAATCTAATCAATGATGAAAAAGAATTTTATTATTTACACTATTTAGTGCTATTTTATTGATTATCGGACAATTAATAAAATATTATCTTGTTGCTAATCATGCAATAGATAATAAATGAATTTATCAATCTGCTTGATTAGGAATAAAAATTAAGTTAAATAAATCTATTCTTTGAAAAAACATACAAATCAATAGTTTTACAACTATTATTATCTTACAATCTTTGGTCATAATTTCTTTGGGGATTATTATTTTTTGATGAAGAAAAAAATGAATCAGCTTAATTTTAATTCTGATTTTTTTTGGTGGGTTAGGAAATTTTATTAATCGTTTATGATATTCACCGTGAGTAATTGATTATTTATCCTTAAAAATTAATGAAATAATTTATTTTAATTTGGAAGACTTAATGATTCTTGTTGGAATAATTATTTTAAATTTATTTATAATTACTAAAATTATTATTTGAATAAAAACTGAAACAAATAATTACAAAAACAAAAAATAAATTAATTTAAATATGAATACAAAGATATCATTTATACCAAAAATTATTTATGAAGATAAAGATTTTCTCATTGTAAACAAACCTCCTGGAATGGTAGTGCATCATGATTTACATCATCATCATGATACGCTTTGAGATTTTGTAAAAAATAAATTGCAATTTGAAAATAACATCAAAAAAACTGGAATCGTTCATCGTTTAGATAAACCTACAAGCGGTTTGTTGGTAATTGCGCGCAACTTGTCCACTTGATTATTTTTTAAAAAAAAAATGCAAAAACGTAAAATAAAACGTAAATATTTTGCTTTAGTTCAAGGTATTGTTAAAGAAAAAAAATTCACAGTGGACGTTTCTCTTACAAAACCAGGAAAATATAAACGCGTTCACACCAAACCTACAGGCGCCAAAGCAATTACTCATTTTCAAATAATTCAAATTTTTGCCAAACGTAAACAAACACTTTTAGAATGCGAATTAGAAACGGGGCGAACACATCAAATTCGTGGACATTTAAAATTTCTTAATTTTCCAATCATCAACGATCCTCTTTATCAAGGGGGCAAAAACAATTACATTTATTTACATGCTTATTATTTATCTCTTCCTCACCCTTTGACAAAAAAAGAAATGGAATTTAAAATTGATTTACCATTATATTTTCAAAAAAAATTATCTTAAAAACAAATTATCTTTAACATGTTAATGTATAATTTCATTAGTTAAATAAAATAAAATAAATCAAATGTTTATAAACAAAATTTTAAGTAAATTCTCTTTAAAAAGGTTTTCAAATGGTAGAACAAACGAAAAATCATTAAAAGATTCTTTTTTGGCCAAAATAAGAAAAAAAGAAGCGGCAAAAAAACTTTTCAAAGACATCAAATATCGTGATTTAAGTAAAACTCCGGTATTTTTAACTTTAATTACAATTATTTTTATTACTAACTGTCTTGTTTACTTTCTTGTGTTGATTAAAAACAAAATTGGTTTAGAAGGTTTAGATTCTTCTTTATACCCTCTTTTTTTTGGCGCCAATCATTTTTCATCAATCATTGAAGGAAAGCAAGTTTGACGTTTATTTACTTTTGTTTTCATTGAAAATAATTCTAGTTTTTTTCAATTCATTATTTCTTTAGTTTTTGTTTGATTTACTTTCAGTAAAATTGGTTTTTTTCAAGAATTATTTTTAGGAACAAAAAAAAGTTTAATTATTTGGGGTTTTGGGGTTTTGGTTTTAAGTCTCACGCAGTTCGTTTTAACTAAAAATGAAGCTGTATATTATTATGGAACTGAATATTTGTCTTGAATATCAATTGGTGCTTTAACTTATTTAATTGTCAGCGACTCTATCAAAAACGATCAAGCGCGTGCTTTAATCACTTCTACATTAATAAAAGGTTTGCTTTTATTGATTATTTTTGCAATTATTAAGTACACCAACATTGAAAAAAGTATTGAACAAGATAATGAACTTTTAAGAATTACTGGTTTTTACATTGCTTTCCCGGTTTTAGCATTTTTTATCGGTTTTTCAATTACTTTAATACTTAATTATAAAAAAGTAAATAGCAATATTGCCCTTTACGGTGTTGGTATTTTTTTTATTTTGTTATTAATAATTCTTGGTTCTATCGGAATTTGAAGTTTAAGAAAAATCAATTTAGGTACAAATACTTGAGACAAAATTAAAAATTTTTATTAATTACATCTTTTTTTAATTTTTTACACCTTTATAATTAAGTTTTACAAATCTTTGTAGAATATCTCATCCATATTGATGAGAAAGTTCTTGAACCAAAATCTTTACTTTAGGATTTGCACCAAGCAGAATTGGTCTTTGAAAATATTGAGAAATTTTATCCATTTCTTGTAAAAATAAAAAACGACTAATAATTGAAGCCGCTCCAACTGCTAAATGTTTGTTTTCTGCTTTTTCTACAAAATTAACAGAAAAAGCAGAGCCTAAATTTAAACGCAAACAATATTTAGTAAATAATCGAGAAGTGGTATAACCATCAATAATAATTTGTTTTGAATCTTTTAAATGAACAGTTCGTTGTAAAATTTTCACATAATAAAAAGTAATCAACTCTTTTAAATTCATAGAATTACCAAATTGTAAATTAAATTTATTATTGTCAACAATTTCAAAAAAAAAATTAGATTTATATTCCATTAATTTAGGCGCTAACAACTTTACTTCAGCATCAGTTAATTGTTTTGAATCTTGAATGGGCAAATTTTGAATAACTTTTAAAAAAGCTAAATCTAAATAAACAACAGTAAGAACTATTGGGCCAAAAAGGTCTCCTACCCCTGATTCATCACCGCCAAAATAGGGAATTTTATCTTTTTCTTCAAGGGTGTTATTTGACATTTCTAAATTTAAGGTTTGTTCGTTTGGAAAAAGCAAATAATTATTTTTAAAAAAAATAGTTAAATTTTTTTCTGAACCTTGAATCAAAAGTTTATAACTAGTAAAATAAAAATGCATTGTAATCCCCCATTCTGAACCATGTCAATAAAAAGTATTGTGTTGTTTTAATTGTTTTTGAAATGGAAATTTAACAAATAAATTTTGCCTTTGTTTTTCGGTAATTTTAAAAATTTTCATAATAGTTTAATAATTTATGGTATAAATACTTTCATAGTGAACGTTTATTTAAAAACTTTACCTTCTTTAGTTAGCAAAAATTTCATTACTTCAGAACAAATTTTTTGAATTGATATTGCGATCTTTTCTATTTTAATTGTTTTGCTTGTGATATTGTTTTTTACAAACAACATCTTTTTACAATTCATCACTTCATCAATGATGATTATAATGGGAATTGCCTTATTAACATTTGATTTTATTGAACCATATTATAAAGATGCGCAAAATTGATTGATAAAAGAATGAGTCAATCAAGAAAAAATAGAAGAAGGAATTATCTTATTATTTGAGGAAACAGTCATAAGCAGATTAATTTATTTTTCAGGAATTTTCTTAATTTTTTTCTGAATCAGTGTTATTTTATACTTTGCAATAATTAAAAGAAAATATATCACAACTTTTTCATGTTTTATCTTAAAACAAAATTGGTGAAAAATTATTTATGTTCCTGCGCTCTTAATTCTTTTTGGTTATTATACGTCATTTTTAGTCCCTTTAATCGGCAAAGAAAGAAAAAACAAAAGTTATTTTTTACAATTTACCAAAGCAGTTAAAATTGACAAAATTACTGATCGTTTTAACAAATTTACATTTTTAGACGAAACAGAAGCAAGTTTAAATAAAATTAAAAAAACAAATAAAAAAGATGATGATGTTAAAAAAGCTACTATTCGATTTTTTCTAATAATCAAAAATGATCTCAAACCAATTTACAAAGAATTAGAAAAAAATAAAGATTTTAATAAAACAATAAAAATTTGGGAAAAAGAAAGTGATTTTAAAAAATTAAACCAAAAAAAAGCAGATGGAAAAAAAATTACTGATCAAGAAATTGAAAAATTATTGGAAAATACTAATATCAATTCTGGGATTGAAGATATTTTAGAAAACAAAAATTTTTGAGAAAAAAAAGACAACCTTTCCGATATACTGAAAGACATTAGAAAAAAAGGATTTTTAAATCTGTTAAAAACTCTATAGATAATAAGTTTTTGAAATTAGTAGAAAAATTATATCTATAAATAATTTTGTTTTTTTATAACTTGATATGAGCATTAAGCAAAAATTAATGCAATTAAAAATTACACCACAAAAAAAATTAGGACAAAATTTCCTTAATAATGAAGTCATTGCAAAAAAAATAATTCAAACCTTTAATGTAAAAAAAGATCATAATATTATTGAAATTGGTTCTGGATTAGGAATTTTAACTAAATTTTTAATGATAAAGATTAAGGAAAATAACGATCAAAAATTGATTTTAATTGAAAAAGATCAAAAACTCTTTAATTTTCTGAAAAACGAATTTCAAAAAGAAATGAATATTGAATTTTATAATGATGATATTTTAGAATTTAATTTACAAAAATTAGCAACTACAAAAAAATATCAAGTTATTAGTAATTTACCTTATTCCATTGCCACAGCTATTTTATTTCTTTTTCTCCAACAAAGACAAATGTTTTCATCATTATTTTTTTCATTTCCTGAAGAAATTGCTGATAAAATTCTTGCATCAAAAGGAACAAAAAAATATGGTTTTTTAACAATAATGACACAATTATTCAGTTTAGTAGAAAAAAAAATCATTTTAAACAAAGAATATTTTTACCCTCTGCCAAAAATAAACAGCGTGTTTTTAGAATTTATACCTAAAAAAAAAATAATTGTTAGAAATGCTAGATTATTTTTGGAATTTATCAAAAATTGTTTTAAATATAAAAGAAAAACGCTATTAAATAATTGAAAAATTTCATATAAATTAGATACAAACACAATTAAAAGGATAATTCCATTTTTATTAAAAAATAATTTTACAAAAAAAACACGACCCGAAACGTGTACATTGAATGATTTTAAATTATTTTTTAATTATTGAGAAAAAATAGAGAAAGAAAAATAGTAATTTTTGATAAAATTATCCTGTGTGAGATTTTTTTTTATATTTGATTAAAGTATTTATTACTTGACCTGTTTTTTTCTGATTTTCAATAAAATTATGAAGTAAAACAAGAAAAAAACAAAAGAAAAAAACAAAAAAAGAAGAATCATTATATCGTTGAACAAAAAGATATTCTAATTATCTTTTATGACTAGAAGGTTGAAAAATTAACATAAAAAACAAGGATATATGAAACGAAAAAGCTAATTTCATTGTTTGTGACAAAATCAATCCTTTCTTACTGTTAGCTTTAATGAAAATTAACAAATTTGAAGAAAACGCTCCTTTATCATTTCTAATAAACGAAGAAGAATGAAAAAAACTTGGAACTAAATTGAATAAATTTTATTCTTTAATAAATAATTTCATTATCAAAAAAAATCAAATTAAACAAAATATCAATTTATGTATTGAAAACATTAAAATACCAAGAAATTTTTTTGTATTTTCTAAAGTAAAAAAAGAAAATTGAGAAGAAATAATCAACATTCCTTATGGTGGTTTTTCACAAATTTTATTCATCTCTACATCCATTAATCAAAAAAAAATGGAAATTCAATTCCAAGAATTAATCACACCAATGCAAATTCTCAAATTAAACAAAAAATTCCTTATTCAAAAAATACAAAAATGAAGTTCGCTGATTTAATTACCAAAAAAATAAAAAATGAAGAATTAAACTTCAATGAAGTGAAATATATTGTAGAAAATTACTCCAACAACCAAATTAATGACAAAGAAATGACCAAATTAATTGATGCTTTTTTGATCAACCCAATGACAGAACAAGAAACAATTGATTTTTTTGATGTTACTTATCAAAAATCACAAAAAGTTGATTTGAGGCAAATTAAAAACTTTAAAATTGACAAACACTCCACTGGAGGAGTGGGTGATAAAGTAACTCTACTTTTGCTTCCTATTTTAGATGCGTTAGGATTAAAAAGTTATAAATTTTCAGCAGGTAGATTAGGTTTTACCGGAGGAACAATTGAAAAATTAAAAAGTTTTCCCAATATTGAACTAGAAATATCTGCTGAAAATTATATGCAAAAAGCAAAAGAAAACAACATTCTTCTTACTTCAGGCATTGAAGAAATGTCTTATTTTGAAAAAAAATTATATCATTTAAGAAATGTTACACAAAAAAACAACGTTTTAGGAATGGTTGTCAATAGCGTAATGATTAAGAAAATGATTTTAAACAATGATGGATTAATCATTGATGTAAAGGTCGGTAGCGGCGCTTTTTTTAAAACCTTTAAGGAAGGATTACAATTTGCCGAATTAGCAGCTAAAATTGCAAACAAATATGATCGTAAATTTTCTTTCATCATCACAGATATGAATGAACCTTTGGGGGAAAATATCGGCAATAAATTAGAAATTATTGAAGTAATTAATTTTTTCAAAAATAAACAAACAAAAGATTTAAAAGAAATAGTAATTGCTCATGTTCATGAAGCATTATTAATGAGTAAAAAAACAAAAAGTTTAAAAGAAACAAAAAGCCAAGTAGAAAAAATAATTAAAAATGGAAAAGCTTTAGAAAAATTTCGACAATTTGTTGAAAAACAAAATGGTGATTTTGATTTTATTTACAAAAATCAAGAAATTAAAACAAAAAATAAAATTGAAATAAAAAGTTGACAAAATGGTTATATTAATATCATCGATACAAGTAAAATAGGTTCGTTTGTAAATCAAATAAACGTTCTCAACAATAATAAAATTGATTATGAATCTGGAGTTCAATTGTTTAAAAAAAATGGTGATTTTGTAGGTAAAAACGAGTTAATTGCAATAATATGAACCAATCAAAAAAACACAAATTTGCTTGAAAGTCAATTTAAAAAATTAATCAATATTGATCAAAAACAAAAAATTCAAGTAAGCAAAATAAAGAAAATAATTAAAAATTTTTAGAAACTTTAAATTCTCTAATTACTTCAATCAAAATATCTCCAGGAATCTTTAATTCTGTTTTAACTCTTAATTTAATTTGTTCTGCAATTTTTTCAGCCTCAAAATCATTCACTTTATTTGCATCTACAATCACTCTTATCACTCTTCCTGACTTAATTACATGACTGTCATTAACTCCTTCAATTTCACGACAAATTTTCTCAATTGCTTCTAATCTTTTGAAATAATCTTGTTCTACATTGTCACGAGCACCAGGGCGCGCCGCTGAAAGTGTATCTGCTGCCGCAACTAAAATTGAATATACATTGTCTTTAGGGACATCGTCATGATGAGAATGAATGGCGTTAATAACAATATCATCTTCTTGAAATTCACGTGCTAATTCAACACCTACCTTAACGTGAGACTCTCCTACTTCATAATCTTTTGATTTTCCAATATCATGTAGTAGACCTGCCCGAATTGCAATTTCATCATTTAAATTTAATTCAGAAGCCATTGAACCTGCTAATTTGGCAACTTCAATAGAATGTTGTAAAACATTTTGACCATAACTAGTTCTAAATTTTAATAATCCAAGTTGATGAATCAATTTAGGATGTAAATTAATAATTTTTAACTCATCAACAACCGCTTGACCTGCTTTTTTAGTTAAAACATCAATATTTTTTTTTTCATATTCAATTGTTTCTTTAATTCTTTGTGGTTGAATACGACCATCTTCAATTAATTTTTTTAAAGCTTGAAGAGCAATTGTTCTTCTTATTGGGTTATGACTAGAAAGTTTAATGATAGGACTGTTTGGTTCAATAATAACATCAACGCCCGATAATTCTTCAAAACTTTTGATATTTCTTCCTTGTTTACCAATAATTCTACCTTTTGTTTCTTCATCTTTTAATTCAATTTTGTAAACTGTTGCTTCATTAATATATTCACTAGCATATCTTTCAATAGCGGTTGCTAAAATATTATTAACTTTAACTTTAATGTTTTTTTCAACTTCATCAATTCGATCTTTGGTCATTTTATTCAAGCGATTAATTTGAACTTTTTCTAAATTTTTAAAAAGCTCATCTAACGCCTCTTTTTTAGACATTTCAGCAACTTTTTCTAATTTTGTTGAAATTTCTTCGCGTTTTTTAAGTAATTGATCGCGAATATTATCTTGTTCTTTTTCTTTTTGTTTTAATGCTTGAATCTGTTTTTCTAAATTTGTTTTTTTTGTTTCTATTTTATTTTCTTCTTCTTTCAATAAAATTAATCTGTCTTGGATTATTTTTTTTTCTGAAGAATTACTTTCAAGAAACTTAGAATTAGCTTGTTGTTGTTTTACTTTTAAAAGAACGTTGCTTTCATTAACAATTAAATCCGCCTTTAAACGCGCTTGTTCAAGAATTTTTTTACCTTTCTTTTGTTTCAAAAAATAAAAACAAAAATCCAACAGCAAAACTGATATTATTCCAGTAAAAAAACAAATAAGTATTAATAAATAAGTTGGCATAAACAAACACCCAAAAAACAATCCTTAACTAAGGATTGTCAAAAAAGTTTGAAAATAATCAAAATTCTAAGAAATGAAACAATTAATCACAAAAATTAAAAAAACATCCAGAAATTATTATAATACCAAAAAGATATCAAAAAATATTTATTTTCAAGTTAGATACTTTAACTTATTTAATAGTGGTTTTAATCTTTTCCAAAATTTTTGGATTTTGCAATAAAAATTCTAAAGCTTTTTCTCTACCAATGCCTAATTTTACATCTTTAAAAAAATATCACGCACCTTTTTGAAGGACAATTTTTTGAAAAACTGCTAATTCTAATATTTCTTGCATTTTATTAATACCTTTATTAAAAAAAATGGAAATTATTCCCTGTTCAAATGGTTTTGCGCGTTTATTTTTAATAATTTTCACACCAACATTAATGCCTTTATTTTCATTTTTGATCACAATTTTACCTTTATGTCTGAGTTGTATTCTTAATGAAGAATAAAATTTCAAAGCATTTCCGCCTGTTGTTATTTCAGGATTTGAAAAAAAAGTGTTTATTTTTTCACGAATTTGATTAATAAAAATAATTGAAGAATTTGTTTCACTTAACAAATAATTTATTTTACGTAAAGCTTTAGACATAATTCTTGCTTGCAAACCAATTGTATTATCACTCATACTATTATTTTCTTCTGTTTCTGGTAAAAGCGCCGCAACAGAATCTAAAACAATCAAACAAACCTCTTTCGTTTTCAAAAAATCAATTATTAAGTCAAAAGTTTCTTCAGCGTTTTTGGGATTTAAAATAATTAAATTATCAATATTAACACCAATTTTTTGTGCATATTCAAAATTTAGTGTTCTTTCTAAATCAAAAAAAATTGTTTTTTTTTGATTTAATTTTTGAAATTCACTTATTGCATGAAGAGCTAAAGTTGTTTTCCCAGTGGATGGCTGACCAAAAATTTCAATTATGCCTTTGATAGGATAACCGTTTATTCCTGTTAAACGATCAATAATTAAACTACCTGAAGAAAAAAAAGAATTTTTAATAACTTTTTTTTGATCAAAAATTATTGAATAACCAGAAGTATTTTTTAATAATTTTAATTTTTCCGTTAAAGATAAATTAGACATTCGAATTCTCAACTCTATAATCTCAGTTTAACAAGAAAGAATAAAATATCTTATCTAAATTCAATTAAATTATTAATTATTTATTTTTGAATAATAAGCAACAGTATGGTTTCTATAAGCCGCCTTCTGTAATGGTAATCATTTATCTGTTTAGAACAAATTCTAAACCCGAAAGTTATTATGACCTTTTAACTTTCGATGCCCCTACCAAAATTTGGGTTACTTGCTTGTGGAAGTTTACCGCGTTTCACATTACTCGTCTCTGTGGCACTAGTCATCAATTTTTTTCCAAAATGTTTAAAAATTTTTATCAAAAAATTTTTAAAAACCTTTTTAAAAATCGTTTTGAATTTCTTCAAACACAAACACTACAGCGTATTAAGGTCAACTGTGCAAGGACGGACTTTCCTCTAATGAAGTAAATCATCAGCGATTACCCGAAACCATACTGCCTAATACTTTTATATCACTTTGTAAAGAAAATTACTTCTTATTCTTTTCTTCTAGAGTATTAATTCTTTGAATGATATCAACATTACTTAAACCTTTATTTTCTAATTCTTTTAATTGTGTTTGTAAATTTTTAACGTGATTTTCTAAAATGCGTTTATCTTTTTTTACATTTTCAATATTTATTTTTGCTAAATCTAGTTGTTCTTTGTAAAAAACAACAAGTATCTGTCAAGCCTCATAATCTTTCTTGATCAAATCAAAAAAATAATCAACCTCTTTAGCATCATAACCTCTGAGTTCAACGCTAAAACGTTTTTGTAAAATATCTTCAATCGTCAAATTAAATTTTATTTTCATTTGATTCAAAAAAGCAAAAAAGTCACACAACTAAAACAGTATGTGTGACCTTTAAACTTGTTGAAAAAATTGCTTATGAATTAGCGATTTTTTCAACAAGAGCGCTACTGGCTTTGAATTTCAAAACCTTTTTGGCAGGAATTAACACGGACTTCCCAGTACGTGGATTAACTCCCTTTCTTTCTGGTCGATGTACGACAGTAAAAGTACCAAAGTTTAGAAATCTAAACTTTCCCCCTTTTATCACAACATCTACCAACGTGTCGGTAATAACTGAACAAAAACGTTCAGCTTCCTTTTTACTGACACTTAATTTATCTGAACTTAATTCTTCTGAAATTAGTTCAATAAATTCTTTCTTATTTACCATAACTATACCTCCAATAAATAATTGCCCTAAAATATATCATAGAAAAAGCAAAAACAAAAAAAAATTAAAATGTTTTTGAATTTAAAAAAATTAAATATTGTTTTTTACCTTGTATTTACTTATGTTTTATAAATATAAAAAAAATTATTTTAATTCTAAAATTTGTAATATTTTTTCTAATAAATTAGTAAAAACACCATAACTCTTCAAAGAAGAAACTAAAAAAATAGAAATATTTTGTTTTTTAATGAATGGGAAAAACGCTTTAATACTTTGTTCTATTTTGTTCTTATTTTCTTTAATTAGATCTGATTTATTACCTACAATAATAAATTTTTTATCAAATTGTAAAATTAAATCAATCATTTTTTTATCTTGAACTGTTAATTCTTGTGAAGCATCACAAACAAACAAAACTAAATCAATTCATTTAAGATATTTTAAAATTTGAATTTTCGCTTTTTTTTCAATCGTTTGTGCTTTTGTGCGTTTTTTTCTAATACCTGCTGAATCAATAAAACTTAAATGATGATTTTGATATAGAATTTTTTCTTCCACTACATTTGTTGTCGTATGACGTTGGTTAGAGACAATAACTCTTTTTTTTCGACAAAGAGCATTAAATAAAGATGATTTTCCAACATTAGTTTTACCGAATAAAAGAATTTGATTTGTCTTTTCACTTTCTTCTTCTTTTTCTTGTCCTGATATATTTTTTTCTATTCAATTTAATAGTTCGCTAAAATTTAATTTAGTTTTAGTTGAAAGGGGGATTTGGGTTTTTATTCCTAATTGATTGAAATTTTTAATTTGATCTTTATTAGTAAACTTTTCCGCTTTATTAATAATCAAAACAGTTTTATTTTTATGATATTTAATCAGTTTGTTAATTCTTAAATCAATCAAATTTAATGGTTGATTAAAATCAACAACTCAAAACAATCAATCACTTTGATTAATAACTGCCTCGGTTCTTTCGGCGATTTCTTTTTCTAAAAAATTACTTGTTTCTGTTAATCCACCTGTATCAACAAGAATAAAATTACGATTTTTAACAGTAATTCTTTTAGAATAAAAATCACGAGTGGTATTAGCAATTTGGGAAATTAAAACAGTATTTTTGCCAGCCAATCTATTAAAAAGTGTTGATTTACCAACATTACTTTGACCAATAATAGTTACTTTAGGAAGTGTAAAATTTTGTTGTTCAATAAGTTGCAACATTAATTTTAACGTTTGAGTAAAATCTAAAAAAGTATTATTAATTTCAAAAGCATCAAGCGCTATTTTTAAAGAACCTATTTTTCTGTTGCGATCATTTTCATCTCTTTTCTTCATTTCTGTTTTAATTTTTTGATAAAAAGGATCGTTTTTAAATGGATAATTGGGTTTACTAACATTTAATTTATTTATTAAAGTTTTAAAAGAGTTCTCTTTTTTTTTAAAATTTAATCATCGACGTTTTACTCTTGCATCAAAAGCGGCGTTAATAAAAAATTTTACTTCAGCATCAGGAGCAATAACTGTGGTTGCGTCTCTTCCAACAAGAACAAAACATTTTTCTTTAATTCAATTTTGACAAAGAGAAGTAACTTGATTCCTAATTCATTTGTTATTGACAAAATAAGGCACTAAACTACTAATTGTTAAATTAAAAATTTGATCATTTGGAATCAAATTGCCTTCAAAATAAAATTCATCTTTTTTAAATTGCAAATTTTGTTTAAAAAAAAGAAAATCTTTTTTTAATTGAAGTGTTGTATAATTGTTAAAATCAAGATTTTTGCTTTGATAATATCAAATTAATAAGCGATAAATCTTACCACTATCTAAAAAAGCAAAATTTAATTCACGTGCTATTGATAATCCTAAAGTAGTTTTACCACTTGCTGCTGGACCGTCAATAGCAATAATTATCGGCTTTATTTTTAATTTGTTAAAATGATTATTAGGCATGTAAACAAAACACAAAAAAAGAATAAATTAATTCAAAAAATTCATTTGGTTCGACGTTTTTTTGATTTAATTAGAAAATCTATTTTTTGATCATAATTTTGAATCTTATTATTAACCTTACTCACAACATCTAAAAGTTCAAAATGATTAATATTTTTTACTTTTGATTTTGCAACACTTTTTGTAATGTTTTCTTTTGATTGAATCATTTGAACAAAAATGTTTTTATTTTCATTTTTTTTCTTTTTTCAATGTGATAATTTTTTAAAAACAAACGCCTCACTAGAAGATTGGGGAGAATATTCATCTAAAGTTTTGGGGTTTCTTTTTTCTTCGTTTCAAACTTCATTGATAACTTCTAATCATTTATTAATTTCGTTTTTATCTTTTAATCAATCACGATTTTTACTAATTTTTTTAACTTGTAATAAAGAAGTAAAATTAGGAAAATAACTTTCGGATTTTTGCATTACTTTATCAAAAATTGAAGAATCAATTTTTGCTAATTTTTTTTGATAAAAAAGTACTTTTTGGTTATTTTCGTTTTTGAGTTTAATCATTTGAATTTCTTGATTGATTTGCTCGCGTAATTTAGCGTACCTTTTAATTCTAGTATTCATAATTTTTTTCCGTTTGTAATTTAATATTTTATCCATTGATACCCTTCGTGTGTTTATTTATTAATAATGGCACTAATACTCAAAATAATGAAAAAACGAATAAAACTAAAAATAAGGGGAATTAAAAGGAAAGATGTTCCAAGTAAATTTTGTGGATTTTGATTTCAATCAAAATTAAAAAAGTTTATTTGTGGAACAAATAAAGATAAAACTAAAATGAAATATAAAATTTTTAATACTAGAAAAAAAAGTAAAGAAAAAAATATAAAAATAATTCTGCTAAAAAATCCTTTTTTTTTGGAAAATAAGTTTCAAAGTAAATAAACAAATGAAAATGCCAATGAATTAAAAATCGCTTCAAAAGGAACAAGTAAAATATTATGACCATGAAAAAGCTGATCTAAAAAAGGCAAAAAAAAAACAGAAACTAATAACAATTTAAAATTAACAATATTGATCAAAACAAAAGCAACAATCAAACCAAATTCAAAACGTTCAATTTCAATTCCATAGAGATGAATTGGTAAATGAAAAAAATTAATTACTAAAGAAAGCGCAATAATTCATGTACATAGCACTATGCTGTAAATATAATTTGTATTTATTTGATGATAACAAATAAGATTCAAATCCTTTCTGTTTCTTCATTCTTTAAAAAATTTAAGCATTTAGTTTAAATTATTTTTCCAAAAATTAAAATTTTTAAGAGATTAATGTTATGTTAAAAAAACCTATCTTACATTTTAACAAAATTTTTTAGATAATTAACATTGTTAAAATTAAAAATTAAAAACAACGACATTTCTGGTTTACAATAAATTTATGATAGGTTATTATGATTACATTCAACGTCTTGATAGAAACCAATAAAGGTTCTAATATGAAATACGAATATGATACTAAGAGCGACGATTCGTTAAAGCAAGATAGTGGAAAAAAATTTCGTTTAGATCGTATTTTACACGGAAGCAACGTATATCCTGGCGACTATGGTTTTATTGAAAAAACATTAGCTTTGGATAATGACCCGATTGATGTTTTAGTTTGAATTAGTCAACCTACTTTCCCAGGTTGTATTGTAAAAGTTAAAATCATTGGTGGTTTAGAAATGATTGATGGTGGTGAAATAGATAACAAATTATTAGGTGTTTGTGTTAACGATCCTGAATTTCAACATTTCAATTCTCTTGAAGAAATTCCGACAAAATGAAAAGAAAAGGTTCATGATTTTTTTCAAAATTATAAAAATTTAGAAAAAAAGGTAATAATTTTAAAAAATTGAATAAATCAAAAAAAAGCAATTCAATTTATTTGAGATTCGCAAAAGCATTGAATAAATTA
The DNA here is from genome assembly GCA_029976705.1 of Mollicutes bacterium. Lineage (GTDB taxonomy): Bacteria > Bacillota_I > Bacilli_A > Mycoplasmatales > MT37. The sequence goes on from JARVCM010000013.1 coordinate 38,664, forward strand.
TAGAATTGAAAATAACATCGGCGACATTGAGTCTTGATATCAAAAACTTAAATATTTAAAAGAAAATATTAAAAAACAAAAAAAAGAATTAGAAAATATTAGTAAAAAAGGAAATTCAAAAAAAGGGAGGCAGAAATAATAATGTTTTTTTTAGGAATTATGCTATTCATTATGCAAATGTCTTTTTTCACGCCATATTATTTGGTGATGTATTTCGTTAATTTATTTTAGTTTAAAAATAAATTTTTGATATCAAGACTCAGCAAATTAATTATTTTTTGTCAAAATGATTGGATGAACAAGAGGATGAATTTTTTTTTCTTGATAAATTAAATTCATTGCTAAATTACGAATTTTTTCGCTTAATTTTTCTAAAGAAAACAAATATTTATCTAAATTTTCATTAATTTCTAAAATTACTGCTTCAGATAATTTTTGAGCAAAAAAACTTTCGTTTTTTAAATAAAAACTACCACGCACAATAAATTTAGGCGATTGTCACAATTTCTTATTTTTTAAATCCACAAAAATAACAATAGCAATAATCCCGTTTTGTAACATTAGTTGACGCTCACTTAAAGTTTGCATTGATTCTTCAATTTGATAATCTTTACCAATATAAACTGGTTGTACTGGAAAATAATTACCCTTTCATGCTTGATGATTTTTTAAATAAATTTGATCACCATTACGACAAATAAAAACATTTTTGCGATCTATTCCTGTTTCAACAGCAGTTTGTCCATGAATTTTTAACATGCGATATTCACCATGAATTGGCATAAAATAAGTTGGTTTTAATAGCGATAACATAATTTTTTGTTCTTCTTGACAAGCGTGACCTGAAGTGTGCAAACAATTAAATTCCGAACTAACTTGCACTTCTACACCTTTTTTTTTCAGTTTATTAATGATATTTTCTAAAGCAAAAGCGTTACCAGGAATAGGGCGCGAAGAAAAAATAATTAAATCTTGTTCATTACCTTCAATTAAAGCATGATTAGAACAAGCAATTTTACTTACTACAGAAGTAGGTTCTCCTTGTGAACCAGTACAAATAACAACTACTTTTTCTGGAGGATACTTTTTCACTTCCTCTTCTTTAAGAAAAAGATTTTTATTTAAGTCAAAATATTTTTTTTTACAAACAATATCAACAATATTTTTAATCGCTTTACCTAAAATTAAAACTTTTTTTTGCAATTTTTGACTGAGCATAATAATTCAAAAAATACGATTAAAATTAGAAGCAAAAGTAGTAATTAAAATTCTTTTTTTGGTATTTTTAATTAAAAATTCAATGTTTTTCAAAACTTCTTTTTCACTAACTGTATAACCACTTACTTCTGAATTGGTTGAATCAGAAAGAAGTAGGTCCACTCCTTGATTGCCCATTTGACTAATTTTATGCAACGAAGTTTTCTTATTTAACGGTGTTCAATCTAATTTAAAATCACCAGTTGTAGCAATGATGCCATCCGGTGTTTGAATAAAAATACCAAAAGAATTCGGCACAGAATGAGTTACAGCAAAAAAAGTAACCACAAAATGACCAATTTTTACTTTTGTGTCTTCATTAAATTCAATGATTGCTGGTGATGAAAGATGTTTTTTTAATTTTAATTTAATTAAATCGCTCGCTAAAAGCGGACTATAAATTTTAGGAATTGAGACTTTTTTTAACAAAAAAGGAATACCACCAATATGATCTTCGTGTCCGTGAGTGATAAAAAGTGCTTTAATTTTGTGTTGATTAATAATTAAATATTGGTAATCAGGAATAATTATTTCCACTCCTAATAAAGATTTTTCCGGAAATTTCAATCCAGCATCAATAATTATTATTTCATCTCCGTATTCAATGCAATAGGTATTTTTACCAATTTCTTCTAGTCCGCCCAAAGCAAAAACTTTTGTAAAAATGTTTGAATTAGAAAAAGTTTTTTTTTCTTGTGAATTATTTATCATCAAAAAATTAAAAAAGAAAATTTATTAAAGCACAAAATATTGTTTAAAAATTAAATAAATGGAAGCATTGCTGGCAAAATAAAGAAAATAAAGAAGTTAAATTGTTCACATAATTATAGCATTAATAACAATCACAGAAAAAATAAAATAGTTTAAAATAGTATTAATCATTTAAAAAGATTAATAAAAACAGTTTATTTTTAATAAAAAATTATGCGAATAATTCATGGTAAATATAAATACCGTAAAATTGACTTCATCAAACATTTGAAGTTTAGTCCAATCAATAGCGCGATTCGCGAAAGTATTTTTAATGTTTTAAAAAATTATTTAAATTGAGAAAAAACTAAAATATGTGATTTATTCGCTGGTTCAGGCATTTTAGGATTAGAAGCACTTTCATGAGGAGGAAATTTTTGTTTTTTTAATGACATTGATCAAAAAAGTTGTGATATTCTAAAAAAAAATCTACAAAAAATGAAAATTAATAGCAATTTAAGCAAAATTTTTACAACTTCTTATTCCCAATTTATTGCTCAATTAAAAAAAAATAAAGAACTTTTAGATTTGATTTTTATTGATCCACCTTATCAAAAAAAGCACCTTGTAAGGGAAAGCGTCCAGGAGGTAATCAAACAATCTGTTTTAAACAATAACGCTATTTTAGTTGCTAAAACTAAACAAGAAAAAATTGACATTTCAACTCAAAAAGAAATATACCTTTTAAAAACAAAAAAATATGGTGATCATTATGTTCACTTTTGACAATTTAATTCTGACAAAAAACAACCAGAAATAATAATAAAAAATAATAAATTAATTATTATATCTGGCCCTAGCGGAGTAGGCAAAAAAACAGTTATTACACGCCTATTAAATGAAGCCAAATTAAATTTGACATATTCCGTTTCGTTAACAACACGCGCTCCACGAAAAAACGAAAAAGATGGTCTTGATTATTACTTTATTAACAACGAAGAATTTGAAAAAGAAATTGCTGATAACAATTTCATTGAATACGCTAAATATATTGATAAATATTACGGAACGTCAAAAACATACGTACAAAGATTACTTAATCAAGAAAAAAATGTTATTTTAGAAATTGAAATCATCGGGGCAATCAAAGTCAAAAAAAAATTCCCCAAAGCGATTTGAATTTTTCTATTACCACCTACTTTTGATGATTTAAAAAAAAGAATTGAAAAAAGAAACACAGAAAATCCGGTGGAAATTGAAAAAAGATTTCAAAAAGCTAAAGAAGAGATTAATTGAGTAACCGGGGATAATTTATGTGATCATTTTGTGATTAACGATAAAATTGAAGAAACAATCACAGAAATAAAAAAAATTCTAGAAAAACAGGTAAAAATTCATGACTAAAATTCAAATTTATTTCAAAAGCATTGCTGGTAAAGAAAAAAAACAAAATCAAGATTTTTATTTTTGAAAAAAAAATGTTCATCAACAAATTCTTTTAGGAATTGCTGACGGTGTTGGTTCATATGAAAATTCCTATTCGCTAGGAAAAATTGTATCTCAAATTCTTCAAAAAAATTTTATTGAACAAAATTTTGAAAACCTTACTAAAGAACAAGTAAAAAACTGATTAAAAAATATTATTGAAATCAAAATTCATAAAGAAATCAAAAAAATTTCGGAAAAAGCGGCAACCACCCTAAGTATTGTTATTTTGGATGAAAACAAAAGCTATTTGTGTCATATTGGCAATACCCGTATTTATCAATTTGATAAAGCGCGAAACAAAACTTTTTGTTTAACTCAAGACCATGAATTTCACAAACAATCTGAAGATACTTTTTCATGAATGAAGGGAGAGAAATTTTTAACCAATTCTATTTCTAACACTAGTAATTGTTACATTGATGTGGAAGAAATACAATTGAAGCCAGGATATTTAATTTTAACCACTGATGGCATGCATGATTTTATTGATCAACATTTTATTTATCAAACATTAAGCAATAAAGAATATACAGAAAAAGAAAAAATTGAATTATTATTTGAAAAAAGTCGTTTTGCTGGTTCTTTGGACGACATAACTTGTCTGTTAGCAAAAATTAACTAATCATAATGGATACTAATTTAGGAAAAATTCTCAAAGAACGTTATAAAATTAAAGAAAAAAAATCTACGGGCGGGATGTCCAATATTTATCTTGCTGAAGATTTGGTTTTAAATCGACATGTTATTTTAAAAATTCTTTATAAAAATCTTTTTAACAATAAAAAAAACGAAGACATTTTTATTAATGAAATTAAAATTACTGCCAAATTAAAACACAAAAACATCGTCAAGTTATTTGATTATTTTATTTTTGATGGACATTTGTGTTTAGTTTTAGAGCAAATTGAAGGAAAAAACTTAAGAATTTTGTTAAATACTAAAAAAACATTAGGCGAAAATCAAACCATCAATATTGTTTTACAAATTTTAGACGCTTTGGTTTTGGCAGAAAGAAATAAAATTGTTCATCGCGATATTAAACCTGAAAATATTTTAATTATTCAAAATAAAAAAGTTAAAATTCTTGATTTTGGTGTCTCAGTAGATAAGCACTTTCCTAGTGATATTTTTAAATCAAAAATTATTGGTAGTATCAAATATATTAGTCCGGAAATTATTGCTAATCAAGAAGTTAATGCTCAAAGTGATTTATATTCTTTAGGAATTATGATGTTTGAAATGTTAGTTGGACAATCGCCATTTATTGCTAAAAATTATGTACTATTAATTAAAAAACACCTTTATGAAGAAGTTCCGCGTATTAAAAATTACGAACCTAAAATTAGTCAACAAATGGAAAATATTATTATTAAAGCAACGGCAAAAAACCTTGATGAACGCTATAACAAAGCAGAAACTATGATTCAAGATTTAAAAAAATGTTTAGAAGAAGAAACAAAAAATTTAAAACCATTATTTTTAAAAGAAAAAGTATTTAAGAAAGAAATTATTAATCCTGTCTTTAAACAACAATTTAAAAAAGAAACAAATTTTTTCTGATTAAATAAAAAAAAATTAATCGCTTTTATTTTTGTAGAATGAATTATTTTTATTATTTTAATTATTAAATTAATCATTAATTGATGAAAAAATTAGTTAAAGGGCAAGTTATTCAGTGTACAAGAGATCTTTGTACTGTTCAAATTTTTGAAACAAAAAAATTAATTCTTGCCAAAAGTACAGGCAATCTCAAATATCAAAAAGTTTCAATTATTATCGGCGATATAGTGGAAGTTATTTGGCAAGAAGATAATAATGTAAATGTAATAAGCAAAAGATTTAAAAGAAAAAATAAATTGGAAAGACCTAAAATTGCCAATGTTGAAGCAAGCTTTATTGTTACTAGTGTAAAAGAACCAAAATTAGATTTTATTTTCTTAATTAAAGTAATTATTTGAATTCAAATTCAAACTGATATCAAACCTATTTTAATTTTTACCAAAACAGACCTCATTCAAGACAAAGACAAAGAAATATTAAAACAAATTCAGTTATATACAAAAAATTATCAAACGATTTTGATCAATTATTTCCAACAAACAAAAATTAACAAATTACAGCAATTAATTCAAAAAACAAGTGTTTTTTTAGGTCGCTCTGGCGTTGGTAAAAGCACTTTGTTGAATCTTTTAAATCCCAAATTAAATTTAAAAACTAAGGCGGTTTCGTTTAAATCTAAACTCGGAACCCACCAAACTAGTCTAAGCCAATATCTTTACATCAACAACCAATTAGTAGCTGATACACCAGGATTTAACAAAATAACTTTATCAGGTATTAGCAAATTGGAATTATTAAATAATTTCCCTTTTTTTTCTAATCAAAAAAAGGAGAAATGCCATTTTCAACCTTGTTTTCACGATCACGAACCTAAATGTGCTATTAAAAAACAATGAATAAATGAAATTAATAAAAAACCTTTTTTAGATCTATGACAAAAACTAATTAAAGAAGTAGAAGAATAAATAATTTTGTTTCTGAAAAGAAAAATATTTTATTAACATTTATTCTAAAAAAATATTAATTAGTTAGAATTTCATATCCAGTTTTAGTAACTAAAATAACATCTTCAATTCTAATTCCGCCTAAATTAGATAAATAAATACCAGGTTCAATTGTAAAAACCATTCCTGGTTGCAAAACTAAATCGTTTTGTTGAGAAATAATGAGTTTTTCATGAACCTCCAAGCCAATTCCGTGTCCTAAGGCATGTTTTAATTCTAAATTATTTTCAAGATAAATTTCATCAGCAATCAATGCTAATTCACTCACTTTAACTCCTGGTTTGATGTGTGAAATTACTTTTTTATGCACTTTTTCTACAATTTGGAAATAAGAATTTAACTTACTTTGTGGATTTAAAATTAAAGTACGAGTAAAATCTGAACAATATCCGTTTCATTTACCGCCAAAATCACAAAGTAAATTTTCTTTAATTAATTCTTTAGTGGCACTAGTATGAATAAAGGCGGATCTTTTATCACTACTAACAATTGGCAAAAAAGATAGTTCATTTACTTCATTTTGTAAAAATTGATTAATAATAAATCTTTCAACTTCTTTTTCAGTTTTAGGTTCCTGCACAAAAAGCACAACTTTTTGTCAAATTTGTTTTGTTAAATGACAAATTTTACGAAGATGAGAAATTTCTGAAGCGCTTTTAATCATTCGTAAATTTGCTAAAGAAAAAGGAGTCAAGTCAATATTTTTATTTATTTTGGCAAGTTTTTGAAAAAATAAATGAGTAACAGCGTCTTCAAATCCAACTTTACCATTTAATTTTCGTAAAAAAACAGTAAAATTTTCCAATTTTTCAAGATCACAATTTTTCACTTTAACTTGCGCTTCGGTAAAATAACGTGCATCAAGAAAAAGTTTAGGTTTCATTCAATGTTTAGATAACAAAATAAAACCTGAACTGGTTTGAAAATTTGTTAATCATTGTCGCGAAACATTTTCTGTAAGTAAAATATAATCTAAATTATTATTCTTTCAAAAATTAGAAGTAAAAAGTTTACTTTTATTTTCTGGTATATTCATAATTATCTCAATTAATTCCTAATTTTTGTAATATTTTCACATCTTGAAATCATTTTTCAGAAACTTTAATTTGTAAAAAAATAGAAACCTTTTTTTTTCAAATTTTTATTAATAATTCCTGACTTTTTAAACGAATTTGTCTTACTCTTTCTCCGTTTTTACCAATAACAATTGCTTTTTGAGAACTACTTCCAACCAATAATGTAAAAAAAAGACTTGTATTTTGTTTGTTTTGAAAAAAGCGTTCTTTTAACAATGCTGTTTGATGGGGAATTTCATCTTTTATTTGAAGTAAAATTTGTTCACGAATAATTTCGCTAGCAATTTCAGACAAAGTGTTTAAAGAGAAGTTAGGAATGTTTTTTTGAACCGAAAATGAGGGAAGATATTTTTCAGTTGCTTTTATTAAGTTGTGAAAATTAATCTTTTTTTTTGCCGAAAGAGGAACAACTTCATTAAATGGAAATTTTGAAGAAAAATTTTGAATATGTTTTAATAAAATGTTTTTTTCAATTAGATCAACTTTATTCAATAAAAGTAAAACTGGTTTTTTGGTATTTTCTAAAACTTTAGCTAAAATTTGATTATCTTTTTTTCATTGATCTTCACAACTAATCATTCATCAAATAACATCACTAATTTCCACAATTTTCAAAATATTTTGAAAAATTAAACGGTCTAAAACCGTTTTGACTTGACAAACACCCGGAGCATCTAAAATTAAAAAAGAATTAGTATCAGTTTTATAAATACCGTTTAAGGGTGTTCGGGTGGTATTCACTCTATTTGAAACAGCAGCAATCTTTTTACCAATAAAGTTATTTAAAAGTGTTGACTTACCCGAATTAGTACGACCGATCAAACCAATCAAAGTAAACTTATTCAATAATACAACCCTCAATTATTTTATAATTTAAATGTTTGATAACAATTTACAAAAAAAATGTCAACTAAATATAAAGTCTATCACATTTATTTATCAACAAAAAACCAACAAGTTAAACTATAATAAATAAAAAATAATATTCAAATAGAAATAGAAAAAATTACTTGTCAATGTTAAAATAAAAGAAATTGTGAAAAATAAATTAAATTGTTCTAAATACGAATTGATGTATATTGTTGACGAAAGTATCGTTGATTTAAAAAGTATTGAAAAAAAAATTATTGATATTTTAGAACTAGAAAAATGTGAAAGTAAAGATTTAGGCAAAAAAAAATTTTCCTATCCTATTTTAAAAAAAACAGTTGGAAATTATGTTTTATTAAATTTTGAAGTAGAAAGAATAAAAATACCATTACTGAAAGAAAAAATGAAATGATTTAAAGAAATATTGCGTTTTTTAATCGTTAACCTGGATAATGAAAAACATTTTCGACATCCTAAAAGAAAAAAAACATTTTCTCATGATTTTAAAAGTTCCAAAGATTTTAAAACCGGTGACAAAAAAGTTAAGAATAATATTTCATTTAAAATTAAAACAACAAATAGTTAAACAAATCAAAAAAATAATAATAAGTTATTGATAAAAAGTAAAACAATAAAATAAAATGTATTATAGTAAAATCTATAAACAAGAAACAAAGCAAAAAATTGATGAAAATTAATTGAACAAATAAAAATAAGCCGTTGCTTTTAGGTCTTTCTACAGCTACTCAATGAATAGAAAAGATAGCTCAAGAATTAAGTTTATCATTCCATTATTTGCCTAAGAAAATTTTTGCTGACCAAGAAATTTTAGTAGAAATCCCCGTTTCTGTTCGTAATCAAAATGTTTTTCTTTGTCAATCTATTTCTCGCCCTGCTAACGATACACTGATGGAACTTTTAATCGCTATTGATGCTTTAAATCGTGCTTCTGCAAAATCTATTACTTTAATTATTCCTTATTTTGGCTATGCTCGACAAGATCGTAAAGCTCAAGGTAGAGAACCAATTACAGCAAAATTAATTGCCAATATGTTAACTTTTTTGAAAGTGGCAAGAATTGTAACTTTTGATTTACACTCATCACAAATTCAAGGTTTTTTCGATATTCCTGTTGATCATTTAAGTGTTTTACCGCAATTAATTTTACGTTTATTAACAAAAAATCAAATTAAAAACTATGTTTTAGTCGCTCCTGATAGCGGAGGTTATCAAAGAGTCAAAAAAATTAGCGAATATTTACAAAGTGATGTTGCTGTTATGAATAAAAAACGCCCAAATAAAAATCAAACACAAGTTAATTTTATTCTTGGCAATGTTTTTAATAAAAATTTAATTTTTGTTGATGACATGATTGATACTAGTGATACTTTAATCAATTCGTTGGAATATTTACAAAAAAAGGGAGCAAAAAAAATGTATGTTGTTGCTACACATGCTGTTTTTAGTAACGGCGCTTTAGATAAATTAAACACTTTATATCAAAAAGGTTGATTAAAAAAAGTAATAGTTAGTAATTCAATTTTAATAAAAGAACAAAAAAAATATTCTTTTTTAGAAATTTATTCTCTTTCACATGATATTAGTAATATCGTTAAAGCAATTATTGAAGGTGGATCTATTTCAGAATACGGCAAAAAACAATTTAAAATGCTTGAAAATTATAAAACAAATGAATAAATTAATACTGGTTGGTTTAGGAAATGATGATTCAAGTTATCAAAAAACAAGACATAATGTTGGCGTTATGTTTTTAGATTTTTTAGCAATAAAAAATGATTCTAAATGAATAAACAGCGCTAATTGTTGATGAACAACAATTATTATTGATGACAAAAAATTAACTTTAATTAAACTTCATGCATGAATGAACGTTTCAGGGGTAGTGTTAAAGAAAGTCTTAACTAAATTAAACTTAGAATTATCAGAAACTTTTATTTGCGTTGATAACATTGATTTATCATTTGGAAAAATCAAACTAGGTAGTTATTTACCAAATAATGGTCACAAGGGTATTAAAAATATTCGTGATATTTTTCGTACCAAAAACATTGCTACCTTACATATTGGTGTAGATAAAAATATTCCTGTAGATAGTTGAGTGCTAAGTGAATTTTCCATAACAGAACAAGAAAAACTACAAGAACAGACTTTTCCTCAATTAACAAAAAGACTGTTAAAAAGTTATCAAAACAGTACCGACAAGGAAATTTTAATAAATAACTTTCATAAACAAGGAAAAACACAAAAATCAAAACATCGCCATCTAGCAATTGTAGGCGGACAATGAGGTGATGAAGGGAAAGGTAAAATTGTTGATTATTTTGCCACACAAAATTATCCAATTGTTGCCCGTTTTTCTGGCGGTGATAATGCCGGCCATACAATTAAAATTCAAAAAAAAACATATCAATTTTCTATTTTGCCAGTATCTATAATTCAACCCGAGGTTGTTTCTATTATTGGGCGTGGATGTTTAATCAATCTGAAAAAATTAGTAGAAGAATTAGAAAATTTACAAAAAAATCAAAATAAAATTAATTTACAAATTTCACCATTTGCTCATGTCGTTTTGCCTTATCATTTATTAATGGACGAATTGCAAGAACAAAAACGCCAAAAAAATAAAATTGGCACAACTAAACGTGGAATTGGTCCTTGTTTGGAAGATAAAGCGGGAAGATTTGGCATCCAAATACTGGATTTGTTTGATGTGAATAATTTCACAAAAAAATTACAAGAAATTTTAGAAACCAAAAATGCTATTTTTACCAAAATTTACCAACACACAGCATTAAAATGAAAAGATATCTTAAACGAACAACTAATGTTATTTACAAAAATTAAAAAGTATGTCACAAATGTTTGAGAATTTTGTCAAACCAATCAAAAACAAGCTATTTTATTCGAAGGCGCTCAGGGAACATTATTAGATATTAATTTTGGAACATATCCTTTTGTCACTAGTTCATCAACAATTACTTGACAAATCGGTAATAGTTTTGGTAATCTTTGTCATCAAACCAAATTTATGGGAGTTTTTAAAGCTTACTCTACTCGTGTAGGAGCAGGGCCAATATGAACTGAATTTTTAAATGAAAAAGAAATTGGTGAACAAATTGCCATAAAAGGTAATGAATTTGGCGTTGTAACCAAACGTAAACGACGTATTGGATGATTTGATGCTATATTTGCTCGTTATGCTTGTCAAGTAAATGGTTTTCATCAAATCGCTTTAACTATGTTAGATGTTTTGGGAGGTTTTGATAAAATTAAAATCTGTGTTGCGTATAAAAACAATGATCAAACAATGATCAGTTTTCCCTTTCAACAAAATTATGAAAAGTTAGATTGTGAATATATTGTTTTAAATGGATGAAAAGAAGATATTTCTCATATGACAAATTATCAAGAATTACCAATAAACGCCAAAAAATATGTTGAAAAAATTGAAGAACTTCTTAAAACTTCTATCACTTTAATTTCAGTTGGACCAGAAAGGAATCAGGTAATTTGAAAAAATCAAACAAAATAAATATTTCAAATAAAAAATTAAAATGATAAGAAGATACCAAAACAATAAGATTAATAAAATTTGAAATCAAACAAACAAATTAAATACTTGGCTAAAAATAGAAATTTTAGTTTTACAATATTGACATCAATCTGCTTTATTTAATCATCAAACAATGTCAGCAATAAACAAATTAACTTGTAATTCAAAACGTTTAGAAGAAATCGAAAAAAACACAAATCATGAAATTTTTGCATTTGTGAATATGTTAACAGAACAACTACCGTCAGAGCAAGGAAAATGAATTCATTATGGCCTTACTTCTAATGATATTTTAGATACAACGCAAAACTATTTATTAAAACAAAGTTGTGAAATAATTGTGCAAAAAATTGAAAATATCTTAGTAATTTTAAAAAAAACAGCTTACCAAGAAAAAAACACCATTAGCATTGGTAGAACTCACGGAATGTTTGCTGAACCAATCACAATCGGATTTAAATTTGCCTTATGATTTTACGAATTACGCAATCATTTACGTAGAATTAATGAAGCAAAAAAAGAAATTAATTATGTTAAAATTTTAGGACCAACAGGAATTAGTGCTCATTCTTCTTTAGAGTTAAATAAATTTGTTGGTAAAAAACTTGATATGAAGGCAACAAAAATTGCCAATCAAGTCATTTCTCGCGATCATTTAATTGCTGTTTTTAACACTTTGATAAATCTTGTTACTTCTATAGAAAAATCAGCAATTGAAATTCGTAATTTAAGTCGTAGTGAACTGAATGAAATCAGTGAAGGTTTCGGCAAAAAGCAAAAAGGTTCATCAGCAATGCCACATAAAAAAAATCCAATTTGAAGTGAAAATATTTGTGGTTTAGTTCGTTATTTACGCAATATGACGCAAAGTTTTTATCATACCAATTTACTTTGACATGAACGTGATTTATCTAATTCTTCCATTGAAAGAATAGCGATTCCTGATACTTTACATTTAACAATGACAATCTTGACCAGATGAGAAAAAGTTTTAACTAATTTACAAATTAATCATTCACAAATTAAAATCAATTTAAAAAAAGAACCTGTTGCAGTTTTTAGTCATCGTATATTACTAACTTTAATTGCCAAGAGTAAATTAAATCGTCAAGAAGCTTATCAATTAGTTCAAAAAGCAAGTTTTGAAACCTTAAAAAACCAAACCAATTTTCAAGAAAATTTAAAAACATTAGGAATTTTGAATTATTTAACACCAAAACAGTTGCAAGATTGTTTTAATTACGATAGTTTCATGAAAAATATTGACAACATTTTTCATGAAGTTTTCAACGAAAATGAATAAAGTAGCTATATTAAAAGAAATTATTTTTTCCAATAAATTAATTTTGGAAAAAATTAGTGAATATGCTAAAAAACTTAATAAAATTTATGCAAAAGAAAAATTAGTAATCATTAGTGTTTTAAATGGATCGGTTTTCTTTACAACGCGATTGGCGTCGCTTTTAAAAATAGATTTAGAAATTGATTTTATTGCTGTTTCTTCATATAACGACAATAAAAAAAAAAGTAAAACCCATTTTTATAAAGAATTAAAAATTAACATCGCCAACAAAAACGTTTTGATCATAGAAGATATTATTGATTCAGGAAAAACAATTGGTTTGGTTTATGAATTTTTAAAAAAATTAAATCCAAAACATATTCGTCTTTGTTCATTAATTATGAGTGGAAAAAATCGTAAAACAAATAATAATAATTTTACTTTTTCAATTGATCGCTTATTAACTTTAAATAATGACTCTTGAATTGTGGGGTTTGGAATTGATTTTCAAGAAAAATTTCGTAATTTAACAGATATTTATTCAATTCAATGATCAAAATCCAAAGAACTTATCAAAATCAAGTAGCAACACTTTTTCTTGTTGCTACACCAATTGGTGCTTTAAAAGCAATCAGTTTAAACGCAATTGAAACTTTACAAACAGTTAAAGTTGTTTTTTGCGAAGATACTAGAATTAGTAAAAAATTATTTGAAAAATTTGATATTGAAACAAAAAAACACAGTTTTCACAAATTTAACGAAAAAAATAATTGAATAAAAGTAATAAATTATTTACAAAACGGTGATGATGTCGCTTTAATTTCTTGTGCCGGAATTCCTTTAATTGCCGATCCAGGATTTGATTTGGTCAAAAAAGTCTTGGATCATGAATTTAATGTAAGTGCTATAGGAGTAAATAGTGCTTTTTTATCGGCCTTAATTTGTTCTGGTATTACTGTGGAAAAATTTACTTTTCATAATTTTTTAATTGCTAAAAAATCCAATAAAGAAAAACAAATTTTCAAAATATTAAAACAAAAAGAAACAATTGTTTGCTATGAGTCAGTTCATAAAATGAAAGACACTTTAATGATTTTAAAAAAATTAGCACCACAACGAAATTTTTGTTTAGGTAGAGAAATTAGTAAAAAATACGAAACATTTTATCGTGGTAACTTAGAATCTTTAGATTTATCAACTTTTAGATTTCAAGGAGAATTTGTTTTGGTAATTGCTGGTAATACCGATAAAAACCTTATTAATCTACAAGATTTTTTAAATAAAATTAAAACAATTGATTTGAAAAATAAACAAATTATGCAATTGGGAAAAATTTTTTTTGGTTTAAAACATAAAGATTTATACAAAATTATTCATAACAAAAAATAGAAAAATAAATAGTTTAATTGTTAAAATAAATAATTGTATAAAATTATTATTGAAGTAAAAAGTGAATAAAAAAAAAATATTTTATATTAGTACGCCTATTTATTACGCTAATGCGAAGCCGCATTTAGGGCATTTATATTCAACTCTTTATGCCGATTTTGTAGCAAGATTTCAACGCACACAAAGCAAAGAAGTTTTTTTTATAACCGGTTGTGATCAGCATGGTAGCAAAATTGCTAAAGCAGCAAAAAAAAATAAAACAAACACAGAAACATTCATCAAAACAAATACACAACATTTTTTAAATTTATGAAAATTAACTGATATCAGTTATACTCATTTTGTTGAAACCCATAACTTGAAACACCAAGTTTTTGTGGTTAATGTTTTTAATAATTTTTTAAAGAAAAAATATCTTTATTTGAATTATTATCAAGGTTTATATTGTTCTGGTTGCGAAAGTTTCTTAAGTGATGAGCAATTATTAAAAGATCAAAAAGAAGAAAAATGTCTTGTTTGTCAAAAAAAACCGATTTTTTTAAAAGAAAAAAATTTTTTTCTCAAAATAAACGATCAAGATCGTAATTTTTTGCAAAAATTATTTCAACAATGAAAGAAAAAAAAAGAAATAGGTCATAATTGAACCAATTCATTAAATGAACTTTTAAAAATACCCAAATTAGATCTTTCTATCACTCGTTGTCGGGTGGAATGAGCAATTAAATTAAGTAAACAATTTCCCAAACACACAGCGTATGTATGATTTGATGCCTTATGAAGTTATATCTCCGTTTTAACTACAGAAGAACGAGAACTAATTTGAAAAAACAATGACAGTCAAATTGTTCATGTTTTAGGCAAAGAAATTACTAAATTTCATTTAGTATATTGACCTTTGTTTTTAGAAAAAGATGAATGAAAAAAACCCGATAATTTTCTTATTCACGGTTGAATTTTAAACGATGAACAAAAAATGTCTAAATCAATCGGTAATGTCGTTTCACCAGAAGAAATTATTAAGAAATATGGAGTAAATGTATTACGTATTTTTATTGCTTCTTTAATTAAACCGCACTTAGATATCAAATATAGCGAGGAATTAATAGAAAATTTTTATCGGA
This sequence comes from Mollicutes bacterium, assembly GCA_029976705.1. Taxonomy (GTDB): domain Bacteria; phylum Bacillota_I; class Bacilli_A; order Mycoplasmatales; family MT37. Next base: position 53,975 of record JARVCM010000013.1, read on the forward strand.
CAAATTTAGTTAATAATTTTAGCAATTACATTCATCGCTTGTTAATAATGATAGAAAAATATCAACCTGATTTTACACAAATTAATAAATTAAAAAAACAATTTCAAGTCAAAGATTTAATCTGAAAAAAACAGTTACAAACTTTTATTGATCAATATCACGATTTATTTAACAAATTTGAAATTAGTCAGGCATTACAAATTATTTTTGATCTCTTAAATTTTGGTAATCAAATGATTGAAAAAGAAAAGCCCTGAAATTTAGCAAAAGAAAAAAATATTTATTTAAACTTTTTTCTTTTTAACAGTTTATTGAATTTAAAAATTGTTGCATTGCTTTTGAAACCTTTTGCAATATCATTAAGCAAACAAATTTTGAAAACACTTAATTTAAATAACGACGAAAGTTTTAATTTGGACTTAAATTGAGAAACATCATTTAAACTTGAAAAAGTGGTAAAATTTTTTGAATAGATGAAAAACACAAAATCTTCAAAAAATTCCACACACAATTTAATAGAAAGCGTTCTTTTTGATCACAAAGTTATTTTACAAGGCATTAAAATTTTAGCAGAAAAGTTAAATAAAAAATATAAAAACAAAAAGCATCCTATCATTTTTTTAGGAGTTTTAAAGGGTTGTTTGCCTTTTATGATGGAATTAATTAAACATTTAAAATTTGATCTTAAAATTGATTTTATGGTAGTGAGCTCTTATTTTGGTGGCGTGGAAAAACGCTTTCAAAAACCTAAGTTAATCTTAGATGTGGGCAATGATTTAAGTGATCATCATATTGTAATAATTGAAGACATTATTGAAACAGGAATTACAATTCAAACAATCAAAAAACATCTCAAATTAAAAGAACCGAAATCAATTAAAGTGGCAAGTTTAATTTATAAAAAAGAAATGAATATTGATAATTTAGAAATTGTTCCTGATTGATATGTTTTTGAAGCTCCGATGAGATTTTTAGTTGGTTTTGGATTAGATTTTGAAGAAAAATTACGAAATCTTGATTACATTGGAATTTTAAAGGGAAATTAATACTTAAAAATTTACGTTTAATGGCAATTGGCAAAAATAAAACATTTCAAAAAAACGATCATCGCGAGATCAATAAAAAATTAAAATTTTTTCATTTTTCTGAAAATGTTGGTTCTAGTTTACCAATTTGATTGCCTAATGGTGAATTAGTAAAACATTTAATCAAACAATATTTAAAAAAATTGGAAACAGAATACAATTTTAATTTTGTTACTACTCCTGTTTTAGGAAAAATTGAAATGTATAAAACAAGCGGTCATTTAGAGCATTATCAGGAATATATGTTTCCGGCAATAAAAGTAAATGAGCAAAAATTAATGTTAAGGCCGATGGCTTGTCCTCATCATTGTAAGGTTTTTTGTCATCAAAATTATTCTTATCAAGATTTACCTGTTCGTATGTCTGAAAACGTTTTGTTGTTTCGTTATGAAAAAAGTGGTGCTATTCATGGTTTAGAAAGAGTTCGCCAAATGGAATTAAAAGACGCTCATATTTTTCTCCCTAAAAATAAGTCAATTATCAAAAAAGAAATTACTAATTGTTTTTTTATGATTAAAACAGCATTAAGAAAATTAGGTTTAAAAATAGATAAAATTTATCTTTCTTTGCATGATTCAGAAAATATGAAAAAATATTATCATGATATTAATCTCTGAAAAAAAACTGAAAATATTCTGGAAGAAGTTTTAACTGAATTAAAAGTAACGTTTGAAAAAGTAAAGGGCGAAGCGGCTTTTTATGGTCCTAAAATTGATTTCCAAGTCAATACTGTTTTACAACATGATGTAACTATTTCCACAATACAACTAGATTTTTTATTAGGGGAAAAATTTAAATTAAAATATCGCACCAAAAAACAAAACAAGGGGGAAATATTTGCAACCCCTATTGTTGTTCACCTCGGAACTATTGGAACTTATGAACGGTTATTATCATTATTATTAGAACAAAAAAACGGTTGATTACCTTTTTGGTTGTCTCCTGCACAAATTATGATTTTTTCTATGAATAACGATGAAACAACTAAAAAATACGCACAGAAAGTTTTTGAATTTTTGAAAAGTCATGATTTACGTGTAGAAATGATGGATGTGAATAAAAAAATCAGCGAAAATATTAAACTAGCTTGAGAAAGAAAAGTTCCTGTACACATTTTTCTCGGCAAACAAGAAACGGAAAGCAAAACAATTACTTATATTCATCACAACCATCCTCAAACAAAACATAATAAAGATATTTTTCAATTAATTGATCAATGTCAAAAATGAATGAACAATATTGAATCAGAAAAAAATAAAAAACAAAAATAAATAAATTGACTAAAAACGGTAAAACTGTAAAGAAAAAAATAATTAATCATTTGTGAAATAAAAAATAATGCACAAGATATAAAATATGAAAAATAGCAGACCGTTCTTCAAGAAAAAAAGAGATTTATTAAATGACTTTATCCCTTTTTCTAAATTTGTTGTCATTGACGAAAATAAGCAAAATTTAGGCATTTTAGAAAAAGAAGTTGCTTTAAAATTAGCAAAAGAAAAACAATTAGATATCATTTGTGTTGTGACCAATACAAAAACGCCTATTTGTAAAATTGTGAATTACGATAATTATCGTTTTCAAAGACAAAAAAGTATTAAAAAACAACGACAAAACAAATCTGAATCGGAAGAAAAAGAAATTCGCTTTTCTGCTTCAATTGATGTAAATGATTTAAAAATTAAAGCAATGCGTTGTCAAAAATTTTTAGAAAAGCGTAAAAAAGTTAAAGTCACGATGCGTTTGCGCGGAAGAGAAAAATACATTCCTAAATACGGAATTGATAAAATTAATTCTTTTATAGAAATGATTAAAGACGTTGCAATAATAACTAAACCACCTAAATTACAAAATAATGCATATAATATGCTGTTAGAGTGTGCAAAAAATAAATCAACCAAAATAAAAATAAAAAATGAAAAACAAAATGAAAACCCATAAGGGGTTAAAAAAAAGAATTAAAATTACTGGTACAGGAAAATGAATGCACAAATCTGCCAACACTTCTCATCTTGCTGGAAGCAAAACTAAACGTCAAAAAAAACGACTTGATCAGTCAAATATAGTAAGTAAATGTGATTTTAAAAGATTAAGATCTAAATTAGGATTATAAAGAGATAATGAGAGTCAAAGGTAGCGTCGCGACAAGAAAAAGAAGAAAAAAGATTTTAACTCTAGCAAAAGGGTATGTTGGTTCTAAACACGCTTTGTTTCGTGTCGCCAACGAACAGATGTTACACTCTTTGAGTTATGCATATCGTGACCGTCGTAATCGTAAACGTGATTTTCGCGTTCTTTGAATCAAAAGGTTGAACGCAATGGTGCGTACTTACGGAATAAATTATTCACAATTTATTTTTGCTATGCATAAGGCTAATTTACAAATTAATCGTAAAATTCTTGCCAGCATTGCGGTAGAAAATCCACAAAGTTTTGATCTGGTAATGGAAGTTGTAAAAAAACATTTAAAAACTTAACAATGGATGCAATAGTAATCGTTGGTTTAATTCTCATTTTTGTTGTTCTTGTTGCATTGTTTGTTTATTTAGTGTGAAGTCGTTTTCAGGAACTTCACACTTTACCTAAAATTAATCCAGAAATTCAAAATCAAGGAGCAAAAATTGTTGAACAAATTCTCCAATTAGATAAAAATGTGCATGAATTAAAAATCAAAAACGAAGGAAATAGTGAAATTTTAAGTAAATCTTTAGAAAATTTAAAAACATCAACAAAACAAATTGATTGAGGACAAAAAGAAAACAAAAGCAAAATGGAAAGAATGATCAACAGCATTCAAGAATTAACAAACAACGTGGAAAAAACTAAAACCGGCAATGAAGTTTTGACAAATAAAATGGAAACTTTAAACAATATTTTTATAAGTAATTATCAAAGAGGAAAATTAGGAGAAGTTTCATTGTATTTTATTTTGGAAAGCATTTTAACCAAAGATAGCGAAGTTGTTCATCGTCAATACTTGATGAAAAACGGAAAACGTCCTGATGCTTTTATCAAAATTGAAAACAATAATATTCCTATTGATAGTAAATTTCCTTTTGATAATTTTTTAAAAATTTTAGAATTAAAAAGCAATACTCCAGAATATGACAAAAGTTTATCTTCTTTTAAAAAAAACATTGAAGTTCACATCAAAAAAATTGCTGAAAGTTATATTTCAGAAATAGATGATGCCGCTTATGCTGTCATGTATTTGCCTTCACAACCTATTTTTGACCTTATTTTTAGTCAAAAAAAAATGGAATCCATCGTAAAACTAGCAAACGAAAAAAAAATTGTAATTTTAGGACCTAACACTTTGCCGATTTTGTTACGTTTAGTTTCAGAATTTTTATGAAAAATGCGTTTATTAGGTAAAACTACAGAAACAATTGGTTTTTTAAAAGACATGACTAAAGAATTCGTTCGTCATAGTGAACGTTGAAATAAATTAGAAAATCGTATTGATGGTTTAAGTAAAGATGCTAAAAATTTCAGCATTACAACAAATAAAATTAACAAAAAATTTGAAGAAATCGAACGAGGAAAATTTGATGCTGCACTTTCTGCTTCTGAGCAAAAAAAAAATAAATTTACTGAATTAAAATAAATTTAACATAGTTTTCTATATCAAATTTTTTTATTCGGAAAAAATAAAAAAAGAAATTTAAATTTTATCTTGATTATTTTTATTCATAATTAGTCAATGCATATTCATTAAAAGCAAATTAAAAAACTCCGTTTTATTTTTTTAAAAAAAGATGTTTTTTTCTTTGCAAAAATTAAGGTAGAATTGTAAAAAGTTTTAATAAAAAAATGAAAAATATTTTTATGAATTTCAAAAAAAACAAACAATTTTTTGCACAAGTTACAACAAAAAACAACAACGAAAACACAAATAAAGAATTAAAAAAATTATCTTCAAAAATTGCAGCAATTATTTTTGTTAATTTGATTTCTGTAATTGTAATAAGTCAGTTATTGCTCGCTAGTAAAATTTATATTCCTGGCTTTTACTGAATTTCACAAACAGTTGTTTATCAAAACGAAAAACAGCTAGAAAGTTGAAGTAAAGAGTTTATTTTTAATTTTAAAAATTTATTCTTTTTCGGAATCACTTTTTTTATTAACATTAGCATGTCAATCTTTGCTTATTTTTGAATTGGTAAAATTTATGCGAAATTTTCCGCTCTTTATATGACAATATGATTTGTTTTTGGAGTAATTGTGTCTTTAAACGACGTTCAAAATTTATTAGGAAAAACAAAAATATTTGATTTTGGATTTAAAGACGTTTCTCAACGAACAAAACAAATTAGTTTTTATATCATTGCTTTTATTTCTGGTTTTTCTTCTGGATTATTAAACAGTATTATTTGAAAATATAATTTTTCAGGTGATGGTTTAGACATTATTTACACATATTTAGCAATTCAAAAAAAGAAAGAAATACATAAAATCTCTTTACCAATTAGTTTAGTCACGCTTTGTATTAATATTATTATCAACGAAGTAGGCGGTTCACACTTTAATCTTTTAATCTTTACTTCGTTGTTAATCGCTTCATTAACTTTTAGTTATACGCGCGCAACTGTTATCAACCATTTATATCCCAAATATAAAATTACAACCGTAATGATTATTACTACCAAAGGCCCTGAAGTTACCAAAGAATTATGTAAATTTTATGGTCACGGCGGAAACATTATCCAAACACAAGGTTTATACAAAAAAGAACCAAAAGAGATAATTATCACGTCCATGACTTATTTAGAAAAAAACAAAGTCATAAAAACCATTAATAAAATTGATAAAAAAGCTTTTTTTGTGGGATTACCAACTGATTTTGTGGAAGGTAAATTTAATTTTTTCAATAATTAAATATTCGCATTTCACAGCAAAATTGTTATAATCTTTAGTTATCATTATGTCGTCTATTGCTCGTATTAAATTACATCCAAAACATTTTTTGGAACAAGAAATAACAATAAAATGTTGAATTAAAAATAATCGCGATGGTAAAAAAATTGGTTTTTTAGCAGTATCTGATGGTTTATCATTTGACACTCTACAAATTGTATATCATCATTATTTAACAAATTTTGATCAAATTAAAAAACTTTCTCCTGGCAGCGCTATTGTTGTTTTTGGAAAATTCAAAACAGCAAATGAAAAAGAAATTATTGAATTACAAGCTATTAAAATTGAAATTATTAATGCTACTCAAACAGATTATTTTTTACAAAAAAAAGCACACAGTCCCGAATTTTTACGTCAAAAAGCAGAATTAAGAGCACGGAGCAATCTTTTTCAAATAATTTTTCGTATACGTCACAGCATTAGCTTGGCAATTCATAATTTTTTTGCTAATGAAGGTTTTCTTTATTTACATTCCCCTATTTTAACCAGTAACGACTGTGAAGGAGGAGGTGAAAATTTTCAAGTCAGTAATTCTCTAGACAAAGAGCAATTATTTTTTAAAAAAAATGCTAATTTAACCGTTAGTGGTCAATTGCACGCTGAATCTTTTGCACAAAGTTATCAAAAAGTTTATACTTTTGGACCTACTTTTCGCGCTGAAAAATCAAACACTCTTTCTCATAGTTCAGAATTTTGAATGATTGAACCAGAAATAGCTTTCGGCAATAAGGCACAAGGCATTCTTTTGGCAACTAAATTAGTAAAACATGTTATTCAAAAAATCTACATTAATCATCAAAAAGAATTACAATTTCTAGAAAAAAAACATGCAATTAATTTGACAAATAAATTAAAAAATATTTTTCAAAATGATTTTATTCAAATTACATATACAAAGTCTTTAGAAATTATTAATAATTTTGATAAAAATGTCACTTCATTGATTTGAGGAGATGATTTAAAAAAAGAGCATGAATTATTTTTATGTCAACATTTTGATAACAAACCGGTTTTTGTTACTGATTATCCTAAAAAAATAAAAGCTTTTTACATGAAACAAAACAGCGATCAAAAAACTGTCAGTTGCTTTGATTTATTATTTCCCAAAGTAGGAGAAGTTTTAGGAGGCAGCGAACGTGAAAATGATTATCAAAAAATTATCAGCGCCTTAAAAGAAAAAAAAATATCTTCAAAGGGCTTGGAGTGATATCTCAATTTACGCTTACAAGGTTATGGTGGTTCTACAGGATTTGGATTAGGTCTAGATCGCTTGCTAATGTTTATAACAGAAGTGAATAATATTCGTGATGTTATCCCGTTTTATCGTGGATATAAATCTTTAGAATATTAACTTTTAAGATTAAAATAAACGATTTTTATTTATTTAATTGTTTAAAAATTATTTATCTCTCTCCTTGCTATATAATTTTATTGAAGAGAAATATTTAGCAATTTGATGAATAATTCAGAGTGATTAAAAAGCGGAATTATTTCAGTAATTACTGGTTGTATGTTTGCTGGTAAAACGTATGAATTAATTCGACGATTACATGTTTTGAAACATGCACAAAAAGAAATTATTGTCTTTAATCCAAAAATAGATGAACGTTATATTCCTGGTAAAATTGTTTCTCATAATTTTAAACTTTCGCGAATTTTTGGCATTTTAAAATCTTTTGGCGTTAAAAATAGGAATGAAGTGATTGACTTAATTACCAAATATGAAAAAATCAACAACAAAAAAATAGACGTTATTGCCTTTGATGAAGTACAATTTTTACCAGTAGATCTTTTTGAATATATTGAAAAATGAGCACAAGCAGGAAAAATTATTATTTGTGCTGGTTTGGATAAAGATTATGCAGATGAATATAATAGTTTAATGAGCAGACTTTTAGTGCGCGCTGATAACGTTACAAAACTTTCAGCAATTTGTGAGGTTTGCAAAGGCTTAGCACACCGCACTCAACGAATGAAAAATAATAAACCTGTTGATTATCATAATCCTAAAATTTGAATTGGTGGAAAAGAAAATTATCAAGCCAGATGTAATTCTTGTTATAAAGAATTTTCTAAATAAATTTAGCAAAAAAATATTTGAAAAAACAATCAATTATTAACCTATTTTTTCATTTTGTTTGCCTTTGTTTTGGATTAAAAATAATGATATAATTTTCTTAGTTTTAGGAGGAAAATGTATGAAAAAACAATGTTGTATAGAATGTTGTAAAAAATGCACAAAATGCACTTGCGCAGAAGACAAATGTACTTGTTGCAAATGCAATAAATAATTTTTATTAATTTAAAAATTTATTTAGATAAATTCTTAATCCTCAAATTTGAGGATAAGATATTTTTTTAACAAAAAGTTAACTTTTTGTTAAAATTTCTTCTAATGTTTGATAAAAAAAAATCTGATCGTTTACTTGAAATTTTAAGTAAATATAATAAATTAGATGCTAAAGTTAAAAAATCAGCAGTAATTGCTGATTTAGACCTTTACACACAAACGAAGCGTGAAATAAAAAAAATTGAAAAAATTTCATTACTAATTGATAAGTGGAAAAAATGTCAAAAACACTTAGAAGAATGAATTCACATCAATCAAGAAGAAGTCAATTTAAAAACTTTGGCAACAAAAGAAATCAACAATTTAAAAAAATGAATTATTAATTTAGAAAACAATATTGAAAAAACCGAAGAACAAGAAACACTAGAAAAAATCAAACACAACACAATTATTGAAATCAGAAAGGCTGTTGGCGGAAGAGAAGCGGGTATTTTTGCTGAAGAACTTTCAAATATGTATTTTAATTTGTGCAAGCGTAAAAAATGAAAATACGAAGTTTGAGAAAAAAACTTCAATGAAGGTGAAGGTTTGAATTTAATCATTTTTTATATCAAAAACAAAGACGCTTATCCTTTATTACAACACGAAGGTGGAGTACATCGTGTCCAAAGGATTCCAAAAACAGAAACTAATGGCAGAACACACACTTCAACAGTAACTGTGGCAATTTTAGAAGAAATTAATGAAAAAGATATGCCACTCAACGATAAAGACTTAAGAATTGACACTTTTCGTAGTAGTGGAGCGGGCGGGCAACACGTCAACACAACTGATTCAGGAGTCAGAGTTACGCATTTACCTAGTGGTTTATCAGTTGCTTGTCAAGAAGGTCGATCACAACACGATAACAAAGATAAAGCTAAAAAACTTTTAAGATCACGTTTGTCACAAATTCAAGAAAAAACAAATAATCAAAAAATTATTTCTAAACGTAATCAACAAATTGGCGAAGGAGATCGAAGTGAAAAAATTCGTACTTATAACTTTTTGCAAAATCGTGTAACTGATCATCGAATTAATTTTAGTGAAAAAAATATTAACGAAATTATGAACGGTAAATTAGATAAAATTCTCAATCAATTAATGGTTTTAAATGATACAAAAAAATAAAATTATCATAACAAATAAAAATGCTAAAAAAGTTATCAAATTTGAAACTGAGCAAAAAAAATTCTTTTATCAAGATTTTTTTTATATCAAAAAAGGTGTTTTTCTTCCGCGTTTTGAAAGTGAACAGTTATTAGATATAACAATTTCCTATATAAAAACACTTTTTCCCAAAAAAATCAATATTTTAGAAGTTGGTTGTGGAAGCGGAGTTATAGCAATTAATTTAGCATTAACAAATCCGCTGTGAAAAGTGGATGGAGTAGATATTTCTCTTAAAGCGCTTAATTTATCTAAAAAAAATTTAAACTTACATCCTTTGCTAAAAGTTAATTTTAAAAAAAGTGATTTATTTCAAAACATCACAAAAAAATATCATGTAATCATTGCCAATTTACCTTATGTAGAAAACACATTTCCTATTAAGCCTCAAATTTTAAAATGAGATCCTGTTTGCGCATTGTTTGCTGGTGTTGATGGATTAAAATTACTAGATAAATTATTGCAACAAATCAATAAATATATTTATAAAAAATATTTAATTGCTTTAGAAATAGGCTATAAACAAAAAGAAGGAATGATTAAATTAATTAAAAAACATTTACCCAAAAGTCATTTTATTTTTAAAAAAGATTATGCTCAAAAAATACGTTTTGTCTTTATTTACTTCCTATAAATTGAAATAAAAATTTGCTTCGGTTAATTATTTTATTTTTTGTTGTTTTTGAGAGAAAAAGATAAAGAATATATAATATTTTATTAATAAACAAGTTAAATAATCATGAAAAAAAAAAAAATTTATCTTGGAAGTTTTGTAAGATTAAAACAACCCAGTTACTTAAGAGGAGTTGTTGAAGAGACTATTTCATATAATGGTAATAGTTTTATGTTTTTTTTAGGCTCTCCACAACGTTTTCAAGTTGTAGATAAAAACAAATTAGACATCAAAATATTTGAAACATTATTAAAAAAATATCAAATTAATCGCAATAATGTTTTCGTTCATTTGCCGTATTTAATTAATTTAGCAAACTACAATAATCCCAGAGTTCTTCATAATTCCAAACAATTAATGAAAGCTAATTTAAAATTATGTGAATATTTACAAATCAAACGAGTTATTCTTCATCCAGGTTGTGCTTTGAAAAATAATCGTCGATTTTGTTTACAAAAAATTACTGAACACTTAGATGAAATTTTAGAAGAATTTCCAAGCATTATTGTATGTTTAGAAACAATGTCAGGAAAAGGCAGTGAATTAGGCAGAAATTTTGATGAATTAAAAATTATTATTGAAAAAAGCAAACACCCAAAACAAATCGCAGTTTGTTTTGATTTGTGTCATCTTTATTCTGCTGGATATGATTTAATTAAAAATTGAGAAGGAATATTAAAAGAATTTGACGAAAAAATTGGTTTAGATAAACTGTTGGTGTGTCATATTAATGATTCCAAAACACCCTTTTATAGTCAAAAAGATCGTCACGCCAATATTGGAAAAGGTCAAATTGGATTACAACCGATTCAAAAAATTATTCACGATTCAAAAATGGAAGGAAAAACAATGATTTTAGAAACACCTTATATTGATGAACAACCACCATATAAAGAAGAAATATCACTTTTGCTTAATTTAGATAATGAAAAATAAATTTCAACAGCGTTTAGAAATGATTAATTTTTTTTATCATCATTTTGTGATGAATTTTCATGTAAAACAAACCTATAAATTTTTTGTTACTAAAAAAGACTTTAATGAATATCAAAAAAAAACAATTGTTTTTGCTTTTGTTAATTTTGCAGAAATTGTTGCTTTGATTGAAAAAAATTTAACTAGTAAATGAAGTTTTAACGAAATCGCTCATTTAGAAAAAAGTTTATTAATTATTGCTATTAGTGAATTTTATGAACAAAATTTACCTAAAAACATCATTATTAGTGAAGCAATTAAAATAATTCAAAAATTTAGTAACGGAAATAGTTATGCTTATATTAACAAAATATTAGACAATACTCTCAATATTCAAAACAAAAAAAAATTATTTAATAAAAAATCTCCAATTTAAAAGAAAAAAGAATAAAATATTTTTTTGTAAAAAAATATAAAAATGGAAAAAAATAACGATCAAGAAAAATTAACAACTGAAGCCGTTAGCGCAGGACATCCCGATAAAATTGCAGACCAAATTTCAGAAAAAATGTTGGATTTTTTTCTGGAAAAAGATGAAAACGCTCATGTTGCTTGTGAAGTTTTTGTCACTAAAAAATCAATTATTCTAGGTGGTGAAATTAAAACTAATTTTAAGATTGATGATCAAATTAAAGCAGAAATAAAACAACTTATTCAAGATTTACTGAAAAAAGAAATTGGATATAACGAAACTAGTTGAAAGGAATTAAATAAATTAGAAATCAAATTTTTTTGAAATCAACAATCTGAAGAAATTGATCAAATGGTAAGCAAAAAAAATCATCAAGTTGGAGCTGGTGATAATTGTACTACGTTTGGTTATGCCAATAATGATAAAAATTATTTTCCTATTTTTCAAAATATTGCTAATAATATTTTACAAAAAATTCATCTTTGAAGAAAAAAAGAATTGAAATGACAAAGATTATTGCAATTTGCTCCAGATGGCAAAATACAAATTATTTATCAAGAAGACAAAATCATAGAAATAGTTCTTTGTCAACAAGTGCTAAAAAATTGAACTCCAAAACAAAAAGAAGAAAATAAAAAAATTATTCGTGAAAAAATCATAAAACCTATTTTGATTCTTTTTGAATTTAAAGAATTTAATTTTGATTTAAAAATTATTGATTTTCAATTGGGTGGTCCAGCATCAGATACTGGTTTGACAGGAAGAAAAATCATTGTTGATAGTTATGGAACCGGAATCCCTCATGGTGGAGGTTGCTTAGCAGGCAAAGATCCAAGCAAAACTGATAAAAGTTTAAGTTTATTTGCTCGTTATGTCGCCAAACACATTGTTGCTTTAGGTTTGGCAGAAGAAATTACAATTCAAATTAGTTCAATAATTGGTAAACCCGAATTAGTAAACATTACATGTTTAAAAAATGATGCATTTACACACAACAAAAAATTAATTAAAAGGATTATTCGTAAATTTTTTTGATGAGATTTAGAAAAAATCATCAACAAACTAGACCTCAAACAACAAAAATATTTTCCTTTTTCTAAATATGGTTATTTTGGTAGTTTACACAAAGAACCTTCTTGAGAAAAATTAGATTTGTTAAAAAAAATTAAAACAGAATTGAATAAATTTACCTAAATTTATTTTACTTTTGCTTTTTTAAATTATTAAAAATATGATAAAATTACTACTTTTCTCGTTTATATAAAAAGCAGAAAATTAAAAATTATAAAATGGAATTAAGAATAATATTAACAATTGCTGTTATTTATGGGGGCGTTTTTTTAGTCATTCTGGCTTGTGCTGTCTACGCTATTTGTAATTTAAAAATGATCAATAAAAATCAACGTGACCGAGAACAATTAACGAAAGAAATTTTAAAAAACAGCAACAAAATAACTAAAAATAAAATAGATGATGATAAAAAAGTAATAAAAAATAAAATAAAAGATGGAATAAATATGACAAAAAGTAAGATAAAAATTGCAATAAAAACGACTAAAAATAAGATAAAAAATATAAATGAATAAAAAAGAAACAAAATTTTCAGCAATTGGGTTCATTTTTGCCAGCATTGGAGCAGCCGTTGGATTAGGAAATATTTGAAGATTTCCAGAAAAAATGGTTAATGGTGGCGGATCGTCATTTATCATCATTTATTTTTTAATATTGTTGATGGTATGTCTACCTATTTTTATTTTAGAGTTAAATTATGGTGTGTTTTTTGGCAAGGGGGTTGTTAAATGTTTTGCTAAAAACAATCGTTTTATTGGTAGCGCTGCAGGATGAAAGCAAACAATGTTAATTACATTTCTTTCTTTCTTTTATTTAGTAGTTATTGCTTGAATTGGAATTGGTTTTGTTTTAAGTTTTATTCCTATGTTTTTCAAAGATTGATCTGGTGATGGTCTTTGGTTTGATAACACTATTTTAAAAAGTGCCAGCACTAAAGAACAAGAGATAAGTAATATTAGTAGTTTAAAATTCTCACCTTGAGTGTTTCTTTCAATTGTGATTATTTTACTTATTGTCTTGACAATAATGTCAGCAGGATTAAAAAACGGATTAGAAAAAGCAAATTATATTTTTGTTCCAGGGTTGTTTGTAATATTAGTTGGTTTAACGGTTTATAGTCTCTTTTTTCTTAAAGACGGAAAAGTAGGGGCTGAAGTATTGTTTGATTTTGATTTTAAAAAAATGAATAACGGAAAAATTTGATTTGAAGCAACAAAACAAGGTATTTTTTCTACAGGAATTCTTATTGGTATTTTAATTGTTTTTTCCAAAAAAGCCGATGTAAGAATGGACAAAAATAATGAAGCGATTTTAGTAGTTTTGTTTGATACTTTTATTGCTTTAATTGCTGGTTTATTAGTTGTTAGTCTAATTAGTCATGACGTTGGAAGTGAAATTGATAAAGAAAAACAATTAGTCGGAAATGAGAGAACGCAAGAAATAATTAAACAAGTTAAAAATAAATTTGGCAAAGACAGCAGTTTGGGGGGATCACAATTATTATTTGTTTATTTGCCAAAACTATTTGGATCAATGAACAGCAAAGGCATTAGTTTCGGAGCTGGTAATTTATTAATGATGAGCTTTACAATCACACTATTATTTGCAGCACTATCTTCAATTATTGCCATGGCGGAAGTTTCTGTAGACGGTTTACAAGAAAACTTTCAAATCAAAAAACGCAACAGTATTATAATATTTGGAGTTTTTGCTTTGATTTTTATTAGTTTTTACTCAACATCCATCGGTCCGGCGTTAGTTGGTAAACAAGACGGCATTGTTTTATTGTTTATTACAATTGTTGGTGTTGTTCAATTACTAATTTTTATTACTAGTCCTAAATATTTTGAAGTAATACAAACCAACAGCAAGTACACTTTTTTAAAATTAAATCGTTTTAATTGATTAAGAGTTCTTACTTGCACCATTACGATTCCTTTCTTAATCATTTTAAGTATTTTTGGAATATTAGATATTTCTGGTGTCAACCATATCTTGGCACGCGATCATTCAGAATATGTTGATTGATTAGGATTAAATACAAAAAACACCAGCAAATTTACCTTTAACTTACCACAATTGATTTCTTTCATTATGTTTGGAGTGTCCACTCTCTTGACTGGTTTATTTGTCATTTTAGGTTCATTAAAAATGTTTAACAAAAAAACAATTACAAAATAAAATTTATCAGCAATGGTAAAAACACTTATTAAAAATTGATTAAAAAATAAGTATATATCTTTAAAAGACAAAGATACTGTTAACAATTGAAATACAACGCAACAAAAGCAATATTTTAGTTCATTACTTCAAATCAAAAACGGATTTCGCGCACCAATGGAATTGGGAACCAACGCTTTTAACAAATATACAATTAAAATTATTATTATTGCTTTTTGAAAAAAACTTAATTCACCCATTGGAGAAAAAGTAGTAATTTGTCACGATCAAAGAAAATGATCAAAAACAATTAGTCAAGAAATCGGACAAACACTGCAAAATTTAGGCATGCAAGTTTCTTTTTTTGCTAATAATTCTCCTGTTCCGGTACCATTTTTAAGTTATTTATTAAAAAACAATGATAGTTATCATCACGGAATTATGATTACCGCTAGTCATAATCAAAAAAACATTAATGGTATTAAATTAATGAACAAAAACGGCTTTCAATGAACTCAAAAACAATGAAAGGAACTTGCCACATTAATTGAAAAACATTATTGAACATTTCTTAGTTATGAAATTACTGCTCAAAAAACAAATTTTTCTAGAATCAACTCTTTAGAAAAAACAAAATATTTAAAAAAAATTAAAACAAATTATCCTAACAATTTCCTTCCTAAAATTACTGTTTTGTTTTCTTCTTTACATGGAACAACATATGGTTGAACCAATCAACTTTTGCAAGAAGCTGGTTATAAAGTTTATTCAGTTGCCAAACAATGTCAAAAAAATGCTAATTTTCCTACACTTGATGATCCTAATCCAGAAAATGATAAAACTTTTAATTTAGCATTACGAAATAAAAACCTTCAACAGACTGATTTAATCATTTTAAACGACTGTGATGGCGATCGTATACGAGTTGCTTGTCGTCATCAAGAAAAATTTCACAAACTTTCTGGCAACCAAATTGCTGTTATTTTGCTTTTTTTTCTTCTAAAAGAAAAAAAGCAAACAGGATATATTTATCGTTCTTTTGTTTCCAGCCCTTTAACAGATGTTATAGCCAAAGATTTTAATTGCACAGTAATAAAAACCGATGCTGGATTTCATAATTTAGCAGAAGCTTATAAAAACAAATCAGAAAAAAAATTTATTCTCGCTTTTGAAGAATCATTGGGTTATTTGCCTTCTTTACAAATTAATAATGATAAAGATGGTATTCAGACTGCTTTATTAATTACTGAAATTGCCAATTTTTATCAAACCAAAAACAAAACATTAATAGATTGTTTGCAAGATATTTATGAAAAATATGGTTATTTTATTAGCAAAACAACAAGATATAGTTTACAAAAATTAAATTGAAAAGATTGTCAAGAAAAATTTAAACAAATAAAAATCATTAACGGTGAAAAAGTAATAGAAAACAAAAAAACAGAATCGAATAAAATTTATTTTTTAAAACTAAAAAATAATTCTACAATTGCAATGCGTTGTTCGCAAACTGAACCTATTATTAAAATTTATTTTAATTTATTTCAAGAAAAAAATCAGAATAAAACAGCACTAATCAAAATGATTAATGAATTTAATCAACAAATAAATATCAAATCAGAAAAAAATTGTTAAAATAAGTTTATGCAACATTATCAAATACATCACGGTTTTATTGAATTGATTGTTGGTTGTATGTTTGCCGGAAAAACCGAAGAATTAATTCGTCGCGTTTCGGTATTAAAACGTGGTAATCGCAAAGTATTATCTTTTAAACCAAAATTTGACAATCGCCACAAAAACCAAATTATCAAAAGTCATTCAGGAGGACAAATTAAAGCTTATGAAATTCCTTTAGAAAATGGAATAAAAGCAATAGAAACAATTATTCAAGAATATGAAAAGAAAAACGAAAAAATCAATGTTTTGGCATTTGATGAAATACAATTTTTTGCTCCTAATTTCTGTGATTTTATTGAACAAAAAGCAAATCAAGGTTATCAAATTATTTGTGCTGGATTAGATAAAGGTTACAATGACGAATTATTTTTAACAACAATGCGCCTTTTATCAATGGCAGAGTTTGTAAGTAAATTAATGGCTATATGTGTGATATGTGGGTCTATGGCAACCAAAACACAACGAATTAACGAAAAAAAAGAACCAATCGGACCCAGTGAAGTAACCAATGTTATTGGTGGAGCAGAAGTATATC
Source organism: Mollicutes bacterium (assembly GCA_029976705.1). Lineage (GTDB taxonomy): Bacteria > Bacillota_I > Bacilli_A > Mycoplasmatales > MT37. The sequence goes on from JARVCM010000013.1 coordinate 70,982, forward strand.
AAGCACGCTGTCGAAAATGTTATAAACATTTTAATAATTAAAGGATAAAATAGTTTGTTTATATAAGTTAGAGTATTGAAATGCCAACAATTAATCAATTAACAAAAAAAGGTCGAACTAAGAAACGCGTTAAGCCTAATGTTCCTTTGTTAAAATTTTGAAGTAACTCTTTAAAAAAACAAAGCAAAACTTTTTCTTCACCACAAAAACGTGGTGTTTGTATTCGAGTAGGAACAATGACGCCCAAAAAACCTAATTCAGCACTACGTAAATACGCGCGAGTATTACTTTCTAACGGTAAAGAAGTCACTGCTTATATTCCTGGTGAAGGACATAATCTTCAAGAACATTCAACAGTATTGGTTCGTGGTGGCAGAATTAAAGATCTTCCTAGTGTAAACTACAAAATCGTTCGTGGTGTTTTAGATACTGAAGGTGTGAAAGATCGAAAAAGTTCACGATCTTCATATGGAACTAAAAAAAGCAAAAAAAAGAGCACCAATTAAATCATCATGCGTAAATCACGAACTATTAATAAACGCCCTAAATTGCCTGATCCTATTTACCATTCCGTTCTTGTGGAACAATTAATTAAACAAGTAATGCGTAAAGGCAAGAAAAATTTAGCACAAGCAATTGTTTATCAAGCGCTAAATTTAATTGAAAAAAAAAGCAAAACTAACAAAATAGAAGTATTAAACCTAGCCATAGAAAATATTAAACCTAAATTAGAAGTAAGATCACGCAAAGTGGGAGGGGCGAAATATCAAATTCCTATTCAAGTCAAAAAAGAACGCCAAATTGCATTAGCATTACGTTGATTGGTGGAAGCGGCAAAAAAACGAACAGAAAAAGAATTTATCAGCAAATTAGCAGAAGAAATTTTAGCAGCAAGTAATAAAGCAGGTAGTGCTATGAAAAAAAGAAACACTATTCATAAAACAGCTGATGCCAACAAAGCTTTTGCTTATTATTCTTGATAAACAATTATGGTTAAAAATTTAAAAAATTTGCACAATATTGGAATTATTGCTCATATTGATGCAGGAAAAACAACCACTACTGAACGAATTTTATTTCATTCCGGAAAAATTACTAAAATTGGTGAAACACATAAGGGTGAATCACAAATGGATTGAATGGAACAAGAACAAGAAAGAGGAATCACTATTACTTCAGCAGCAACAACAGTATTTTGAAAAAACAAACAAATTAACATTATTGATACTCCTGGACACGTTGATTTCACTGTTGAAGTAGAAAGATCATTGCGCGTTTTGGATGGAACAGTAACTGTTTTAGACGCTCAAGTTGGCGTAGAACCACAAACAGAAACTGTTTGAAGACAAGCACGTAAATATAAAGTGCCAAGCATTGTTTTTTTAAACAAAATGGATAAAATTGGCGCTGATTGAGACAAAGCAAACAAAAGTGTTCAAGATCGTTTTAACGCTAACACTTGTTTAATGCAAATTTCTATTGGTAGTGAAGATGATTTTAACGGAATTATTGATCTGTTAACAATGAAAGCTTATTTTTTTGACGGAAAACAGCAAGAAAATTTTACTGTGGAAGAAATTCCAGCAGAATTATTGAAAACAGCAAAAAAATGACACAATGATACGATAGAAAAAATTAGTCATTTTGATGATGAATTAATGGACAAATATTTAGAAGGTAAAGAAATTAGTATTGATGAACTCAAAAAAGCACTTCGCAAAGGAACCATTGCTGGAGAAATTTTTCCAGTATTTCTTGGTTCATCATTTAAAAACAAAGGTGTAAAATTTTTATTAGACGCTATTATTGATTACTTACCTAGTCCTTTAGAGTCATTACCAGTTAAAGCAACGAATGATAAAGACGAACAAGTAATTTGTAAAAGTGATAAAAATGAACCTTTTGTTGCTTTAATTTTTAAAGTAATGACTGATCCTTATGTAGGAAAATTAAGTTTTATGCGTATTTATTCTGGAACTCTTGCTTCTGGTTCTTATGTATTAAATACCAATAAAAGAAAAAAAGAAAGAATTGGCAGATTATTACAAATGCATGCCAACCAAAGAAAAGAAATAAAAGAAGTTTATGCTGGTGATATTGTTGCCGCTGTTGGGTTGAAAGGAACCTTTACCGGACAAACTATTTGTGATCCTAAAAAAATATTAATCTTAGAAAAAATGAAATTTCCAGAACCAGTAATTTCTTTATCTTTAGAACCTAAAACTAAAGCAGATCAAGAAAAAATGAGTTTATCTTTAAGTAAATTAGCAGAAGAAGATCCAACATTTCGAACATGAATGGATCACGAAACTAACCAAACAATTATTGCTGGAATGGGCGAATTACACTTAGATGTTTTAGTAGAAAGGTTAAAAAGAGAATTTAAAGTTCAAGTTAAAATCGGTGAGCCGCGGGTATCTTATCGTGAAACTTTGCGAGGAGTTGTTGAATGTGAAGGGAAATATATTCGTCAATCAGGTGGAAGAGGGCAATACGGTCATGTTTGAATACGTTTTGAACCTAATTTAGAACATAACTTTAAATTTATTAATAAAATTGCTGGGGGGAAAATTCCTAGAGAATATATTGCTCCCGTTGAAAATTCTTTAAGAGATAATTTGAATCGCGGCATTGTTGCTGGTTATCCGGCAATCAATGTTCAGGCTACACTTTATGATGGTTCTTTCCATGATGTAGACTCTTCTGAATTTGCTTTTAAAGTTGCTGCGGCAATGGCCTTACAAGAAACGCGAAACCAAACCAAAATTATTCTCTTAGAACCAATTATGAAAGTAGAAGTCGTGGTTCCCAATCAATATTATGGCAGTGTTATTTCTGATCTAGCTAGTCGACGTGGCAAAATTGTCACTTCTGAACGTCAAAACAATTCCGAAACCGTGCAAGCAGAAATTCCTTTAGCAAGTATGTTTGGTTATTCAACTGATTTACGTTCATTTACACAAGGTAGAGGAACATATACAATGCAATTTAGTTCATATAAAGACGCGCCAAAAAGCGTTTCGGAAAAAATTATTGAAGACAGTAACTTTAAACCACGAGAATTATAAATTTTTTCATAATAGATAAAAAATATTTTTATTCATTGAATAAATTATAATGAAAAAATAATATGAGTCAAAGGAACGAATCATCAAAAAATCTAAAATTACTCAAAGAAGATAAAAAATTACAAGTAGTAATTAGGTACGCAATAGAAGTACTAAATTCTTTGAAAAACAAATTTTTCGGTGATGGAAACAACAACGACAGTAGATATAATTGAAATTTGAAGAGTATAAGTTCGTTTTGTGAAGAAAACGCAAAGGAAAAAAAATATAAAACGATAATTTCAATATTACGTCCAATTTATGAAGAATTTGATCATATTCAAAATAATTTTAATGAAGGTTTTGGTGGAGATGCAAATATTATGATTAAAATAAATGAAATGATAAAACAACTCAAAAATTACGAACATTGAAAATGAAAATGAAAAAGAAGGAGAGAGGTTTTTTTATTTC
>JARVCM010000014.1 GCA_029976705.1 Mollicutes bacterium
GTTCAGATTACAAACCGAGAAGTTCTTGATCAGATCGTAGAGGACCATCATCAGATTCAAGAAGAAGTTCAGATTACAAACCGAGAAGTTCTTGATCAGATCGTTCCGCTCGTGTAAACCCAACGAAAGATTTTGATCAAAAAACAACTTCTTCTCCATCTCCTTCTTCTGCCAAAACTTTTACAAAAGAAAAAAAATTGAATGTTGAAATAAAAAAAAATATTTTTTCTATAAACCCTAAGTCTACATTTTCTAAACCTACACCTGCTAAACCTACACCTGCTAAACCTACACCTGTTAAAACTCCATCTGCTAAAACTTTAGTTGGAGAAAAGAAATAGGTTAATTTTATTTTGTTGATTTTAAATTTAATTTCCAAACAAAATTATGCAAATGATAAAAAACAAAACATTTTTTTATAATTTTTAGACAGTAATTTATGGTAAATTATTTTTTTTTTGGTGTTTTTTTAGCGGAATAAACAAAAATGGAATTTCAAATTAATAAAAAAGATCTTGAAAAAATTAACATTTTAAATACGCAACTAGGTTATCCTCAAGGTATTTTTTATTTTTTAAGAAAAAAAAATATCAAAATTTTAAAAGATCCAGAATTTCAATATTTAGTCAAGAAAAATAATCTTAATAATTATTTAGTGGATCTTTTAATTGAACAAATTTCTAAAAAAAATATCAAAATTTTAAATGATAACAAAAAAAAAATTGTTGATTTACTTTGAAAAAAAAATAAACAACAATTTTTTAAACCAATTAACAAAACACAGATTATTCATAGAAATAAAATTAATTGAAGGGCGGTTTTAACTTCACAACTTTTAACGCCAAAAGAAGAACAAATTTGTTTTCAAAAATTAGCAATAGCAAAAACAAAACTTAGCAAAGAAAAATACGCGAGCATCATTGTAAGGTGTAATCAAAAACTTGTTGTAAGTATTTGCACTAAATATGGTAATCGTGGTTTAAAATTTGAAGATTTAAGACAAGAGGGTGAATTAGGTCTTTTAAAGGCTATTGAAAAGTTTGATTATACTCGGGGATTTAAATTTTCAACTTACGCAACATGATGAATTCGTCAAACCATTACTAGAGCTATTGCAGATCAAGGAAGAATAATTAGAATTCCTGTTCATATGGTTGAAACTATCAATAAAATTATTGCTACAGAAAAATTTTTAACTCAAAAATTAGGATTAGTACCTACTCCAGAACAAATTGCTACTCATTTAAAAATTAATTTAAGCGCTGCCAAAATAAAAAAAATTAAAAGATATGCTCTTCACCCTAAAAGTTTAGAAAAAAAAATAAATAATAAACAAGATACTGAATTTGGTGATTTTTTAGAAGACAAAAAAGTATTAAATCCTAATGAAGAAATGGATCAAAAACTTTTGATTGATAAAACTGATGAAATGATTCGTAATTTTCTAACAACAAAAGAACAAAAAGTTATTCGTATGCGATTGGGTAAACCTCCGCAGAAATTAAAACATCTTCTTGATCTCGTTGAAGTGCTTAAAAAAAAGAAAGAAATTGAAAAATTTATTTTAAAAAATAATATTTTTAAAGGACTCAATTTAAATGATGTTGTGAGAAAAATTAAAGATAATAAAGAAGGTTATTTATTGAAAGAAATAAATAAATATTCCGCTTCGCCAAAAACATTAGAAGATGTTGGTAAAGTTTTAAAACTTACTAGAGAAAGAGTTCGTCAAATTGAAAATAAAGCATTTAAAAAACTTCGCAGTCAACGAAAAATTATTGCAGGTTATCGTTAAAAGTAATCTTCATATCTAAATAAAAATTATATATAATTAAAACTAAGTTCAAATTTAAATTAAAAAATATATTATGATAATGAAAAAACAAGCAAAACAAACATTGAACAATCAAAAAAACTTAAAATTAAGTAAAAATATTGAATTAAATCCAACAAAAGAATTAAAATTTGCTGTTATAAATTACTTAAATAATCAATTTAAAGTACATTTAGGAGAAAAAATTGTTTTTCCGTATATAGAGAAAATGGATGAAAATGAAAAAATTGTTTTTGATCAAATTTTAATGAACAATGATGCAATTGGAAATCCTTATATTAAGTCTTTTGTAGTAATTGCTCAATGTCTCAAACAAGAAATTAAAGATAAAAAAATTATTGTGTTTAAATATAAATCTAAAAAAAATTATCGTGTTAAAACAGGGCATCGCCAAAAAGGTACACTATTACAAATTATTGAATTTAAAAATAATTATCAAGCAAAATAATGAAAAATAAAAAATTCCATATTGATTTACAATTTTTTGCTAAAAAAAAAGGAGCCGGTTCATCAAAAAACGGACGTGATTCAAATCCTAAATTTTTAGGAATCAAAAGAAGTGATGGGCAGTTTGTAAGAAATGGTGAATTAATTTATCTTCAACGTGGGACTAAAATTCATCCTGGTAAAAATGTTAAAAGAGCAAGAAATGATACTTTATTTGCTTTAATTGATGGTTTTGTTTCTTTTGGATATATCAAAAGAAACAAAAGAAATGTTGCGGTTTTGAAGATCGTAAATAATTAAAAAACATGACTTTTAATAAAAGAATTTTTTTCATTTCATTTTTGGTTTTTTTTGTTATTGCTTTACCGCCATTAATTGTTATTCCTTTACTTTTAACAGAAAAAAAAGAAACATTAAAGTATAACATTGTTGATTCCTTTAGTAATATTTCTAAAAAACATTATGTTCATCATTATTGAGATATAGAAAAATTAAAAGAAGAAATTAAAGAAAGAAAAAATTTTGTTGTTTATTATGGCACACCACGATGTCCAGCATGTAAAGAAGCAACTAAAAAAATTAATAATAATAGTGAATTTAAAAATAAAATTAAATCTCTATATGAAAAAACCAAACAAGCAAAATGGGTGTTTTTTTATGATAACAAAAGTACAGGTAGTGAAGAAAGAAAAAATTTTGACAAGGAATTAAATAAAATTATTAAGGAAAGTGACCAAAAAGAAATTGAAGGAGTCCCTGCTTTCATTTTTTTTAAAAATGGTAAAGTCGTAGATACATTGACTGGAATTGACGATGACCTTGAAAAGCTTTTAAATAAAATTGATTTACATTTTGAATAAAAAAACATTAATGACAAGTAATGTTATTTAAACCAATGCAAAATTATGACTTCAAATATATTGAAAAAGTAATTAGTGATTTTTGAAAAAACACTAAATTAGAAACCAAAAAACCGAGAAAAAAATTTAGTATTTTAATGCCTCCGCCCAATATTACTGGGAAGTTGCATTTAGGACATGCTTTAAATAATTTTCTTCAAGACGCTTTAATTCGTTTTTATAAACTTAAAGGTTATCAAACTTTATGAATTCCTGGGTTGGACCACGCCGGAATTGCTGCAGAAATAATTGTAAAAAAATGAATTACAGCAAACAAATGAAAAATTAATGATGATAAAGAGCTCATTTTTTATTTCTATAAATGATTTGAAATGAAAAAAACAGAAATAAAACAACAATGAAATAAATTAGGTTTAATGATTGATGAAAAGTGATTTGCCTTTACCTTGAATGAAAATTTTCAAAAAGCAGTAAAAAAAGCTTTTGTTGAACTTTATCAAAAAAAATTAATTTATCGAGATCAAAGATTAATTAATTTTGATTTATACTTGCAAACAGCTTTAGCGGATATTGAAGTTGTTCATAAAAAAATCATCGGTGAAATGTATTACATTAAGTATTGAACAACTGACAAAAAACATTTTGTTGTTGTAGCAACAACAAGACCTGAAACTATTTTTGCCGATCAAGCACTTGTTATAAATCCAAATGATATAAAAAATCAAAAATGAAGCAAATATGAATTTCTTAATCCTTTAACAAACAAAAAATTAATTATGTTAAAAAACATCAAAGTTAACGTTAACTTTGGAACTGGTATTTTAAAATGCACTCCTGGTCATGATTTTTTAGATTTTTCAATTGGACAAGAAAATAATCTCTTGCCAGTGATTTGTTTTGATAAAAAAGGAATTTTAAATAATTTAGCAAATGAATTTGCAGGATTAGATCGTTTGTCATCAAGACCAAAAATTGTAAAAAAATTAAAAGAAATGAACAATTTAATTAAAATTGAAAAAATTGAACATAATCTACCTTTTTCTAGTAGAACAAATACTTTGATTGAACCCGTTTTATCTAAACAATGATTTTTAAAAACAAAAAAGTGATCCAAAATTATGATTCAAAAAAAAAATGAAATTAATTTTTATCCTCAAAAATATCATAAAAATTTTTTAAATTGAATGGAAAAGTGTGAAGATTGATGTATTTCTCGACAGTTAAAATGAGGTCATCGTTTACCTGTATATTACAATTCTAAAAACGAAATAAAGGTTAGTTTATCAAAACCTCTAAATAATGAATGAAAACAAAGCAATGATGTTTTAGATACTTGATTTTCATCAGGGTTATGAAGCTTAATTAATTTTGGATGAAATAATGCAAAAAATCAAATATTAAATTCTTTTTTACCAATAAATGTTTTAGTTACTAGTTATGATATTATTTTCTTTTGAGTTTCGCGTATGTTGTTTTTGCATAATTATTTTGCAAAACAAATTCCATTTCAAAAAATTTTTATTCATGGATTGATTCGGACAAAAAATAATGAAAAAATGTCCAAATCAAAAGGCAATGTTATTGATCCAAATAATTTAATTGAAAAATTTGGCGTTGATAGTTTGCGCTTTTATTTACTAGGAAAACATAAAATAGGTGATGATTTAAAATTTCAAGAAGAAAAACTTATTCAAGCGAATCAGTTTTGTAACAAAATATGAAATATAAATCGTTTTGTAGAAAGAAATAAAATTAACGTTAATAATTTTCAATTGTCTGAGTGTGAAAATGAACTTAATTATGATATTTGTAAAAAATTTTTGCTTCTTCAAAAAAAAATCACAAAAAATTGAAAAAAAAATTTATGATCAGTTTTGCTTGATGATTTGACGAATTTTATTTGAAAAGAATTTAGTAATCAATATTTAAGATTGGCAAAAATACAACTTAAAAACTTAACAATAAAGAAAGAAACCCAACAAACAATTAATTTTATTTGACAACAAATTTTATTTATTTTGCATCCTTTTTTACCTTTTTTAACAGAATTTTTATGACAAAAATATCATCAAGGGAGCAGTATATTAAATAATGTCAAATTTAAAAAACAATCAAAATTTGTTTTTTTGCGAAAATTATTAGTTTTAGAATCTTTTTACGAAATAGTAGAAGAATTAAAAAAAACAAATTTTGATTTACAAAAAAACAAAATTTGAAATTTTTCTTTAGAATCAAAGAAATATAAATTTTATTCTAAACATTTGAAGCAAATAAATCAATGATTACAAATTTATAAATGTCAGATAATAAAAGTTTCTAAAAGTGAAATTGAAAAAATAATTTTTATAGATAAACTTAAGCAAATTGATCTTGAAAAAGAAATTTTGTTTGTTAAGAATGAACTTATCAGAAGTAATAAAATTTTATCTAATCAACTTTTTTTAAAGAAAGCTAAAATTGAAATTATTAAACTTGAAAAAATAAAGAAAACTAAGTGAAAAAACAAATTACAAAATCTTTTGAATTTAAAAAAAAAATAATGGCAGCAGTAAGAGGAATTGCGCCCCTGATCTCAGATTTGGAGTCTGATGTTTTGCTAATTAAACTATACTGCCTTAATGTTTTTTATTTTAAATTGAAATTTATGTTTTTTAGCAATAAAAAAAATTTTAATCAAAAAAATCAAAAGTGTTTTGGTCAGATTTGTTTAAATTAACAAATAAACCAAGTTTTAAAAGTTTTTCAAATACTGTTTGATTAACTCTGGTGCGTATTTTGAAATCTTCTTGACTAGAAAAATTTTTAATTTCTCTTTCTTCAACTATTTTTTTTGCTAATTCAATTCCTAAACCATCTATTGATGTAAAGGGTGGAATAATTACTTTATTTTTTTCTTTATTTTTTTTAACAATAAAGCGATCAATATTTGATAAATTTAAATCTAAACTTACTATTTTTATTTCTCTTTCAAACATTTCAAGGGTTATTTTATAAATAGGCATTAGATTTTCTTCTTTTGTAGACAATTGATCTTTTTTTTGTTGTCAAATATTCATTTTTGATTTGATTTTTTGATATTTGTCTTGAACAACTTCGGGACCTTGCAAAATTGTTTCTAAATCAAAAACTTTACAACGAATTGAGAAATAAGTAGCATAAAATTCGTGAGGATAATAGATTTTAAATCAAGCAAATCTGCATGCCATAATTACATAAGCTGTAGCGTGTGCTTTTGGGAATAAATATCTAATTTTTTGACATGATTCAATATATCATTTGGGAATTTTTTTTCTTTTCATTTCTTCTTCTTCTTCGTTATTCAAGAGTTTTCCTTTTTTTACTTTATTCATAACTTGATAAGCAAATTTTTTTTCTAAACCATTTTTAATTAAAAATAATAAAATATCATCACGACAAGAAATAACATCGTCAAGAGAAAATTTTTCTTCTTGAATTAAATTTTTGGCATTATTTTCTCACACATTTTTTCCATGAGATAAACCAGAAACAGCAATAAGGTTAGAAAAAGAAGTTACGTTGATATCTGATAACATTTTTATGACAAATTTAGTTCCAAATTCCGGTATGCCTAAAACTCCACTTCTCTTTTTGAATTTATTATTTTTTTTAATTTTTAAGACGGAAATATCAGAAAAAAGTTTAATCACATTCTTATCTCCTAAATCAATGTTTTTAGGGTTTATTTTTGTCATTTCTTGCAACATTTTCAGACCAGTTGGATCATCATGACCCAGAATGTCAATTTTTAAAAGTTGATTTTTTAAAACATGATAATCAAAATGAGTTGTTAAATTATCGCTATTTGTGTTATTAGAAGGAAAATTATAAGGAGTAAAGTCCAAGATATTTCTTTCTTTCGGAATGATCATTAATCCACCAGGGTGTTGACCAGTAGTTTTTTTTACTCCCGAGCAATAAAAAAGAATTTTTTGAACTTCAGCAAAAGGTAAATTATCTGTTTGATTTTTTTTTTCTAAATAATTCTTGTAATAGCCATAAGCTGATTTAGCAGCCACTGTACTAACTGTTCCTGTTCAAAAAACTTTGTTTTTGCCTAATTTTTTTGTCAAAAAATCAAACACAAAACGTTGCGCTTCTAGTTGAAATAAACCAGAAAAATTTAAATCAATATCTGGTATTGTTTCTGAATTTAATCCGAGAAAAGATTCGAAAGCGATTTCATGTCCATTTTTTTGAAGTAAATTATTACATTTAGGACAGTTTTTGTTTATTAAATCAAAGCCTGACAAAAAATTTAAATCTTTATTTCATTCAAAATAAAAACATTTATTACAAATATAATGTGGTTTTAGTGGATTAACTTCTGTAATATCTAAACAAAATGCCAAAAAAGAAGAACCGACTGAACCACGTGAACTAAAAAGATAACCGTTTTTTAGAGAATAATCTGTTAAATAATATGAAATCAAATAAATTGTACTATAACCAGATTTAATAATTTGTTTTAATTCATGATCAAACCTTTTTTTTAAATCCAAATCAAGATTTTTTCCATATTTTTTTAATAATTTTTCTTCAGAAATACGAATTAAATCAGTTTTATCATTAATAATTTTTGGCATAATAAATTCTTTATCAAAACATTTATTTTTTTCAATTTGTGCCGCAACGATGTTAGTATTTTTTACAACAATTTCATATGCCAAATCAGGATCTAAAAAATTAAAAATTTCTAGCATTTCTTCTGTAGTGCGTAAATATTGAGGGGGAGTTTTCTTAACTCTTTCTTTACTGTCATAAAGACTATGAAAAGAACCACCTAATTGTTTGTTAAAAACAAAAATATCACGATACATACGATGTTTAGGTTCTAAATAATGAACATCTCCAGTTGCCACAACAATTTTTTTCAATTTTTTTGCTGTTTGAATAATGTTTTTAATTATTTGTTTTAAATTTTGAATATTGATTATTTCTTTATCAATTAAGTGCTGATACACTTCTGGCGGTTGTACTTCAATATAGTCATAAAAATCCATTGCTTCTTCTAATTCTTTTTGTGTATTGAAGCAAGCAAGATTAAAAATTTCTCCATTATAACAACCAGAACCAATTAATAGATTTTTTTTAAATTTTTCTAGTTCACTTTTTTCTAAAACTGGTTTGCGATACAAAGTTTTTGTGTGTGTATGTGATACTAAGTGATATAAATCTCTTAAACCTTGTTTGTTTTTTGCCAAAACATTAATATGATTTGCAAATAGTTTTTTACGAATGTTGATATTATTATTCATTTCTCATATTTCTTTAAAAGAAATAATTTTGTTGAAATTAATCATTGCTTCAAAAATTTGTTGCAAAACTTTAGTGTCATAAATTGCTCGGTGTGCTTGGGATTTTAAATAATGTATCTTATATCTTTTAGCAACCTTTCCTAAACGGTGCTGTCTTAGTTTTGAATCTAAATGGCGTGATAAATTTAATGTATCAATCGTAGGATTATTAATTTTTTTTCATTTTTTTAAAGCAAAAGCTTGATTAATAAAACTAATATCAAAATTGATATTATGAGCAATTAAAATAGCGTCTTGAAAAACATTTTTAATTTCTTTTAAAGCAACATCAATATTTATTGCATTTTTGTCATATTCTTCTTGAGAAATTTGAGTTAATTTTTGTGTATGTTCACTTAATTTGTTTTCACTTTTAATTAAAAAAGATTTTTTTTCTTTAATTAGATTATTTTCCACAATAATTGCTGCAAATTCAATTATTTTATGAAAATTAGGAGATAACCCTGTAGTTTCAATATCAAAAAAAACCATTTTTTGATTTTCAATTAAACCATCAATATTTTTTGAAATAATTAATCCTGGTTTTGACAAAAATTCAAATTCACAACCAAAAATAATTTTTACATCAGGATATTTAACGCTCAACCTTTCACATTCTGGAAAAATATGAATATTTTCATGATCAGTAAAAGCAATTGCAGGGTGTTTTCAAGCCTGTGCGTAAGATAAGTAGTCTTCTATTTCACCAATTCCATCTAAAGCAGACATTTTGGTATGAACATGTAATTCTACTCTTTTGTTATTTGCTTTGTCTAATCGCTTGAATATAGGTTGCCTTTTTTTAAAACTATCAGCATAAAAAACATTATTTTTATTATTTTTGCCTCAAAAAATAATTCATTGATATTTTTGTAAAATATTGGTATTAAATTTTTTTGAATTTTTTGTAAAATAAACAATAAAAGTTTTTTCTTGAGTTTCTAGCAAAATTTGAAATGTATGATTATTTGTAAAAATTTTTTCAGTAACTGTCAAAATTTTACCAAAAATTTCTGTAACTTTTTTGTTATTTTCTAAATATTTATTCTTTATTTCTCGTTCTTCATTAATTGCTAAATTATTTAAAATTTTTGTTTTTTCTGCAATGCTTTCTTTATTTTTATATATTTCAATTTGATCAACTTCTATTTTTTCAACAAAAATACCATATTTCAACAAAAATTTTTTTAATTCTTTTTCGTATTCCGAAAAATTTATTTTCGGAATTTTTAATGTTATTTTTAATTTTTTTTCATCAAAAGATAAATCAAATTTATCATTTATTTGTGGATTGATATAAATATTTTTATGAAAAAAAATAATGTAGTTTTGAACAATGTTTATTTCATGTTTTCAATTAAATTGTTTTTCTCATTGCAAACTAATTTTAAAACGGCTTTTTTTTGCTTTGTTTTCAATTTCTTTAATTATTTCAATGTTAATAATTGATAATTGTTTGATATTGATCAAAACTTCTTTAGTGGTTGAATCTACTTGTAAATTTTGTATTTCTAGGTTAGTTTGAACAATTGAACAATTTTTTTCAGAAACTCCAATTTTTTGCAATAAATTAATGAAATTTTTTTGTTTCAAAGACATGATTAAAAATTAAATATCTAAATTTTAATATAAAAATTAGACTTTTAATAACTCATCAATTTTTTCTTTTAAAATTTCTTCCATTTTTTGATTATTAATATCAATAATTTTTTGAATTTTTTTTTGTTCCATTGATAATTCTTCTTTGGCTAATTTTTCTTCATTTTTTAAATATTTTAATAACTGATGTCTTAATTTACGAAGATGAATGCGATTATTTTCAATTTGAATCTTTCAATTTTTGATAATTAGATCTTTTTTTTGTGTTGTAATTAATGGCAAAGTGATACAAATATTTTTACCTTGAATAGATAAATTTCAATCAACTTTGAAATCATCAATTGCCTTATGAATTGTATTTAACATTTTTGAATCAAAAGGAATAAGGTGAATTTCCCCTTGTGAATTTTTTTTTATATTAACTAAATATTTAATTGCTGTTTTTGATCCAAAATATTCAATTGTTATTTCTTCTAATAATAATAAATTAATTTTAAGAAAATCACCCTTAATGATTTGTTTTTTTCATGCTTCTACTGTTTGAAAAATAGCTTTTTCAAAATCATTTATATTATGAATTGCTGACAATGCTAAATTTCCCCTTGTTTTTCAAAACTTCTAAAATAGAATTATTTTTATTGATGTCAAAAACCAAACAATCTACTTTTTCATTAATATTAAATGCTGCGGCAGATAAATCAACAAAATTTAATTTACGTGAAACCACATCATGATAAGAAATTTTTTCTATTCATGTTGCTTTTGGATTTAATGCCGGGTCTTCGGAATAAATGCCGTCAACGCCGTTTTTTCCTAAAAGCAACACATCAACGTTCAATTCTTTAGCTTTTAAAACAGCAGTAAAATCAGTAGAAAAATTGGGAGTACCAATTCCACCTACCAGAATTAATATTTTAAGTTCTTTCAATAAGTTATTTGCTAAGTCAAAATTATAAGAATATGCAATTTGCGTATCAATTCCAATAGAAGATAGCAACGCTACTTTTATTCCTTGTTTGAGAAAACATTCTTTTAAAAATAACCCGTTAATTACTGTTCCTAACATCCCTGAATAGTCAAGAGGAATTTGGCTTTGTGGTGATAATTCTTTGACATATGTCCGAGCGCGACAAATATTTCCAGCTCCCAAAACAATGATTATTTCACGATTTTCTTTTTTTAAAATTTTGACTTGTTTGATTATTCTTTCTGCAAAAACAAAATTAAAAAAAATATTTTTTCCGCTAAAAGCAGCGCCGCTAAGCTTTAATAAACATCTTTTGTATTTAAGGTTTTTCATTGATTAATTTCCCATTAAATTAAATTTTTTTTACCGTAACTACAATTTGTTTTTTAAATATTTTCTTTTTGTTTTTTTGTTTCATTGGAAGTAGTAGAAGGTTTTTCTTTGTCTTTTGCTATTTTATCTTGAATTTTGTTAACCTTTTCTTTAGATAATGATACTTGATCAATATTAAAAAAGGATAAATTTCTTTCTGGATCAAAAAAAGTTTTGTAATTATCTAAAACAAATTTAGTAGATTTGAAAAATGAAAAAAATTTTAATTTTTCTGTTCATTTTTTACCTTGACTTTGGTTATAAACGTATTCTAAAGTAACGCTGTTATTGGGTGATTTTTTTACAAAAATAAAAGCACTATTTAAAACCGACATACCGATCAAATATACTTTTTCTTTTGTAAATTTAACTGCCAAATTATTAGAAAAAAACAGATAAAAAAATAAATAACATAAAATAAAAATAAAATTTAAAGAAATTAAAATTCAATATTTTGTTGTGGTTTCTCCGCCTGTTTTTATTAATTTTTTACCCGAATCAAGAAAAAGAAAAATGGTAAAAATTTGTCCAATCAACGTTATCACAAAAAAAAATGTTTCTATTGTGATAGCACGAAAATCTCAGAAAGTTTTGATTGCTTTTATTCTTGCAAATCAAATAGAACTAATCGCATACACTAAAACGATGTAACATCAAATAGCAAAAATAAATCAAGATGCGTAAACAGCCACTTTTATATCCATTTCTAATTACCTACAGTCAATAAGGACATACCGATTATTTTAACATCTTTATTTTTATTATATAAATATTTTCTTGTTGTTTCTGACGGACTTTTTACAAATTTTTGTTCTAAAATACATAAACTTTTGAGACGCTTGTTTAATTTACCTTGAATAATTTTTTCTTGCAAATCTAAAGATTTATCTTTATCAATTTTTTTTTTGACTTGATTGATAATAATGTTTTTTTCTTGATTGTAAAAATCAGTATCTATAGATTCTAAATCAATAAAAGATGGTTTCATTGCCACAATATGCATTGCTAAATCTTCTCTGAGTTCAAAATCTATTTTTTGATCCAAAACTACTAAAGAACAACTTTTATAATCATTGTGATTATAAAAACCAAAATAATGATTGTTATTTTTGGTTAAGGTTGTTATTTTTTCAAGATCAATTTTTTCTCCCATTTGTGTTGTTAATTCTAAAATTTTTTCTTTTACAGTTTGAGAATCAAAGGATAATTTTTCAATTTTTGGTTTATCAATCAACTGATGTTTGGCAACTAATTCACCTAATTTAAAGAAAAATTTACGAAATATTTCGTTACGTGCTACAAAATCAGTTTTACAACTTAATTTTAACAAAACAGCAAAATTTTCTTGAATAAAAGTGGCACATATTCCTTCATTGTTTTTTTGATCTTTTTTTCCTTCTGCTTTGTCAGCAATGCCTTTCATTCTTAATCACTCAAAAGCTTTATCAAAATTATTATTGTTGACAAATAACGCTTCCTTACAAAGTGAAAAACTCACTAATGATTTATTACGTAATTTCTTCAATAATTTTATATCTACTTTTTTTTCCATGAACTATTTTGTTTTTGTTTCTGCTACTTCTTTGTTTATTATTTTTTTAAAATTATTTTTTGATTGTAAGCAATTTTCTGTAATGTTTTTCATAATTAATTCTAAAACTTCTCGAGAGCCATCATTAATGGGCACAAAATGTTCAAATTTTTCAGGATTAACATTAGTTTTTACTAATGCTAAAACAGGAATTTGTAATTTTTGCGCTTCTTTTAAAGCGATTTTTTCACACTGAGGGTCAATGATGAATAAATAATCAGGAATTTTACTCATTTCTAAAATTCCTTTTAAATTATTTTCCAAATTGATTTTTTTCTTTTGAAAAAAAACCCTTTCTTTTTTGGTCAATAAATTAATTAACCCTTTATTTTCTCTAGCATACATTTCTTGTAAAAGAAAAATTTGTTTTTGAATAGAGTCAAAATTAGTTAATACACCACCCAATCAACGTTTATCAATAAAAAAATGATTAGTTTTTGTAATAAATTTTTCTAACAACCCTTTAGCCACTTCTTTTGTTGCTACAAAAAGAATTTTTTTTCCTTCTTGATCAATTTCTTTTAAAACATTTTTTAATTTTTTAAGTTTTTCCAAACTTTTTTCCAAGTTTAAAACGTAAACATAATATTTTTTTTTATCGTATTGAGTATAACAAAGCATTTTGGGGTGAGCATATCGTCTTTTTCCACCAAAATCAGCATTTAAAGCACGAAGATTCTCAATATTTAAATCAAATGATGACATTTTTTACAATTCCTAAGTACTATTTTTTTAAGATATTTAATACTAATTTCTTTTTTCAATATAACGACATTCAGGGTAGCCAGAACACGCAACAAAGGGACCGTAACGACCTTGTTTTTTAACTAAATCCTTTTGACATTTTTCACACTTACGACCGAGTTTTTCTTCTTTTTGCGGTGTTTTTTCAATATAACGACATTCAGGGTAACCAGAACACGCAACAAAAGGACCAAATCTTCCTTGTTTACGCACTAAGTTTTTTTGACATTTTTCACAAATTTTTTCTAAAATTTGAGTTTCATTTCCTTCCATCTCTTTATCTGCTATCTCCATTTTGGAATCAAAAAACTTTCAAAATTTTTTTAGAAAATTTATTCGTCTTTCTTCTCCCTTTGCTATTTTATCTAAAATTTCTTCTAATTCAGCAGTATATTTTTCATTGATAAGATCTGAGAAGCTTTTTTTCAATCTTTTATTGACTAAACAACCAATTTCTGTAGAAAATAATTTATTTTCTTTTTTTTCTAAATAACTACTTAATTTTAATTTTGAAACAACTGTGCTATAAGTTGATGGTCGACCAATTCCCAATTTTTCTAAAGTTTTTATTAAACTTCCTTCTGTAAAATTAGGTTTGGGTTTACTAATTTTAATATCTTTTAAAATTTCTTTATTTTTGATAACATTTTTAATTTTTCAATCAGGCACTTTGTTGATAAATTTTTTTAAATTAGGCGATAAAATTTTTAAAAATCCAGAAAAAATTAAATTTTCAGAAATTATTTCAAACTTATAATCTTTATTAATCAATTCAAATTTATGAACATCAAATTTGGCTGGAGTCATAATAGAAGCTAAACTATAATTATAAATTAACAAATATAGACGAAAAAGATCTTTTTCTAAAACTTTTTCCATTAAATTTAAGTTCATTAATTCACCAGTGATATGGATTGATTCGTGAGCGTCTTGGATTTTTACTTTCGTGCCTTTTTTTTTTGTTTTTTGCTTTTGTGAAGGCATTGATCCACAAAAAGATGAACCAAAGTTTTTTTTAATAAAAAGTGACATTTTTTGATAAAAAACTTCATTAATTCTTTCTGAATCGGTACGTGGATAAGTGATTAATCCCATTAATTTACCATTGATATCTACTCCTTCATATAATTTTTGTGCAAGTAACATTGTTTTTTTAATAGAAAATTGAAATTGTGAAGAAGCCAGTTGAACGAGCGTTGCTGTTTTTAACGGACTAGGGCGATTTAATGTTGTTGTTTTTTTGATTATATTATTTACTTTTGTTTCACCAGACAATGTTTCTTTAATTTGTGTAAATTCTTTTTCGCTTTTAATTGTGATGTTGATAAAAAGTTTTGGATCTTTGTTTGATCTTTTTTTTGTTAAATTGATAAGAAAATTATCATCAGTCAAAATAGAAAGCAATCATTTTTTTTCGGGAATAAATTTTTCAATTTCTTCTTGACGTTGAACGATTAATTTTAATGCTACCGATTGTACGCGACCCGCAGATTTAGCTCTTATTTTTTTTTGTAATAATTTAGACAAGCGAAAACCAATAATACGATCCAAAAGACGACGAGTAATTTGGCTTTCTACTAAATCTGAATTAATATTTGTCGGATTTTCAATAGCCTTTAAAACAGCATTTTTTGTTATTTCATTGAAGAAAATACGTTTAATCTTTTTATCATAATTTAATCTTTTTGCTAAATGATAAGAAATGGCTTCACCCTCTCGATCAGGATCGGTTGCCAAATAAATGATTTCTGCTTTTTTTCCATATTCTTTAAGTTGTTTTAAAATCATCTTCTTATCTTTGCTTACGATAAATTCAGGTTCAAAAGTATCTAAATCAATACCTAATCCATATTTACCTGTTTTTGCTAATTCTGTAACGTGCCCATTGGAAGACAAGACTAAATATTCATTACTGTTTAAATATTGTTTAACTGTTCTTGTTTTATTGGATGATTCTAAAATAATTAATTTCATAATTTTATTTGTAATTTAACATGAGATATTCTAATCAAATCTTGTTTCTTTTTGTTAATTCGTTTCTTAAATAAATTTTTAATTCAGCAAAGTCAACAAAACAATAAAATTAAAGAATTAAGTTAAAGTTTTCTTCTTTTTTAACGTTCTGATTTCTCGAGCCGTTAAATATACAACGATTTCTTTTCCTTGTGAATCAATTTTTGTGTATTTTTGTAAATTTAATTTTCATGTTCGTTTAGTAATGTTAAGTGCCTTAGAACGATTATTACCAAACATTATTTTTTTTTTTGTATCTTTGAATTTTTTCATAATTTAAAGAAAATACTACTTTTATTACTCTTTGAATTTTACCATATCTTCAAATTACAAAAAAGATAATTTTAGAATGAATGATTTTTCTTTTTTAGAAAAAAAACAGATCAGACAAAGTTTTTATTATTAATTAGCAAATAAAAGATTTGATTTTAAATAACTGTTTGAAAACAAAATTTAAAAATAATTTAAATCAGATAAATGAAAGAATTATTTAATAACTTGAATAACTTTTCCAGCGCCGATTGTGTGTCCACCTTCACGAATTGAAAATTTTGTTTCTTTTTCAATTGCGACTGGGAAAATCAATTCAACAGTTAATTCTAAATTATCACCTGGCATCGCCATTTTTATTTTTTCATCAAGTGATACTACTCCGGTAACATCGGTTGTGCGAAAATAAAATTGCGGTCGATATTTAGTAAAGAAAGGAGTGTGACGACCACCTTCTTCTTTTTTTAAAACATAAACTTGAGCCTTAAACTTTGTGTGTGGGGTAATTGTTCCTGGTTTTGCTAAAACTTGTCCACGTTGAATTTCTTTTTTTTCTATTCCACGTAATAAAACACCAACATTATCGCCAGCGCAAGCGCTATCAAGTAATTTACGAAACATTTCTACACCAGTAACCACTGCTTTACGAGTTCCTTTCAAACCAACAATTTCTACTTGTTCGTTTAAGTTAAGTTTTCCTCTTTCTACTCTCCCGGTTGCCACTGTTCCACGTCCAGTAATTGTCAAGACGTCTTCCACTGACATTAAAAAAGGTTTATCAATATCACGAACAGGGTCAGGAATATCTTTATCTACTGCATTCATTAATTCTTTGATTTTTTTTTCTCATTCAGCATTACCTTCGTTTGCTAAAAGTGCTGAACCACGAACAATTGTTACGTTGTCGCCGTCAAATTTATATTCTTTAAGTAAATCACGAATTTCTAATTCCACTAAATCTAACATTTCTTCATCTTGTACCCTGTCACATTTATTTAAAAATACAACTAGGTTATTAACACCCACTTGTCGCGACAAAAGAATATGTTCACGTGTTTGTGGCATTGGACCGTCAGTTGCAGCAACGACTAAAATTGCACCATCCATTTGTGCGGCGCCGGTAATCATATTTTTAATATAGTCAGCGTGTCCAGGACAATCTACGTGTGCGTAGTGACGAGATTCTGTTTCGTATTCTACGTGCGCTGTGTTAATTGTAATTCCACGTTCTCTTTCTTCAGGGGCTGCGTCAATTTTTTCATAACTAACCGCTTCTGCTAAATTTCTTTGTGAAAGGTGTTTTGTAATTGCTGCTGTTAATGTTGTTTTACCGTGGTCAACGTGACCAATCGTTCCAATATTTACGTGAGTTTTACTACGATCAAACTTTACTTTTGCCATCTAATTTACCAAATCCTTACTTTAAATATTTAAACGCGAACCTAAAAACACTACCAAAACATTTTAACTTAATTATTTTTCTTTGTCAACTTTTTTCAAATTTATTTTTTTTTAAAAAAACACACAAGTGATTTTAACATTATTCCTGTGCCGCGTTTATTTTCAGGTTTAGTGGCTGTATAAGCAATATCTAAATGTAAAAAAGGTGTTTTATCAATAAAATTAAAAAGAAAAGCAGCGGCATTACTTGCTCCACCCATATAAGTTTTGCTTGAGTTAGCAAGATCAGCAACAGGTGATTTCATATTTTTAAAATTTTCTTCAGTTACAGGCATTCTTCAAATTGGTTCGTGCATTTCTTGTGTAGCTTTAGCAAAATTTCTATATAAAACATCATTATTACTAAATGCTCCTGTTATTGTTTGACCTAATGCTGCTCCTATAGAACCTGTTAAAGTTGATAGTTCAATTATTTGTTTCGGAGTAAAATGTTTTTTAGCATAACTGATAGCATCTGCTAAAATTAATCTACCTTCAGCGTCAGTGTTTGTGATTTCTACGGTTTTACCGTTTTTGGAAGTGATTACAGATTCCACTAAAACTGCTTTTGAACCAATACAATTATCAGTGATTGGAACAATTGTCACAACATTTTGTTTAATTTTTAAATCACTAATTACTTTTAATGCACTGACAACAATTGCTGCACCAGACATATCATATTTCATTCCTTCTTGATAATTAGAAGGTTTTAAAGAATATCCGCCCGTATCAAAAGTAATACCTTTTCCAACTAACGCTACAATTTTTTTTTTATTTTTAATGTTAGGAAAGTATTCTAAAACTGCAACACGTGGTTCGAATTGACTTCCGGAATTAACTGCCAATAACAAGTTCATATTTTCGTTTTGAATTTGTTTTTTATCTAAAATTGTACATTTAACCAAAGGTTGTTCAGCAAAAAGTTTTTGAATTTTTTCAGCAAATGTTACTGAATTAAGCAAATTAGGAGGACAATCTTGTAAATCACGAGCAAGATTTACTCCTTGAGCAATGATAATATTTTTATCTCATAATGTTTTAACGATTTTATAATTTGAACTTGCTAAAGTTATTAAATTAATTTTATTTGTTTTTTTTGTTTCTTTTTTTGTTTTATATTTTAAACTTTGATGTCGATTGTAATAAATTTTTATTATGAAAGTTTCACAGATATTTGTGATGTTAATTTTTTTTGTGACAAAAGAATCAGCGTAAAAATCAAAATTTCACTCTTTTATCATTGTTAGTTGTTTAAGAATTTCTGTTAGTACTTCCAAATTAAATTCATTTTTTTTCCCCAAAGCAATGTAAATTGTTTTGGTTTCGCTGATTAAAGAAAAATTCTTAATTTCTTTCTTAATTAAAGGGTTTTGTAATTCTTTTTTAACTTTAACGTCTTCAAGAAAAAAACCTAATATCTTGAGATCATACTTCTTTTTTTGACTAAAAGTTAAAACAAAGTCTTCTTTAATTTTTTGAAACAATTCCATCATTTATCTACCCTATAAAAAATACATTTTAATTAAACTTTATTTAGTTGTTTTGTTATTTTTTTTCTCTTTGCTACTTTTTTCAATAAAATTCGTCTTGAAACAACGTCCTTCATATTTTTCTTTAAATGACGACTCAAATTTTCAATTTCTGTTTGCAATAAAGCGTCTTGTACTTGATTAGAACCTGTATCATTTTTATGTAATTGATTTTTATTAATAATTTCTTGTTTTTTGTTTTTACTCATTGGTTTCTCTTTGTATTTCTAATTTATAACACAACTTATTTGTTTGAATTATTTTAACATTTTTTTATTAATCTTTGGTTTTTTTTTTAATTCTTTTACATCGTTTTTAATTAAATTTTGTATTTGTTTTAATGATGAAAAGATTACATTTTTACGATAAAAACGTAAAAAATAAATTTTGACATTTTGACCATAAACATTTTGTGAAAAATCTTGTAATCAATTTTCACAAAGAATATCATTTGTTGTTTTCGCTTGTAATACACAAGTTAAACCAAAATAATTTTGATTTTTTATTTGGGTTAATGTAACATAACATCCGATTTTAAGAATGAATGGTTTTTTGGTTATAAATTTTAAATTTAAAGTCGGAAATCCTATTTTTCTTCCTTGTTTATTTCCATGAAGTACTTTGCCCTCTAGATAATAATAATAATTTAAAAGGTTATTTGCTTTTTCTATTAATCCTGTTTGTAAAAGTGATAATATCTCTAAATTAGGAATATTATTATTTGTCATTTTTTAGATTTTGTAAAATTTTTTGTACTTTTTCTGCTTCGGTTAAAATTTGATCATAAATAAAAATAAGTTCCGGCATCGTTCGACCCTTTCATTTACTGCTCATCATTTTTTTTAACACACCTGTATTTTTTTTTAAAAAAATTGTGATGTTGTTTGCAAGCGTATTACCAAAAACAGTGTAATAAATCAAACATTTTTGTCCATTCTCATTAATTTTAATTTGACTAATATTAATTTGTTTTCATAAAGGATTATTTAAACGTAAGATGCTATCTAAAAGTAAACGATAAAAATTACCGTGCTTTCGTTGTTTTTTAACATTATTTTTCATCTTGAGATAAGACTTGAAATTGACAAAGTTCATCACCAACTTGAAAATCATCAAAATTAAACAGAATAATTCCAAATTCTTGATTCATCACCGCTCCTTGAATGTTGTCGCGTTCATGTTTTAGTGATTTTATTTTTAAATTTTTACCAATAATTGTTTGTTGTCGCATTACTTGAATTTTGTTATTGTCTAATTTGATTTGTCCCTTTCGTATAATGCATCCGGCGATGCTTCCTAATTTAGAATGATGGAAAACTTTTAAAACTTCAGCTTGTCCGACTATTTTTTCATTTAATTGTTGGTTTTTTACGCTTGTTTGTAAATCTTCTAAATATTCAAAAAATTTATAGAGCAGATAAAAATTATGATAAATAATTCCCAATGCTTCTATTTTTTTTCCAATTACTTTGTTTAATTTAACATTAAAGGTTAAAATTTGACTTTTAGTAATGATTGCTGATTGTAAATCATTAAGATTGATTTCGCCAAAACTAATTTGAATGAAATTAAGTTCAATTAATTCTGAATCTGTTTCTGAAACTAAAAAACCAGATAAACGTTTTTTTAAAACTTGTTCGCTTGATTTACTGTCAACTTTAACAATGAGATTAATTTGTTGTTTTTGCTTCGTTGCCTGTAAAAAGTTTTTGACACTGTTGAGTAATACTTGCTTGCTTTTGTTTGTTGTTGTCGATTTTTCATAATTAAAATTTTTGGCAAGATTAGCCACTAATTTATCATTAGGAAAACCAAAAATAATACTTCCCACAGGAACCAGTTTATTTAAACCAAGTAAAACGACACATTTTCCAGGAGTAACAATTTGAAAACACGTTTTCAAATCGTCATCAATTGATTTTATTTTACCAACTATATCATCAACGATCACGGCTTCTTTAACTTTTAAATTACCATTTTGAATAATTACACTAGTTTTTACTCCTTGTTTATCAAGAAAAGAATCTATTACTAATGCTTTGGGCAAAAGATTGATGTCTGTTTTTAAATTTATTTCGTTTCCTTTTAAAACAATAGCGTTTAAAAGTTCTTGAATACCTTTTTTTTGCAAACAACTACCCATTTTATAAACAGTGTTTCCGCCGATTGCAGTAGAAATTAAATCATAATGACTCAGTTGTTGCATAATATTTTGTGGATTAGCGGTTGCCAAATCCATTTTATTAATAAAAACAATAATTGGTACTTTTGTTCTTTTGGCGTGTTGAATAGCTTCAATCGTTTGTGGTTTGATTCCTTCGTTGCCTGCAACAACTAAAACAATTAAGTCAGTAATTTGCGCCCCTTGACTACGCATATCTTGAAAAATTTCATGTCCCGGAGTATCAATAAAAGTGATTTTATTTTTTTTGAAATTAACTTCGTAACCACCAATTTTTTGAGTAATTTTACCATGTTCACGATGGGCAACATCAGTGTTGCGAATCACATCCAATAAAGTTGTTTTACCGTGATCAACATGCCCCATTACTGTGACAATTAAAGAACGATTAATAAATTTTGTTTCTTTTTGTGCAAAACCAAAAAATTGTACTTGTTCATAAAAGTGCTTAAATTCTTTTTTTTCAAAATCAAACCCTAATTCTAAAAGTAAATTTTGCATAATATTTTCATTTAAAATAGTATTTTTAATTCTTTCTTTAGAACCGGATATTTTTTGATAAATTAATTCTGTTTTTTGGTGGTCTAAGTTTAAAGTTTTCGTCAACGTTTCTAAACTAACGTTGTGAGAATAATATAGAGTTTGATCACGAAAAACGACTTGACTAGCAAGAAACTTTTTGAGTTGAGAAATCTTTAATTTTTCTAATTTGTTCATAAAGCATATGTATATTTAATTTTAACATTTAATTGACTTTATCAATCAACTAACAAAACGCTTTGTCTCACAAAATAAAAAAAAAGAAATTTAAGATATTTAAGTTTTAGGTTTTTCAACACATTTTTGTAAAATTTCAATTGGTATTTCTAATTTTTCTAAATCAACGTATGACAAATTACCATTTAACTCAACTTGATCAACGTTTTCAACATAATTTTCCAAAGTTTCCACGATTATTTCATAACCAGTGATTTTTGATAGCAAACGAACTGCAGAACCTCTTTTACCAATTGCTGCTGGATATTGCGTTTCTAAAACGATAATTTGTACTTGATTTTCTTCTAAGAAAGCAATGTTAACGATTTTACTTGGTGAAGCAGCATTCATAATGAATTTTTTCGGATTTTTATCTCAAAGAAAAATATCAATTTTTTCTCCTCTAAGTTCCTGAGAAATTGATTTGATTCGTGTTCCGGCACGGCCGATGCATGATCCGATCGGGTCAATGCTAGGATCGTTACATGTTATGGCTACTTTTGCGCGCATTCCTGGTTCGCGCATTGTTTTTTCAATTTTAATAACACCACTACCTACTTCTGGAATTTCTAATGCAAATAAACTTTCCAAGAATTCATTACATTTTCTTGAACCCATTACTTGTCCAAAAAGATGATTTTTAAAAACATCAACAACGTAAAACCTTACTCTTTCACCGTGTCGTAAACGTTCAAAAGGTATTTGTTCTTCTTTAGGAATAAAAGCAAAAATATTGCCGATATCAACTGAAAAATAACGATAATCAATATTTTCAATTGTTCCGCTTAAAATTTTGCCTTTTTTATCAATAAATTTATTATAAATTTTTTCACTTTCAGCGACATTTAAAAAGTGTTTGATAACTTGAGAAACTTTTAAAATCGCAAAGTAAGAAAAGGAAGAAAGCGAAACAGGTAATTTTATTTTTTCACCAATTTGTGTTTTTGGGTTTTGTTTTTGGGCATCACTCAAAGAAATTTCTAAATTTTCATCTTCTACTTCATTAACAACAGTTAATTTTTCAAACAACAATAAGTCTCCTGTTTCCAGTTCTGTATCAATAATTAATTCGTTATCTGGGTTTATTTCTTTGTTATAACCACTTTGTAATGCTTCTTTTACATTTTCTAAAATGAATTCTTTTTCAATTTTACGACTTTGTGCAACTTCTTTAATTGCCTTATCCATATTGATACGATTATTTTTTTTGTCTAATTTCATTGCATTTAAAAATTTTTGTTCTATGAATATAAAAAACACTTCATTAAATTATAAACCTAATTTTGCTTTTTTAATTCTCTATCCTTTTTTGATTATTTTTTTCTTAATTAAGTTAAATCTTTATTGTAGATGAAAATAACTTGGAAAATTCTACTTATCAGTAATTTTTATATTTTAGTGTATTTTGTCAATTTTTTCCAAAAAGCAAACATAAAAATAAGAAAATTGTATATTATAATAATTGTTAAACCGCACTCATAAATAATTGATATATGACTAATTTTGAAATTACTATTTTTGAATATCAAAAGTTTTTTTTTAACAGTAAAGAAATTATTTCTATTGTTTTTAAAGGTAATAAAATTGGTGAAGTTACGATTTTATATGATCATTCTCCCATCATTGTTGATTTAAATGAAACAATTATTAAGTGTAAATTAAGTTCGGGAAAATTTAAAACTTTTTGAATAGAAAAAGGTATTTTTTCTTTTGATCAAAATAAAGCCAAAGTTATGACTAATAAAGTTAAAATTCATCAGATAAATTAAATTTTTGTATTTGTTAATAATTTTTGCTAATAACTAAAAATCAATCAAAATTCAATGTTAACTTTTTTTACAAATAAATTTAAGAATTTGATTAATTTTTTTCAAAATGATTATTGATCAATTAAGAATCACGAAAAACGTAAAAATCAAATTTTAAATCTTTGAAAACAACTTTTTCATTTATCTGACAAGAAATTATCTCTTAAGACTAATGAATTTATTAAACGTTTTCGCAATGATGAAACTTTGGAATCAATGATGAATGAAGTTTACGCCGTTGCTTGTGAGGTGATTAAAAGAGTTACAGGATTAGTTTTACATGATGTGCAAATTATTGGTTCTATTGTGTTGCATTTTGGTGATATTGCTGAAATGAAAACCGGAGAAGGAAAAACTCTTACTTCAATTTTGCCGGCTTATTTAAATAGTATTAGTGGCAAATCAGTTTTTATTGTTACTGTAAATGAATATTTGGTGAATCGTGATTGTAAAGAAAACAGTAAAATTTTTAATTTTGTTAATGTAAGTGTTGGTAAAATTTTGAATAAAATGAATTATCAAGAAAAACAAGAAAATTACCTAAGATCAATTGTTTATGGTACCAATTCTGAATTTGGATTTGATTATTTACGCGACAACATGAATCACATTGGACAACCTAAGTTGCAAAAAGATTTTTATTATGTAATTATTGATGAAATAGATTCAGTTTTAATTGATGAAGGACGAACACCCTTGATTATTTCAGGACAACCTAAAAATCGTGCTAATTTATATCAGCGTGTGGATAAATTTGTGAAAAATTTGAAATCTTCTGATTTTAAAATTGACTCTGAAAGTAAACGCTGTTTTTTACAAAGACCAGGTATTTTAAAATCTAATCAATATTTTGGGATTAAAAATTTATTTGATATTGAAAATTCGGAATTATTTCATTTTATTAGCAATTCTTTACAAGCCAATTACATTTTAAAAAAGAACATTGATTATTTAGTGAAAAATCGAAAAGTATTATTAATTGACCAATTTACTGGGCGTATTACTCCAGATCGTACCCTTTCTGAAGGATTGCATCAATCCCTAGAAGCGAAAGAAAATTGTTCTATTCAGGAAGAAACTTCCGTTTTAGCAACAATTACTTATCAAAATTATTTTCGTTTATTTGACAAAATAGCAGGAATGACCGGTACTGCTAAAAGTGAAGAAGAAGAGTTTATGAAACTTTATAATATGCATGTTTTAGCAATTGATACTGACCAACCAGTCATTCGTATTGATGATGATGATTTGTTTTTTTATGACAAAAAACGTAAATATTTAAAATTAACTAAAGATGTTCAAGAAATTCATGACCGCCAACAACCAATTTTAATTGGGACTTGTTCTGTGCAAACTTCAGAAGAAATTACCATTATTTTTCGTAAATTCGGTTTAAAATTTCGTGTTTTAAACGCAAAACAACACGAACAAGAAGCTAAATTAATTGCCAGTGCTGGGAATCATGATTCAATCACGATTGCAACAAATATGGCCGGAAGAGGAACGGACATTAAATTGGATGAAATTGCTAAAAAAAAAGGTGGATTGGCAGTTTTAGGTGTAGAAAGAAACGAATCACGACGAATTGATTTACAATTACAAGGAAGATGTGGTCGCCAAGGTGAACCGGGTTATTCCGCTTTTTATGTTTCTTTGGATGATGATTTATTTTTGCGTTTTGGTAATTCATATTTGAAAAAGACTTTTAAACGCTTTCAAGAAGATGTTTTAAAATCAAGAATGCTTTCTAAAGGCATTAAAAAAGCCCAAAAAAAAATTTCAAATCAGAATTATGATCAACGTAAAAATCTTTTAGAATATGACAATGTTATTTCTCAACAACGAAGAGTTTTTTATAAACAACGTGATTTTTTAATTAACGATTCGGATTTAAATACATATTTAAAAAATCTTTTTGCGATTTTTCTACAAGAAAGTTGAAAAAAATTTTTTCCTGAACGTTGAGAAGTTTCTCAAAAAGAACTTTTTGATTTTTTATTGCAACTTCAAGAAAGTTGTTTGTTTTCATCAACAATCAAAGAGAAATTACAGCACGAAACTTGAACTTATTTGGAAATTATTACTTTATTAACAAATGAAATTATTGAAAAATGAAATCAAGAACTGCTTCATTGTTACGAAAATACTTCTTTAATAGTCAAACAAAATATTTTGGAAAAAATGGATTATGCTTGAGTACACCATTTAGATGAAATTTTTCGTATTAAAGCTTCATCTTTTTTGCACGGATATGCTCAAAAAAATCCTTTACAAGCTTTTATTGAAGAAGCAGAAAGTATGTTTGGTTTTTTAAAAAACCAAATTATTTTTCAGTCAGTTCCGAGTGTTTTTGAAATTTTAAAAAAAAATAGATCTCATTAAACTAATAATTAACTGATTTTGGGATAAAAGCGTCAATAAAAAACAAAGAGAATTAAAACGCAAAGATTTTTTTCAAAAATTATCCAAAAACATAATGAAAATAATGAGCAAAAAATCTCCAAAGATCCCGACACCACCACAAGCAAAAATCAATGGAGTTTATAGGCTGTATATTAGTGATCAAGACATAGAATATTCCTATATTGGCATTAGTATTGATTGCAACGCTCGTATTAAAAAACATTTAAATGAAATAAAAGTACATTTTAATGGCCCCAAATTACCGAATTTTATCCTTCAAATGTTTTTGTATAGCATCCCTACTAGTGCCCTATATATTAAGTGGGTGATGTTTATGCTTTATTATTCCAAAACACCAGAAGATATTAAATTTGAAATTCTTGATCAAACTTCAAGCAAAAACAGACACGAATTAGAAATTTTGGAAATGAAATATATTGCTAAATATGACTCAGAAAAAAATGGATTTAACGGGATTTGAAGCAAAGCAATTATGTATGAAGCAGAACAAAATTTTCCTAGTAGAAAAGCAGGCAAAAGAAAACATATTAAAAAATTATTTGATTTACAAGAAAAACGCAACAAAATCACAATAAAATGATTATTAGCAAATGAACCAAAATTACAGAAAATAAAATGTTTTTGATTATTGTTTAATTTAAAAATAATTTTAGCCAAATACGATAAAAACAATGGTTTTGATGATCAACATGATGTTTTAAAAACAATGGTTAATTTATGAAAAGATCAAAAAATAAAAAGTTTAAATAAAATGAAAAATAAAATAAGTTCGTTTCTTAAAAACAAAACAGGAATTGGTTATAAATATAAATTTGTTTGATTTAAAATTTGCAATACCATTTTGAAAAATTTAATGACTAATAAGTTTTTTTTACATAAGAGGCTAACTCAACAATTTATTGACTATTGATCTATTAAGTACAAAAGCAAGAATGACGTTTCAATTGATATTATGGATGAAACTTTTATTTGTTGACAAATTTTTGCTGTTGAAGCAAAAATAGAAAAATTGATTAAGCAAACGAAGGTAAGTTAAATAACTTAGAAAACTAAACAAAAACATTATTGAAAAAATACTGAAATTGAAAGTTTTTTTCAAATATGAGATATTAAAGCAATGTTCAATTCTAATAGATAATAATATAAGATTTTGATAAAGAAAAATGTATTTTTTAAAAACTAAATTTAAACCAAAGGGCGATCAAAAACAAGCAATCAACTCCTTATTTAAAAATATGCAAAATAATAAAAAAAGCAATGTTTTGTTTGGTGCAACAGGAACCGGGAAGACATTTACTATGGCAAACATTATTTCACGCTTGAATCAAAAAACACTAATTATTTCTCCAAATAAAACATTGGCAATTCAAATTTTTGCTGAAATGAAACATTTTTTTCCTAAAAATAAAGTGGAATATTTTATTTCACCATTTGATTTTTATCAACCGGAAGCTTATTTGCCGAGCAAAGATGTCTACATTGATAAGTCAGTCAAGTGAAATTTAGATATTAAAAAAATGCGTATGAACACATTAAACTCTTTATTAACGGAAAAAAGTGTAATTGTTGTTTCTACGGTGGCGGCAATTTATGGTACTGCTAATCCTGATGAATATCAAAAATTTATTTTGAAATTAAAAGTTGGTCAAGTACTAAAACAAAATGACTTAATTGAGTTGTTGATTAAATCTAATTATGAACGTAATGATTTTATTAATGATGGTTCTAAATTTATGGTTAAAGGAAACATTATTACCGTTGGTTTAATAAATAATGATAATTTTTTACGAATTACTTTTGATGATGATTGTGTCAATTCTTTAAAAGAATTGGAATCAGTTACTTTTAATTTGCTTCAAAACCATCAAGAATATTGTCTTTTTCCTGGTAATGAATATGTGGTGGATATGATCAAAATTCAAAAAGCTGCCGCTTCAATTGAAAAAGAATTACAAAAAACAATTAAAACTTTTAATCAAGAAAATAGATTTGTGGAAAGTTATCGAATTAAAACAAGAACAGAACAAGATTTAGAAGAATTAAGAGAATTTGGGATATGTAAAGGCATTGAAAATTATGCTTTGCACTTTGATAATCGTCTACCAGGACAACCGGCGTTTACCCTTTTGGATTTTTTTCGTTATTCAAATGATAACTTTATTACAATTATTGATGAATCACATATAACGATTCCGCAGATTTATGGAATGTATTATGGTGATCGCTCTCGTAAACAAAATTTAATTGATTTTGGTTTTCGCTTATCCACCGCTTTAGATAATCGACCATTAAAATTTGATGAATTTGTAAAAAAATTGGATAATGTAATTTATGCCTCAGCTACTCCTGGTAATTATGAATTAAAGGAAATAAAAACTGAAATAGTGGAACAAATTGTTCGTCCGACAGGATTACTAGATCCGGTTATTGAAATTAAATCTACTAAAAATCAAATTGATGATATTCTTCAAGCAATTAATCATCAAATTAAAAATAATCACCGTGTTTTTATTTTGACACTAACAATTCAAATGTCAGAAGATTTAACTAAATATTTGCAAGAACGTAGTATTAAAGTTGCCTATATTCATAGTCGTTTAAAAACTTTTCAACGCACTAAAATTTTAATTAATCTTCGTAAAGGTATTTTTGATGTTGTGGTGGGAATCAACTTATTACGTGAAGGGTTAGATATTCCGGAGGTAGCCTTAGTGATAATTTTAGATGCGGATAAAGCGGGATTTTTGAGAGACACTAAATCTTTAATTCAAATGATTGGTCGTGCCAGCCGCAATAAAAATGGCAAAGTTTTTTTATATGCTGACAAAACTACTACCTCCATGCAACGAGCGATGCAAGAAACTCAACGTCGGCGTGACAAGCAATCGGCTTATAATCAAAAACACGATATTATTCCTCAAACAATTATCAAACCCATTGAAGATATTTTTTTGGATAAAGATTTGAATGTTTTTTATCAAAAAATGCAAAAAAAAGATAAAATTTCCAAACCCGAACGCAGAGAAATTATTAAAATTTTAGATCAAAAAATGCAAACGGTCATCAAAAAAATGGATTTTGAAATGGCAGCAAAAATCAGGGATATGATTTTTGATTTGATGAAAAATGAATAATTTATGGTTTTTTTTGTTGTCAATAATTATTAATTTTTGGTTTGCTTTTTATGAATTAAGAAGATGGCAATCGTTTTGGTAAAAATAATTCTTAGAATAATTTTCAAAAATCCCCTTTTTTTCCAAAAGATAATAATGCTATTGTTTGACCTTTTAAAAAAAGTTTAGCATTTATTTAAAAAAATTAAAAATTTATAAGAAAAATAAATTTATTAGTGTATAATCCGGATTAATACTTAATTATTATTAATATGTTTGTTATGTTTGTTTTCAAAAGGAAGTTTTTTGATTTTAAGTTAATTCTTTTTTTGTTATTTTTTGTATTTCTACTTTTTTCCACGGTTATTTTTTTTACCAACTCTTCAACAAATACTTCATTTTCTCCAGTTCACGAAAAAACTTCAAATCTAAACAAAAAACGACAATCAAATTTGGCAAAACTTAAAACCTTGTATCATGCTTTGAAAAACGAATCAAATCAAGAAACTTTGCGAAACATCAAGGCATTAACAGTCAATCAAATTGTTGTTAACAAGAGAAATTACAACATTAGATACTTAAAAAATTTAAAACCTTTGGAATTACCGCTTCTTCTTCTTAACAAACATGCAAAAAACGAATTGAAAATATTAGTTAGAAATAATGTTTCTTTTACAGTTTTACAAACTACAGTACAAAACATCAAAAACACCCAAGCAGCCCTGGATGTAAAACTTAAAACCTTGTATCATGCTTTGAAAAACGAATCAAATCAAGAAACTTTGCGAAACATCAAGGCATTAAGAACTAAGACAATTCTTATTGATAAAAAAATATACGACATTCGTAACTTGAAAACTTTTAATCTTTCGAATTTACCACTTTTTGCTAGACTTAACATACGTATAAAAACCGAGTTAAAAATATTAGTTAGAAATAATGTTTCTTTTACAGTTTTACAAGCTACAGTACAAAACAAAAAAAATACCTGAAACAAAAACTGAAAACAAAGACGAAAACCAAAGAAATATTCTTGTCAACTTACTAGTGTTAGATTTCCGGGACGTCGTGCACATTTGTTAAAAAGAGGAAAAACATTATTATCAAAACTTAATTTACCAATAAATCGTGCTCTTTTGTTAAAAATTAAAGATTTGACAACTGATAAAATCAATGTTTTAAATAGACGACATAAACTTGTTGACTATAACATTACCGCTTTAAAAAATTTTGTTTTACGAGCAAAATATTTTCAATTAAAGCAAGAGGATAAGAAAGAATTGAAAAAATTAGCATTTTGTCAACTTTGATGATCTGACTTTAGAAAAGCGGTTAACGATTTTGAGATTGATCAAATTATAGCCTACGACAGCCACATTTCAGTTAATAGTCAAACGGGACAAAAATTAAAAATCTTTTTAACCGATTTGTTGAAAGCTGAAAACATCAAAGTTTTTGAACAATTGAAGCAACTTGGTCTTTCAAAAATTATGATTAATAATGCTTTTTATGAAATTGATGCCTTAAAACAATTTGATGTGTCATCAAGTTTTAAACACACCACCGAACTTACGATAGATGAGACGGTAAAGGATTTTTTGCTTACTGCTCAATCAGATTCATGACCAAAAAACACACCTAAACAACTTCTTAATTTGGCGATTAATGATGTTAAAGTTGCTCAAATTAAAATTGCAATTCGTGAAACAATTAAAAAAGAGTTTGCTAATTTATTCCATAATTTTAGAAAACCAGCGAAAGGAGTTATTTCTAAAATTAAATTTCTTAAACTTGATGAACTTGTTATTGGTGAAAAGAGTTACAGTGTTAAAGCCTTAAAGAAATTTAATTTTGCTGATAAAAAAGCGGATTTTGATATTTTGGAAAATAAAGAAGTTCAAGAAGACAAAGTCACAGTCACAGACACAAATAAGGGCAAAGACACCAAAGAAGTTGAGGAATTAAAGGTAGAATTGACCGCCTTTGTTAAGGAAGATATCAGAATGCCCGAAATTGTTGAAGTAGTGGAAAAAACAATAGAAGTTACTTATTCTTCTCCTGTTAGGTCTTCACCGCTTATTGATAAAACCCCGCATTTAGACGCTTTTGTTCGAGATTTCCAAAACGTCTTTTTTAAAGAAGATGTTTTAGACGAAATGGTCAGTTGAAATCTGGAAACAATTAATATTGATGGTAAGGATTATCAAATTGGAGAAATAAAAACATTTGATTTTTCAAAAGTAAATACATTTAATGATATTTCAAATGCTGGAGTAAAAACACAATTAAAATCGTTGGTTAACGATAATATTAATGCTGGCAAAATTTGATTAAGTATGACAAATGCAAAAGCTAATGTTTTGTTTAATGAATTTAAAAAACCTGCAAATAAAATTTCTGTTTTAGACGAAATGGTTAGGTTAGGTATAACATCAATTCAAATTGATGATTTTATGTATGAAATTGATGATACATCAGTATTTGATTTTACGACAGTTGTTAATTTTAAAGAACTTCTGGAAGATAATGATGTGAAGGGAGAACTTGTAACGCTAGCAGGACAAAATATTAAGTTTGAACAAATTATCAATTTTATACGAATTCGTAAAAATTTTACTGATTTTTTGACTGAATTTGTAAAAGCAGAAAATAAAAGTACTTTAACGGATTTAAAAAATCTTGAAACTAATAAACTTAAAATTAATAATTTTGAATATTCAGTCAACGAATTAAAAAAGGTTGTTGTTTCGGATGATGTTAGTCATATTGATTTTTATATAAATTCAGAATCAGCAGAAAAACAACAATTTGATCTTTTATTTGCAAAAGATGTCACTTTTGCTGCTTGAAAAGCAGCAATAGAGGCCCAAAAACAAAAAGAGGTTCTTAATGCTAACCAAGAACTTTATAAGCAATTTTATATCCAATTAAAAAATGAAGTAAATCAGACAACTTTAAAGAATCTTAAAGCATTAAAAGCTAACACGATCAATATTCAAAACAAAGATTACAACATTAACAATTTGAAAACTTTAGATCTTTCTGCTTTGCCACTGTTTGTTGGACTTAACAAAAATGTTAAAACGGAACTAGAAGCATTAGTAAAAAATAACATAGATTTTGAGATTTTAAAAACTAATGCCAAAGCCAAAAAAGACATCCAAGATCAAGCGGATTTTGAAGAAAAAACAGAAGCCTTGTTTGACGAATTGAAAGACGAAGCAAATCAAACAACATTTAACAATCTTAAAGCATTAACAGCTGACAAAATCAATATTAAAGGAACTGATTACGACATTAACAATTTGAAAACTTTAGATTTTGGAGTTATTGATGAATTTAGTAAATTAGTAGATGCTGATATTAGAACGGAACTAGAAGCATTAGTAAAAAAAGACATAGATTTTGAGATTTTAAAAACTAATGCCAAAGCCAAAAAAGACACCCAAGATCAAGCGGATTTTGAAGAAAAAACAGAAGCCTTGTTTGACGAATTGAAAGACGAAGCAAATCAAACAACATTTAACAATCTTAAAGCATTAACAGCTGACAAAATCAA
>JARVCM010000015.1 GCA_029976705.1 Mollicutes bacterium
ATATGTAGTAAATGATTTGTGAGAAATTGATTTTTCTAAATTGTCTTTTAAAGATGATGAAATTTGATATGATGATAAACCCTTCTCACAATCAGAAACAGAAATACAAAATGAAAAACTTCTTGCTTTAATCAAAAGTAAAAAAAATCCTTACGGCATTCAAAGTTTAATAAAACAATTTGAAGAAAATGCTACTGATTTAATTAGAAATTTTAAAGTAAAAGTAGAGGATTTGAAAGATAAATTAAGAGAATCATCAATAAATCAATTTTTTGTTTTTAATGATGTTACTTCACCTTTTTCTTTTCGTTTAAAAAAAATTGTAGATTTTGATTGAACACAAAAAAATATAAGCATAAATAAATATCAAGATTTAGCAAATGCCGCAAGAAATCCAAACAGAAGTGAAAATGTGCTTTGAATTTTAAAAAAAATACATAATTTTGTCAATAATAATTTACAAATAGATAAAATTCAAAAAATAGTTAAACTGAATGAAAAAGTAAATTCTTTAATTGCTGAACTTAAAACTCCTGAAGCGCGTCAAAAAATTCAAAAAATGTTATGATTTAATTTAAACAAGATTAAAATTGATGATAAAGAAATAATCAATATTCAAAATTTAAAAAATATTTTTTTATGATTAGATGATATTAAAAATGAAGATAACGGTGATAATAACATGAAAGGAATTAATTTTCTTGATTTAAATAAAAAATATTTTTCTGTACAAGAATTTTTTTCTTTAGCAAAAAACAATTTTAATTTAGAAACAATAAATAAATGTTTGAAATTAAAATATTTAGAAGTAAAAACCCTATTTAAAAAATTTCAAAATTCGGAAGATTTTATTCTTTGATCAAATGATAAAAACCCAGAACTTATACCAAAAAAAATTTTTATCAATGGTGTTGAATATGACATAACTTTTTGAAAAAATATTAATGAAAGTAAAATTGATTTTTCTAATATAAAGGATGTAACTAAAGATAAAATTTCATTGTTTGTTAAAAACAAAATAAGTTTTGCTCAAATTATAAAAGCGTTTTATTTTCATAAAATTTTTTTAATGATTGAGTCGGGTCCAACAAGAGCAACTCCTTTAAATGACGACAGCGGGATGCCTCCGCCTATATCTACTTTTGACTATATATCTTATAAAAAATTATTATTAAAAATTAAAAGTTGAAAAATCAAAGAAATTAAAATTAAACAAAAAAAATATCAAGTTGATAAAATTGTTGAAATTTTAGATGTAGAACAATTTGAAAAAAGTGAACAACTTCAAAATTTATCGCTAAATGCTCGTTTACAATTTGAATCATTAATAATGGATCAAATAAAATTTCAAGAAATTAAAGATGGTGTAGATTTTCAAATTAATAGAATGATTAAACCTTTATTGAAAAAATTTAAAAAACTTGAAAATCAAAACATAATTAAAAAAATGAAAATTATTGATTGCGGTTCAATTCCAGTTACCGAAAATAAAAGTTTTGAAGTTAATTATTTAAAAAATTTTAATTTTACAAAAATTAAAGATTTATCTTGAAAAAACTATTCAGAACAAAAATTAAATGAATTTAAACAATTAAAATCGCAAAACACAAAAAAAAAATCTTTGTTTTTAAAATTAGATAAGGAATTAGTTTTTTTGATAAAAAATGGTATTTCTTTTGAAAAAATTAAAAAATCTCTTAATAATTTATTTTTGTTTGAATTGATTTATAAATTGCAAGATCAAAAAACAAAAAAAGAAGTTTTAGATAAATTAATTGCTTTAAAATTACAAAAAATTAAAATTAAGAACAAAAATTATGATATTAATTTTTTAAAAACTTTTGATTTTAATAAATTTTCAGTTAAAGATTCACAAGATAAATGTTTATTTTTAAAAGAATGAAGAAAAAAATATGAAAAAATTGCAGACGTAAATTTTAAAAAACAAATTTTAGATTTAGTAAATTCTAACATAACTGTTTCTCAAATTAAAGAAGCAATAGAAAGTTTTGAAACAAATGTTTCTTGATTTAAAGTTCTAAAAACATGAGCGGAATTTCAAAATTTAAAATTTTCTAAATATAATATTTTTGCTAAAGATTTAAACGCATTGACAAATTATAAAGAGTTATCATCAAAAAAAGATTCAAAATTTAAACCATTATTAAATTTTGTAAAAAAACTTACTTTTGCATGGTTTGACAATGAAAAGATTGATGAAATCAATAGAAAAGCAATTATTTTTTTCAAAGCAATTACAAATAATCCAGAAAATTTAAACGCTTTTATGATTTTAAAAAATTTTGCAAAAACCAAAATTACAATTGGTCAAAAAAATTATGATATTTTAAATTTGAGAAATTTTATGAATAATCTTAATAAGAACAAAAACAAGCAAAGTATTTTAAATTGAAATGTTGTTGAAGAAATATTTGTATTGATTAAAGACAATATAACAATCAAACAAATTCAAAAAGCAATCAACCTTGAAATTGATTTAATGTTTAATGAAAGTGTTCAATATTTAATTAACGAATTTAACAAACCCAGTATTAAAACAAATGTTTGGCAAAAAATACAAAATTTAAATATTAAAAAAATTGTTATTAACAATAAAGGTTACAATGTTAAAAATTTGCAAAAAATTAAATTAATTTCAAAAAAAATAAAAAATAATCCTGAAATAGAAACAGAAATATTTGCCTTGGCAAAAGATTTCATTACTGTTAAACAAATTGAAAGTTTTCTTAAAAATTTAGAGAGAGAACGAATTGATATTTTGTTAGCTAATTTTAAAGAAAAAAATAGCATTTTAGATCGTTTACGAAAATTAAACAAAACAAAAATTAAAATTGATGGTCAAATTTTTTATTTTCAAAAATTATTAAAATTAAATTGAAAGAAAAAGAATTTTAATATTCAAAAAGTATCACCAGATGCTAAAACAGAACTAACTAAACTTTATGCAGTTGTAAACAAAAAAGATCAAGTCAAAAAAATTGTTTTTGCTTTGAATAAAACAGATAAAAAAACTGAAACAGATGTTTCATTAAATATAATTTTTATTTTTATTTTTTCGTTTATTTTCTTTTTTTTATTTTCTTTTTTATTTAAAAAGCAAAAAAGTATTAAAAGAACCATTTAAAACAATTTTGTTGTAATTTTGAAGGATCTTTTTTTATTGGTTTAGTTTGAAGGGTATTGGGGAAGAATTGAATTTTATGTTCAATTCTGAATTTTGCTAAATCAGAAAAATTAGATGCTTGAAAACTTTTTTTCAAGCGGTTTGCACGATTTTTGCTGATTATTATCTGTTTTTGTTTGTATTCTCAAAGATGAAAATAATATTAATCAAGCAATTACAATTATCTCAAGAGATACTTTAATTCTTATTTTTTGCTTTGTGTGTACTTATTGAGACAATGTTAGGATAATGTTTTATTAGAAATGATCAAGTATGAAGAACGAAAGTAGTGACAAGTTGGATATTTTTAAAACTCAAGGTGATTAATTAAATAATGGAAGGATGTGTCAAAATAATGTCATTGGTATGGATAATGGATAATTACCAAATTGATAAATGACCGGGGAAACCAATTGCATAAGTTGATGAAGTCGTGATTAATGTGATATCGGTTGACATTTTTGTTTTTTAAAGTATTTTCTTTGTGGTTTAATGGGTGATAATCTTGCCAAAAGGATAGGCAATAAGTATATTTATAAGCATAGTAATATGTTAAATTTAAAACGATTTGTTATAAAAACATTTTTTACCATTTTCTTTATTTAACTATTTTTTAAATTTTTTTTATTTTTTGAAGTTGTTTAAAAATAAAAAATTATTCCTTTCATTTTTTCTTTATTAAATTTTCATAAATTGAATGCGTTTTATGTAAATATATTGTTTTAGTCAGGATATAAATAATCTCTGTTTATAAATTAAATCATTTTGTTGTTGTTGATAGCGCAAAGTTATAATAAAAAGCGTTTAATGAATAATATATATGGTTAATTAAAAAAATGTTTTTTATCAAATTTTCCATTACAGGATTCTTATGTGAAATAACATTTTTCTTTTTTTAATCAAAATTATCAAGAAAAAACAATAATTTTTTTAATAATTTATTCATTTTGGTATTTTATTCATCACATTGACTTTTTTGATATGAGTTAATAAATTGTTTTCATATTTATTTGTGTTAATTTGATTTTGGTCAATTTAGTTGGTGTGATTTTTTAATTAAGTTTGATATTTTATAATTTTTTTTGTTTTTGTATTTTTAATATAAGGAATGATGTAAATGATTTTTATTTTTTTTTAATCAAAAAAAATAATCTAAAACTTTTAAATTAATATTTGTTCTTTGCAACAAAAATAAAATTTGAATTTGATTTTTTTTTAGGCGAAAAAATGATTATTGAAATGAATTTTCTAAGTAAAAAAAAGATCATTTAACAGATAATTTTTATTTGTTAATCCTAAATTTAATTCAATAAAATTAAAATCTTTTTTCATTTTTTAAAAGATTATTTTTTTACTTTTTGATAATTAAAATTAAGTAAAAATATACTAAAATGACAAAAATTTCAAATTAGTAAGTCTTAATATAACAAAACGTAGATTTCACTATTTTTGGTAAATAAAATTTATTTAAATGTTAATATTATTGGAAAGTTAAAAAGAACTCAAACAAATTAAATGAAAAAATTAATAATTTTAATTATCAAAATTTATCATCAGTTGTCAAATTTAAATTAGTTTACTTATACAACTTAACTAAAAAATAAAAATAAATTTTAAAAAAAAATGAAAAAGAAATTAAATAAAATAAATGTAATTTATTTTTTTATTTTTTGTATAATGAAAGATGTTATTGAATTTTGTAGATATGATTAATTTAAATATTTCTTATTTGTATATGCTAAACATTTTTGATTGTACTGATGGCGTCGATGGTGCTGATGGTGTGGCAGGTAATGCGGATGGTGCTGATGGTGGTCATGCTACTTGTAAGATTGATGATACTAGTTTACCGATTTTTGGATGAGTAATCTTTATTGTTTTACTAATTATATTAACCTTTGTATTATTTATTTTGGGTTGTTGATTAATAAAAACGGGTGTTGCTAGAAATTCTACATCTCGAATTATTTTTGGAATTATTTTTGCTGGTTTAATTGGGATAATTTATTACTTTATTCTTAATAATCGAAAAAATAACCAAATTAAAACAAAACAAAATACTATTTCTAAAGATATTGAAAAAATTGTAAAAATAAAGTAATTTTTTCTAAAACATAAAAGAAAATTTATTACAAAATAATAAATTATAATTTAAGCAAAAAAATGAGAAAAATAAAATGACTTATTTTAAAATAAGTCTTTATTTTTTCTTTATTAATTACTGATTTTGATATAAATAAATAAAAGTTATAAAAAAATTATTTCCATTAGTTTGATTCACGTTGACGCTTTAACTGTAAAGAATTTGGTGTAAAATGACCCATATAGTCTATGAAAAAGGTGAATATTTAGCTTTTTTAGGTTCTGATAATGCTCTAAAAAAATTAAAAAAATTTTTTGAAACATTGTTTAAAGAATTAAGTGATTTAGAAATTAACGCCAAACTAAATCGTGAGATGAGTTGTTGTTAATAAAGTGCAAAAAAAAGCATTTAAATAAAGAGGTCGGTAAATACTAAATGTTTTTGAGATACATATGGATAAAGCAATTATCAGCACTTAGCGACAATTCACACTCTTTTGTTTGAGTTTTCGCTAGGAGTTAAATTTGCTGAAATTTTTACGAAAATTACAATGAGTTATCAATGTTTGTTGTTACTTCTTGAGTAATGATGAATTATTTTGAGTCAAATTTATTAATTTAACAAAAAAAATGTTAAATACAAAATTAAGTTATGTTTTAAGAGAACGAATTACTTAGCTTATTAAAATAAGAAATAAAGTGTCTAGGATTTTTGTTGATAAAAGCAGATATTCGGTAAACATGATTTTGCTACGTGTTGGAATCTTAACGAATATTTAATTTTTAAGTAATGTGATGAATTTATTTCTCAGTAGACATATTTGTTTCAATCAATTATTTACAAACTTTAATCTTAATATTTATGCTTCTAGTGATTATGTAAATACTCTTGTCAAATTATTCACAACACCTTTAACAACTGTGTGAATACTATGATAGTGTTTGATGTTGTAGGTAATAATAAAAACATCTATTTTTAATAAAATGCAAAGGACAAATATAATTAATGTTTTTGGTTGAAAAATTCTTCAATCAAAGTTGTTGATCAAACACCACTTAAATTAAAATTATTTCTTCATTAAACGCTTTTTTTGAAGATTATTCGCATTCAACTTTTGTACCATCAGAAAAAGTTAAAATTAAATTGTGTTGAAATTTGTAAGCACATTGTGTTTAGAATGTTAAATTACTTTGTGTGAAGATCATTTGGAAGTATTTTTTTGTAATTATGAAAGTTTAACAATTAATGAGTTAGCAATGTTGATTTATTTTTTTCTGTCTCATTTGAATAAATCAAACAATTTTATTACGCGAGTAGAGTTGGGTGTTTTTTAAGGATTGAATTTAAAGGGTTTTAATTCATTTTTACCAAAAAAAAAGAAGAAAATATGATAAACTAACAGTTTAATGACAACAAAAACAAAAAAAGGAATGTCCAAAA
This sequence comes from Mollicutes bacterium, assembly GCA_029976705.1. Lineage (GTDB taxonomy): Bacteria > Bacillota_I > Bacilli_A > Mycoplasmatales > MT37. The sequence goes on from JARVCM010000015.1 coordinate 6,708, forward strand.
TGGGATTTGTTCTTTCAGCGATTGGTGCCGCTGTAGGATTAGGCAATATTTGAGGTTTCCCCACCAAAATGGTGAGTTGAGGAGGTCCGGCTTTTTTGATTCCTTATATCATTGCTGTATTATTAATCGGGTTACCCTTTTTAATTTTAGAAATTAATTTAGGCGCGCGTTGACGTCAAGCTCCGGCGAATTTTTATGGTAATTATCTTGGTAAAGTTGGGCGTTCGTTTGCATGGTCACAAGCTGCTTTGCAGTTGTTGATTGGAACTTATTATGCAGTAATTATTTCGTGAGTATTACTGTCAATTGGGATTTCTTTTACAAGTTATCTGGGAGAACCAGGATTTTATGATAAAGATATTTTAGGCAAAACTGATGCTACTACCGGAAAATCATTTGCCGGTATGGGCAAAATTCAACCATTAGTTTTTATTGGGTTTTTCTTTACAATTTGTTTAAGTGGATTTATTGTTTCGTTCGGTGTTGATAAAGGGATTGAAAGAGTGAATAAGGTTGTTGTGCCTTTTTTGTTTCTTTTAATTTTGGGAATCTTTTTTTATTCTTTTAGTCTTAAAGGAGCAGGTAAAGGATTGGATTTTATGTTCAAACCAGATCTTGGTAAATTAAAAAAATTAGATGCTTGAAAAGCTGCTTTTTCTCAAGCAACGTTTACACTTTCGTTGGCGGTTTCAATAATTATTGTTTTTTCTATTCATGCTCCGAAAAATGGTGATAATACGAATCGAGCAATTGCAATTATGTCAGGAGACACTTTAATTGCAATTTTAGCGTGTGTCATTATTGGCGCAACATTAGGATACGCTCAATCCGAAAACATTGTTTTATTAGAAAATGGTCAAGTGTGAGCGGCAAAAAGCGGTGACAAACTAGATGTTTTTGAAGCTCAAACTACTGTTGATTTGAATAGTGGAAAATTAATAAAAGAAGGTAGTGCAATCAATATGGATAAAATTACTGAATTAATAAACAGTGGAAAAACCAATGCAGAAATTGGTGAAGTTGGGATTACTACAATGTCGGGTGGTGCTTTTGTTTTTAAGGTTTTCCCGTTTGCATTTCGTTCAATGAGTGATAATATTGCTAAAGGATTAGGCAATGTCGTCGCTGTTTCTTTTTATCTTGCTGTTTTTTTTGCGGCTATTTCTTCTATGATCAGTTTATTAGAACCAGCAGTAACTAATTTTGAAGGTGCTCATGGCATTAAACGTTCATCAGGTGTTTTGTTATCGTGTTTCATTCAATTTGTGTGTGGAATTATTTTTGCCTTTCAAGGTGGAGAATCGTTAATTGACGTTACGGACGGACAATATACCGGAATATTATTATTACCTTCATTGATTATTATGGGATTGATGGCGGTGTGAAATAAACATAAGTTTGAAGATTTATTGCTAACCAATAATCGTACTTCGCGTTATAAATTAGGTAATTGATATCGTTATGTTTTACTGGTGTCGGTTTTTTTGGCGACATTTGTATTAATTGCTGGTATTGTTCAAGGAGTTGGTGGAATGAAAAAGATTAATGCTTTTCAGTGAGAAATTACTGCCTTATTTTACTTTATTCCTTTTTCCATTTTGGTTTTTGGTTTTGGGTTTAATACTTTTTGAAAGCGTTGATGTTGTAAAAAAAATCAAGTAAATAAGTTTGTAAAATCTAAATCAAAAACAGAAGGTACGAAATAATTAAATCATGGAAATTGGAACGATTATTACAATAGTTTTTTTGGTACTTTTTTTTGTGGCGCTCTTTGTTTCTTCTATTTTGGTGGAATTTTTTTCCAAACCAAAACAAAATGAAAAAACTTAAGATTAAGACCAAAAACATTAAAAAAGTATAAATTATAAAAGCAATCGTTAAACAAGAACATATTAAATCTTTTGTGTTGCAGGAAGTACCCGAACCAAAACTTACTCATCCTCATGATGTGAAATTAAAAATGATTTATTCGGGAATTTGTGGGACTGATGTTCATATTTATAATTCTGATGAATGAGCACGCGCTAATATCAAAACACCGCATATTAATGGTCATGAAGGTTTAGGACAAATTGTTGAGGTAGGACAAAAAGTAAAGAGATTTCAAATTGGTGATTATGTTAGTTTTGAAACACATATTTATTGTGAAAAATGTCGTATTTGTGAATTAAAAAATTACCATGTTTGTCGTAATATGGAAGTTTTAGGAGTAACACGAGATGGTGTTTGGAGTGAATTTGTGGTAATGCCTAAAAGAGTATTATTTAAAATTGATAAAGGAGTGCCTTTGCGTTACGCGGCGATTTTGGAACCGTTTGGTAACGCTTATCATACACAATCTTATTCAAATTTAAAAGGTAAAAATGTCTTGGTGTCCGGCGATGGTCCAATTGGATTATTTTGTGCTTTAATTGCTCGTACACGTCACCCTAAACGTCTTTTTATTACTGGAATTACTGCTGCGCGTAGTAAAATTGCGAAAGCTTGTGATTTACATTATATTGATCCAAGCAAAGTTAACTTAAAGAAGAGGTTAGAAGTTTTGACAAAAGGAGAAGGGATTGATGTTATTTTAGAAAGTTCTGGAAATGAGCATGCCTTAAAACAAGGAATTGATTTGATTAATGAATGTGGAGAAATTAATGTCATTTCGCTTTACAAAAAAGAACAATTAGATTTGAGATTAAATGCAATGATCTTTAAAAATTTACGTTTACAATTGGTTACTGGACGGAAAATGTGAACAACATGAAATGAAGCTTTTGCTTTGATTAAAAGTGGTAAGATTAGTTATAAATTTTTAGATAAAGTCATTACTCACACATTTCCTTTTGAAAGTTTTGAAAGGGGATTTGAAACAATTTTAACTGGTAATGCTGGTAAAGTGTTATTAACCTTTTCTTCAACACCAGAACAAAATTAAACGTTTTAAAGTCAATTATAAATTAAAGACTTATCACGATAAAATGTTTTAAAGTTTAGAATTATTAAAGGCAAATAATTTTTACAATGTGATTGATATCTTGAATTTGTGAGTGTGTTTTATATCCAAATAAATGGTAAGAAAGTTTTAAGCATGTGTGTTGAATAATTATTTTTAAAATTATAAAAACACTTAAATAAAATATTTTGTTAATTATTGAATTTTTGTTTTAAAAATTTTAAAAAATTCAATTTATTTTGAATAAACATTTTTAAGTTTTTACTGAAGGTTTTGGATCTTTTTTATTTTTATTTAATAAATCTTCAACTAATTTTTCTACTTTTCTAATGTAAGGAGTTAAAGTAACTCTTCTTTCCAGTGAACCAGATCTTAAGTTATATCAAAAGATTCATAATAAAAATTTTTGTAAAATTTTCTTAGAAATAAAAACTACTTTGGTTTTTTCAATTTGACTTGGAACGTTTTCTTTTGGATAAATAATATGAAAACGTCATACATTTTTTAAAATTTGATAAGTGGGTTTTTCAATATATCAAGAATATTTTTTGGTTTCTTGATTTCAATAACGGTTACATTTAGCGCAGTTTTTTGATTTTAATGTCTTAAAACGTTTGTCTTCTTTTGCTAATAAATCACATTTATTGCTGTTTTTACAATCCATACAATACAATTTTTCACTAATTTTAGTTTTTATTTTATAATTATGTTGATTTTGATCAAAATCAACAATCGCGTCAATGATTTTGACAAGATTATTTAAACTTAAAGTGGTTTTTATTTCTGTTTCATCTTTTTTTTGTAATTGAAATTTTTTAAAAATATCATGATTATGCTTAATAATTTCGGTTATTTCATTTAAAATAAAAACATCTTTTGCTTCAAAAATACTTGCTTTTTCTAGAATTTTAATTCCTAACTTGTTTTCAAAAAAATCTAAATTGTCTTGAAAAATTTGTAAAGTTTCAATAAAACAACGACATTCAGTTTCTTTTTCTTTTTGTTTCTTTAAAAAAATTAAAATCTGTGTTTTTAAATTAGTATATTCAGAATGATAGAGAAGAATTGAAGCGGTAAAAGACATAAAACTTCATTTAGGCATTTTGTTTTTAGCGTTCCCACAACATTTATTATTTGTACAAGGAATTCCTTGTGTTGCTTGTGTTTTTTTTAATAATTCATCAAAATAAATAGTAACTTTTGAAAGCAGAGAGTTGACTAAATAATTTTTGTTCAGCAATTTTAAAATATTATCATTTGCTTGAAAAACACTATCACTATAAAAGAAATGCGCATTATAATTTCTAATTTTTGCTAAAATTTTCTTAATTAATCGTTCATTTTTCTCAAAAAAAAGATCAGGAACATTTTTAAATAAGGCTCAAGTTAATTCGTCTTTTTCAAAATCTAGCACTAGATAATTCGCCAAAAGCTCGTACATAGCGAGCAAAAATAGCTTTTAAATGTGAATCTAAAGATCTGCAGCAACGACATTTATTCAATAAAGTATTGATATTTGCTGTAATGTTTGATTTATCAAAAACTTTAGAATTAAACATAGTAAAATTATTTTTCACTTATTATAAACTTAACATTTTAATTTTTTGGTTTTTTTTCAATTTTTTTAAAATTTCAAAAAGTAATTAGTAATTTTTTAAAAAAAATTTATTAAAAAACAACAAAAATATTTTAAAATTATTTTAGTTGTAAATTCACTTAAATTAAAAAATATTGAACTAGAAAAAGCAAAATTTTATATCCAAAGTGCTTTTGATTAAGTTGTATCGTTTTTTTAAGTGATTTTATTTCCTTCCAGCAAAGAGTTTAGTTTTATTTATGAAGAAAATTAAATATTTCTGGTAAAGATAAAAGAGTTTTTGAAATTGTTAAATTGATTTAATTTTGATTAAACAATTATTAAATATTTTGAAAATCCATATTTTAATATGGATTTTAATCAATAATTTAATAATGATCATAACTTTGTTAATATTTGATAAAGCTAACAATATATTCTTTAATATGAAATTACAATCAGTTAATTGATTGTTGAACTAAAACAAAGTCGTGAATATCTTAGAAAATATCTTGACATAATTAATAAATTTTTGAAAAATAATTATTCAATTGAAAAATTAAAAAAATTAGTTTCTAGTATTTATTAAAAAAATAGTTCAATAATGAATGACTTTAAAGGTAACTACAAAGATAATGTGAAAATTATTGAAAATTTTTTCAAAATTGCCCAAACAAATAATTGTAAAACAATTTTTGTTTACTTTTTTTAAAAAAAGTAAAATTTCAATGAACGGGAACTAATTTTTATTTTGTTAATAGAATTTATGAAGATATGAACACTTCATATCACAAAACAATTACTGTTTAAATCAACATAAATTTATAAATATAAATATTGAATCTTTTATTTTATTAAAAAAATTTTAATTCTTAATTTATTCAATTTTAATTCTTGATTTTTTTATCTAATATTAATTTTTGAAAATATTTTAAAATAAACGGCATAAATAAAATAAAAATTTACTAATTATATTTATCATTACAGTTAACTTGAAACATAATAAAACAATATATAAACATCATTTAAAAAAAATATTTAAGAAAAATTTTATTTAATTTGTCAATGTTGTTTTATGAATTTTAAAATAAATGTTTTTAAACAAAAAAATTGAACCTTTTTTAAAGAAAATACAATATTTTACTAAAAATATAAGTGGTGAAAAGAGAGCAAAAGACTTATTTCAAATTTTAAAAAAATTGAAAAAAGAAAAGTTTTTTAAGTTTTTTCTTCATAATTGAATTAAAATTAACAACAAAAACTTTACAGAATTAAATTATTAAAAACAAAATTTATAGTTCCAACGCCTTAAAAAAAATTAATGACATTAAAAATGATCTTGCTAAAATTAAATTTTTCCTTTTGGCACAAAATAACATTTTTATTTCTGAAATATTCAAAGTATTTCTAAAAATTTTAAATCGTCAAATGCAAAAACATATTTTAAAGCATTTAAAAAATCAGAAAATAAAATAAAAATTTTGTAATCATTGTCATGTCTTAAAATCTATTAATTGAAATTTGGTGATTTTTATTTCACAGTTAATAATATAAAAAAATTAGATTTTACAAATGTTAATAAATTTAGTGAAATAAAAAAACTAATGTCAAGGTAAAAATTAATGATTTAACAATGAGCAATATTGCTATTACAAAAATAAAAAATACTGTCAATAAAGTATTTATTTTTTCAAGAAAACAACGCCAAACAAAAAAAGTCATTTCTTTTAAACTGAATTTATTTTTTTTTGATCTTTAAATTGTTTTTTATTCATTTTTTGCGCTAGTTTTTTAAGATTTAAAGAATTGTTGATTTTTTTTTTACCAAAAACTTTGACAAGAAATTTTTTTAAGTTTTTTAAAACTAGAATTTGTTTTTTGATTTGGTTTGAATTGTTTGATCCCATAGTTAAAATTTTATCCACTTTTATTATTTTTTAATTAAATTTTCATTATTTAATTAAATAATTCATTATTTTTAAAAAAGTTTTAATGTTGGGTGAAGATCAAACTAAGAAAAAATACTATTTTGAACAAAAATATCCTATTTTTTTCAAAAGTTATTGACTTGTGATTGAAATCTATGTAATATTTATTACTTATTTAGTATGTTTATCTTTAATCATTAAAAATTAACATTAAATTAAAATCATTAATTTTTTATTTTTGTTTTTCAAAAGTTACTATTTTTTTATCTATTTTCTTTTTTTTTGTTAATTTTTAATTAAAAAAAGATTATAATTTAGCATAATTATTGAGATTAAAAAAATGACTTTTTTTATTAGATTTATTTTTTGAAAATATTGAATTTTTATTAAAAAAAAATTCTTCTTCTTCTTTTTATTATTTTTTCTTTTATTTTTTGCTTATTTTTTTGCCCAAAAAATATTTAATGACAACTTTCAAACGAAAATTTTAAATTCTAATTTTATTGTTCAAAAATTTGAATTTAAAACAACAAATGCTGCAGAAACAACAATTAGTAAAAAAATTAAAAATTTATTTCATGAATTTAAAAAAAAATCTAGTCAAATTTTTGTTTGAGACAAATTAAAAAACCTTAACATTGACAAAATAGTTATTAACAAAAAAAAATATGACCTTTTTGTTTTAAAAAATTTTAATTTTACAAAACACAATGATTTTGAAGGTGTTAATGTTAATGTTAGAACTAAATTAGTTGAATTGGCAAAAAATAATATTACCATTCAAGAAATTGAAAAATTCATTATTAAAACTGAAAAATATCGTTCCGATATTTTGTTTAACAATTTTAAAAGTAATGAAAGTATTTTAAATCGTTTACGAAAATTAAACAAAACAAAAATCAAAATTGATGGTCAAATTTTTTATTTTCAAAAATTATTAAAAGTAGATTGAAAAACAGAAAAAAAAACTCCAAACTTATTGCCTAAAAACGCAAGAGAAGAATTCATAAAACTTTATGAAATTGTTGATGAAAAAGACCAGGACAAAAAAATTACTGATTATTTAAATAAATTAGAAGAAAGAAAAAAAGTTGATAATTGAACTAAAATAAGCATAGGTTTGAGCGTTTTCTTTATTTTTTTTATTTCTATTTTGTTTTTTGCTCATCGAAAAAAAGGTTTAAAAAATATTTATGTATCAACAAAAAACGATTTTTCTTCATGGCTTTTCTCTTGATCAAAAAAAACACTTGAAAATATTAAATTATTATCATCTCAATTTGTTTTTGAAGTTAAATATGTTGTTAAAAAATTACAAACGTTTGCCGCTGCTGCTTGTTATTATTTTTCCAAAATTATTTTAATTAGCAAAAAAACACTACACAATACAAATTTTTTCTTTCAAAAAACTTTTAAACAATTTGCTTCTAATACTCGTTGTTGTGTAAATAAAATTTCTTTAGTCGCGCGTAATACAAAAGATCGTATTAAAAAATTCTTTAAAACATTTCCTAGTAATTTTTCTTATTATGTAAATGAAGTTTTTTTATTTGTGCGTAATACAAAAGATCGTATTAAAAAATTCTTTAA
>JARVCM010000016.1 GCA_029976705.1 Mollicutes bacterium
TCAAGATTAGATTTCCATATTTAGACAAGTAATTGATTATGAGTTTGATTGCTTGAAAGTATAGGTGTGGACGATGTATAAATTTTTAAATTCATATTTTTTTATTTTTATTAAAAAAATTCTGAAAGAAAAATTTAATTATTCAAAAAAAGTTATATAATTTTAATTGAGACTGGCAGCAACAACGATCTTACGTCATATCAAATGGAATGTCTGACGACGAAAGAGACTGTGTCGATATCAATGAATGCTTGATGATGCAAACAAGAAAAAACCTGTCCAGATATCAATGAATGTTTTATCGTGTGAAATTTTCGCATGAAGTTCAGTTTACGATACAAACAAAACACCTGGAAACCTGCTCGCTACCAGTAAATTAATGTTAACATAAAAACAAATAATTTAAGAAGTATTTAGCAAGTAAATCAAATAATATTGATATTAGCAATCGTTTTATTTCTTTTTATTATTTTTTATTTAAAATATATTTTCATTTTTTAAACTAAAAGATTTATTAGTTTGTATTTCATAATGATCTAATTTTTTAGTAATTTAATTTATTATTACATTTTTTATGTTCTTATTATTAATAAAAGTTTTTATAGATTTTATGTTTTTTTAAATCTATTATCATTAATTGTCTTACTGATTCCAGTTAAAGTCTCTTCATTTTTCTTCAAATTTTCTTATTTCTTCTTCTATTTTTATAAATTCTAAAAATTTTGGAATCATCTTTATTCCTTCTTTTGTTTTTTTATTACATCTTCTTTGCTTGTTAGAAAACTAACCTCATAATAAGACGAAATTAGTTTGTTTTTTAATTTATTAAAATCATTAACAATATTATTAAAACAACACTCTAATTTTTTTATTTCTTTACTAGAAATATCAATATTTTCGTGTTTTCAAAATTTATGTAAAGGAATATTTTTGAATGTTGTACGACAAATTTTTATTTCCTCTTTTACTTTTTTAAGTTCTGTAATTTTTTTACTTTTTCCCCAAACAAAAAGAATCGAAATTGATTTAAAACCAAAACATTTTTTGATTCATATTTGAATATTTATTGTTAAATAAAAAATTATTATTTATAAATGAATTAAAAATTAAAATATTAAAATAAAATGATATTAGTTTGTATATTGTAAATTTATAATTTACATTATTTTTCATTATTTAATGAACGCATTTTCTTTTAAATTTAAAAATATTTCTATTTTTACAATAATTATTTTTTTCTTATTTTACTTGACTCATTTATTTTTATAAATCGCTCTAGTAATAATTTAAAATTTCTTAAAAATTCTACAAATCAAATAAATTTTTTAGAAGATCAAAACTTATTAAACATTAATATGAAACTTGATCATTTAATGAATTTAATAAGACAAAATTTACAGCAATCTAAAAAATTTAAAATCAAAGAATTAACAATTGAAAAACGTGTTTATTCTATTGAATATCTAACAGCAAGAGATGATCTTTTAGAGATAAATGGTCCTAATTTAGATAAAAAAGCTAAAAAAGAATTAGAAACGTTGCTAAAGTTTTATCAATTAGAAAACACAAAATACAAAGCAACAAAAATACATCTTGCTGTGCAAAGAGAATTAAAAACGACAAAATTAAAATTACTAAAAAATTCAAAAACAAAAGTCATTTTAAAAATTCCTAGTAATAATTTAAAAATTACTACAATTTCTGAAAATCAAAATTTATTAAATATGAAACTTGCTCATTTAATGAATTTAATAAGACAAGATTTACAACAATTAAAAAAATTTAGAATTAAAGAATTAACAATTAAAAAAAATTCTTACTCCGTTAAATATTTAATAGCAAGAATTGACCTGCAAACTATAAACGCTTCCAACTTAGATAAAGAAGCAAAAACAGAATTACAGTCATTATTACACTTTTATCAATTAGAAAACACAAAATACAGAGCAACTGAAATACACCTAGCTGTAAAAAGAGAATTAAAAACGGCAAAATTAAAATTATTAAAACCAAAAAAAATAATAAATAATTCTAATTCTGATCTATGATGAGCGATTGGAATTGGCGTTACTGGTTTTTTGTTTTTTAGTTATATTATTTGATTTTATGTCAAACAAATTCAAAAATTAAAGAAAAGAAAATTTAAAAAAAATTAATTATTGTTTTGTTTGTTTTTTTAGTTGAAATAATTAAATTATGAATTCAGATATGAATTTATTATTCATAAATAAAATATTTAAAATTAAAAACAATAAATATTATTAGGATAGATTTATGTATAAAATTAAGCAAAATTTTTTTAAATTATTATTTCAAAAAGACAAACAATAAATTATATAATACTAAATAAGTATTAATTAAAATAAACGAGGCAACAAAAATTTATTTAGAAGTTTTTACAGATATTTAATGATGATAAACTACGATAAATTTTCAATGTGAAAAATATTCCAGAAAGATTTTTTAGATAAAAATTGAACTGTAAAAACAATATCTAAAGAATTGAATCTTCATAAAGGAACAATTAATAGATGAATTTTAAAAAAAGAAGTTCCGCCTCAATATTTTAATGAATTTAATAGATTATTAAATGGTAAATATAAATTAAATGTGTCAAAAGAAAAAATGTACAAGGTTAATGATCAGTTTTTTACTCCTTCAAAAGAAGCAAAAAGATTAATAAAAAAAACATTGAAATTTATAAAAAGTAATTTTAATATAAAACTAAATAGTTATACATTTATTGAACCATCTGCTGGTGACGGCTCTTTTTACAATAACATACCAAAATCATATAAAAAAAGAGGGTTAGATATTGTGCCTCAAGGAAAAAACATTGAAAAAAAAGATTGATTTAAATTTAAGACAAGAAAGAAAAAAAATATAGTTATTGGAAATCCTCCGTTTGGGTTAAGGGGTCAATTAGCCTTAAAATTTATTAATAAATCTGCAGAAATAGCGGATTTTATTTGTTTTGTTTTGCCGCCGCTATTTAATTCAAATGGCAAAGGCTCTCCAATGTTAAGAATTAATACAACTTTCTCTTTAGTCAAAGAGTATAAAATGAATGAAATGAATTTTAATTATCCTTCTGGTGACAAAATTCATGTAAATTCTATTTTTCAAATATGAACTAAATTAAAATCTCCTAAAGTTCAACCAATCGCTCCTCCTGAAAAAGTTTCAGAATGAATCAAGATTTATGCCTTATCAAACGGCAATACCCCTTCTTCAAGAAGAAATGTAAAAATGATAGACAAATGTCATTACTATCTTCCCTCTACAACATTTAAGATAATTAAAGTTTTTACAAAATTTAAAGAATTACCACACAATAGAGGCTATGGCATCGTTATCCAAAAAAACAAAGAAAGAATTAGAAGAATTGTTGAGAAGATTAATTGAGAAAATACTTCATTTAAATCAACAAATGGAGCAAATAATCTTAGAGCACAATTAATCATTGATGCTGTAGAAAAAAGAATTTAAATGATAACTTCAATTAAAGAACATTTCTTAAAACTTATAATGAAAGAATTGGATTCTAATAAATCTGTTTGGAATTCTAGTAAATACTTTTATAAAATAAAAGAGTTGTCAATAGATCAAAGAGGAAGAATTGGTGAACATTTTTTGCGAGATGTTTTTAAAGAATTAAACATGAATGTTGAGTATGTAAATAATAATCATGGTGATTTTGATTTAATTGTTAATTTAATTAAAATTGAAGTAAAATTAGCCACACTAGATTTAAACAATAAATTTCAACATGAAGGAATTAAATCAAGTAAAAAATGAGACATAATTGCCTTTGTTGATGTTGGGCCAGAAAACTTATATGTTACATTTATCAATAAAAATAAATTTACATTTGATAATAAAAGAGGAACTTTTATTTTACATGGTGAAATGAGGAATTCACATTTTAGAGGAAAAGATAATATAAACAATAGAGCAACAGGGGCAGGTTATAAAGTTGACTTTCCTTTAAAAAAACTTATTGAAACTAAAACAATAAAAGATTTAGAAAATTCATTTAATAATGAAATTGAACAAAAAAATTGAAAACACTAATGTTAAAAACATTTTAATTTTTTATAAATTTTAATTTCTTTAGATTTGTAAATAATTTTAGTAATTTTTTTCAAAAAAATACTTGATTTTTTAATTAAAAAGATTATAATACGCAATTAATATGGTTAGAAACTCTTCTGAAATAAAAGAAAAAATTCAAAACACAAAAGAACTTTTTACAAAAGGTTTTTTGATTGGTGAAATAAACACTGAAAAAAAATATGATGTTTATTATGTTCCTATTGAATTTTTAACTTTAAACCCAAGGAATAGTCGTTTACGAAGTAAAATTACTAATCGTTTTTTCCAAGAAAAACCGTTTTTTTATTATGAACCTGAAGGTCAAAAAGAAATTACTCAGTGAATTTTTAATACTAACAAAGAAGAAAACAAAAAAACAAAAAAAGATATACAAGAAAAAGGTCAACAATTACCAGCTTTAATTACTGCAGACGGGTTAATTATAAACGGTAATAGACGATTTATTGCAGTTAAAAGTTTATATGATTCAAGCAAAGATGATAAATTTTCCAAGTTTAAAGTTGTGATTTTAGATCATATTTTATCAAATGAATATCAAAAAATTAAATTAGAAGAATTAAAAGTACAATTTGGTAAAGATGACACGGTAACATATAAAAGACTTGATATCATGTTGGCAATGCGTGATTTTCAAGAAGAGACAAAGTGAAAAGACAAAGTTATTCAGGAACATTTTAAATGAGAAAAAGGGCCTAACTTAAAACAAATAAAATTAACTCTTGCTTATATTGATGATTATTTAGATTTTTTTGATTTAAAAGATCAATATAATCTTGTTCAAGAAAGTGAAGATCAGTTTAAATTTTTAAGTTCATCTCACAACAAAATTGAAGTTACTTCTAATAATAAAAATCGAGATTGAAGTCCCAAATCTGCAGATTTTTCAGATTATAAATACATATTTTTTAAACTTTTTAGATCTAAACCCTCAACAATTAAAACTCGACCACTTTTATCAAAATCTGCTGTTTTTTTAAAAAAAGATATTTGGGAAGATTTTAAAATAAAGGTGAAAGAAAATTATGACAAAGGATTTAAAAGTTCTAAGGATTATCAAAAAAATCAATTAATTAATCAAAAAAAAGTTACCTCAGAAGATTTTGAAGATATGTTTGAATCTAAAACTAAAAAGAAAATGAAGTGTTTTTTATCCGAAATAGAAAATGAAATAAATCAGCAAAAAAATAAAAATAAATTTGAAATATACATTGAAAAAATTTATGATAATCTTGTTAAAATTAAAAATAATCTTAATGAAAAAAATTTTTTTGTTAAACCAAACTGAAAAAAAAAATTAAAAAAAAATTCTTCATTACTTAATGAAATCTTAAGTGAATTTGATGAAAAATAATATTTTTATAGATATTAAAGATTTTTGAATTTTGATTGAAAATTTTAACTTATTTTCAAATGAAGTTCAAAAAATTCTTATAAGAGAAAAAAAACTGGAGGAGTTTGGTACAAATTTTGTTAAAAAATATCAAAAAACAAAAGATGTTTGTAATTTTTATGAAATTATAAAGAATTATTGTGAAAGACAAAATTTATCAATTATGATTTCTTCTACTGTTCAAAATATTATTGATAAAGAAGAAAAAAAAGAACAGGAAAAAAATGAAAAATTTATTATTGCCAAAGAAATTGGAAATCTTGTAATTAATCAAACCGAAAAAACTAAAAAAGAATTTGATTGAAAAAATTTCAAAACATCTTTTTCTAATTTTTTTTCTTTACCCATTGTAAAAAAACATCTTTCTACTTTTGAGTCTGTTTTTAAAATTATTCAAAATAAAATGATAAAAGATAAAACTCCATATCTCTTACAACTTAAAAATATTTATCATAATTTATTTTTAAATTCATCTTGTAATTTTTCCGTTCCTGGTTCTGGAAAAACTTTAATAGGGTTAATTATTTTTCTTTTTTTAAAAACTGAAAAACAAGTTCAAAAATTACTTATAATTGCTCCATTAAGTTCTTATATGTCTTGAGAAGATGAATATTTAAACTCAATTAAAGATGCTTCCGGTGATGATTTTCAAAAATTAAATGAGTTAAATGTAGATAAAAGAAAATTTTCTCTTTTTGACAATAGAATATCCATTTATATTATTAATTATGAAAAACTTTACCAAAGTAAAGAAATTTTGATTGATTTTTTAAAAGAAAATGATGTTTTTTTAATTTTTGATGAAGCGCATAAAATTAAAAATGCTAATTCTTCACGAACTTTAGCGTCCTTAGAAATTGCTAAACATTCTCATAAAACCTTAATTCTTACTGGGACGCCAATGCCTAAAGGTTATGAAGATTTAAAATCTTATTTTTCTATAATTGAAAAATCATCATTTGACACAAAACCAATTATAATTGAAAGTACAAAACGATTAAAAGATTTTACAAAAAAAACTGATTTACATGAGGATGATATTGATAATTTATCAAATAAAATTAAAAGTTATTACTGCCGAATTACTAAAAAAGATTTAGATTTAAAAACACCTTCAACAATTTATTGAGAAGATTTTGATAACGATTTGGAGCATAAAAATATTTATCGTATTATTGAAGAAAAATTAATTAACAAACTTAAAAATTGAGAAGACAAAAAAAAATTATCCGAATTATTGAAAGCCAAAATATTTAGATTAATGCAAGCTTCTGTTGACCCCAGAATGATTTTAAAATCTTCTGATTATTCTAAAGAAATGGATAAAGATGAAGAATATAATGATGTAGATTCAGAAAATAAAGAAATATCCGAAGAAAAAAAAGTAAATGAAATTTTAAAAAATTATCCATATACTTTAATTAAAAATGAAAATTTCAAATATTCACTACAGCCCAAAAGATATAAATATTGTTTTAAACAAGTAAAGAAATTGTTTGAAACAGAAGGAATAAAAAAAATTATCATTTGATCGTGTTGAATTTATGTGATTGAAGAATTAAAAAAATTATTTTCTTCTCAGAGTTATAAAACAGAATGTATTTATGGTAAAACTGATTTTACAACAAGAGAAAAACATCTTCGTGATTTTCAAACAAAAAAAGGTTTAATTCAAGTGCTTATTTGTAATCCCGCTTCTGTTTCGGAATCAGTTTCATTACATCAATATTGTCATGATGCTGTTTATTTTGACATGACGTGAAACGCACTTTATTTTATGCAATCCAAAGAAAGAATTCATCGTTTTTCAAAAAAAACAAAAAAAGTTAATTACTATATTTTGCGAAACCCTCAATGAATAGATGGAAAAATATGAGAAAACATTCACCAAAAAGAGGAAAAAATGCTTAATGTTGTTGAAAGTAAAAATTTAGTTGTCATTCCGACAGAAGAAGATGAAGGGTTAATTCAAAAATTATCCAAATTTTACAAAAAAAAAGAATATTAAACAAATTAGAATTGTTTATGAATAAAATAATAGATTTTTTTATCATTTTAACGAAAGGATAATTTAACAAACAAATAATACAAAGGAATCATTCATTACGAAAATTTTACTTGATCTGAAGATTAATTTTAGAAATAACATTTTTTTATTATTAATTGTGAAATTTTAATTAATTGTAATAAAAGCGATTAGTTTTTAACAGTTATTAAATATTCGAAAATAGATAAGTTTTGGGAACTCTAGTTATATCAATATGAATGTTGGGGATAAATCTATTTTATTCTTGGACGCATTTTAATATTTTTTAATTCTTTTTGTTTGTAAATGATCATTGCAGAAAAAACAAAACAAATCATAAATACAAAAATTCCTAAACTAATGAATGTTCAATTTTTGATTTGTTTATTTTTGTTAATTGTTTTTATAAATTTATCTAATTTCTGTGTTTTTTCTTTTTTGTTTACAATTGAATATAATTTTTCTAATTCTTGTTTGCTTTTATTTGGTAAATTTTCAAAATGAATATTTTTTTGATTTCAATCTATCTTTAATAATGCTTTGAAAGAAAAAACTGTTTGATCAATTTTTATTTTATTTTTTTTCAAATTTTTTAAAGTGTTTAAAAAACCATCTTTTTGCTGAAAATTATTTAATAAAAGATCAAAACGATTTTTTTCAATTTTTAACAAAGCGTTTTTAACTTCTTCATTTTTGATTTTGTTTTTTATTAAAGTAAAAATTTGTTTTTTAGTATTAATGTTTATTTCGTTAATAAAGTTTGATTTTTTGAAATCAAAAGTTTTTAAGGCATCAATCTCATATGTTTTTTTACGAATAGTAATTTGTTTTAATTTCAAATTGATAATTTTTTTTACAATTAGAGGTTTTTTGTTTATATTTTTTGAACCATTCAATAAAATGATGATTTTTTCATTAACTATGTTTTGAATTGCTTTTTGAATTTGTATAAGATGAATGTTGTTTTTAAAAAGAATTAAAAGTTGTAATTTTGCTTTAGGGTCAATAATTAAAGAAAAAACATTGTTTTTTTTGAAATCAAAAGTTTTTAATGCAAAAATGTTATAAATTTTATTCTTTATTTTAATTTGTGAAATATCAAAAATATTTGCCAAATCTCAATTTAATTTTTTTTTTGCCAAAAATTCATCAACCCAAAATTCTTCAATCAATTTATTTAAACCAAATAATTCTTTCCTTATTTGCTTATCTATCACTGTTTTTAAATCAACAAAAGTAATTTCTGTGCTTGCTAATTTTTTGAGTTGAACTTGAATGTTTTTTTCAGCATCAACAAATTTCTTTCCTTTAGGAAACCCTTTTAAAGCAGAAATGTTATATAACAAATTATTAGTAGGAATAATAATTGAATCAGTAAGAAGGGTTTGCAATTTTTTGTAAGTATCTAAATTATCTGGGTTTTTAAGATTATCATACAAAACTTTTGCCAATTCTTGGGCAGCATAAGTATTAACTACTCTTTTGAAATCATCAAAACTAACATTGTCTACTAGTAATTTTAGTAACAAAGGCAAAACCTCATCACTATCACGTTTAGCAAGAATATAAGTTTCTTGTTTAGTGAGTGATATACCGTTTGTTTTTAAATCAACAAAATTATACTCTTTCTTGTTAATATTAATTTGATCAATAAGCAAGGATTTTAATTTTTTTAAAATATTTTGTTCTGCTTTTAGTTTTTGGTAAAAAAGAAGTAATTGTTTTCCATATTCACCATCTATTTTTTGAATAAGGCTTTTTTTAATTTCTTTAAAAAAAATTCCATCATTTACTAATTTTTTGATTTTGTTTTTGATTTCATTACTAGTATTATCAAATTCTTGTTCTTTAATTAAATTTTGTAAAACAGTAAGATTGTAAAGCAACGAATTATTATTTTCATTTGCAATAAGAAAAGATTCCTTTGCTTTAATGTTTTTTAATCCGTATAAAAATAGTTTGTCTTTTTGTAATTGTGAATATAAATCTGTTTCTGTTTGATAAATTATTTGCCTAACAATTGCTGTTTTTAAATCGTCAAAAGTAATTCCGGCATTTGCCAATGCTTTAATTTGAGTTTGAACCTCCTCTTCAGCATCAACAAAATCTCGTGTTTTATTGAACCCTTTTAAAGCAGTGATTCGATACGATTTATCAATATTAAGATCAGAAGTTTTAAGAGATTTTAATTGGTTATAAATAATTTGATTAGAATCACTCTTAAGTTGGTTATATATTTCTAACATTATTTGCCTAACAATTGCTGTTTTTAAATCGTCAAAAGTAATTCCATCATTTGCCAATGCTTTAATTTGAGTTTGAACTTCCTCTTCAGCATCAACAAAATCTCGTGTTTTATTGAACCCTTTTAAAGCAGTGATTTGATACGATTTATCAATATTAAGATCAGAAGTTTTATTAAGATCAGAAGTTTTAAGAGATTTTAATTGGTTATAAATATTTTGATTAGAATCACTCTTAAGTTGGTTATATAAGGCTTCTTGATTTGCTTGTTGATTAACAGCGCTTTCTAAGTTGTCAAGAGTAATTCCGGCATTGATAAATGCTTTAATTTGAGTTTGAACGTCCTTTTCAGCATCAACAAAATCTCGTGTTTTATTGAACCCTTTTAAAGCAGTGATCTTGTATCAATTACCCCAAACATAAATTTTATTGACAGTAAGTCTTTCTAATTTTGTTAAAATATTTGATTTTTTTATTAACTCATCATACAAAACTTTTGCCGCTTCTTGCTTTACTTGCTCATCAATGGTGATTTTTAAATCGTCAAAAGTAAATCAACCATTTGCCAATGCTTTAATTTGAGTTTGAACGTCCTCTTCAGCATCAACAAAATCTCGTGTTTTATCCAACCCTTTTAAAGCAGAAACATCATACGAACCAGGACGGATAGAAAGGTGAGAATGGATAGAAAGGTGAGAGACCTTAAGATTTTTTAATTTATTGTAAATTTTTTCATTTAAGTTACTTTTTAGTTGATTATACAAGTCTTTTTTATTTTCTTCTTTTTGTTTTGTTTCTTGAACTGTTCGAGTATTAATTGCCGTTTTTAATTGAACAAAATTTACTCCTTTTTTAGCTAATTCTTTGAGTTGAGTTTGGACGTTCTCTTCAGCATCAGCAAAAGTAAGAATCTGATCGTCAATATTTTTTAAATCATCAATTGAATAAAAAATAATTGTTCCTTTAATTGAAAAAATATAATTTTTCAGATTTTTTAATTTCTTTAAGATTTCTGAATTGGTGATTTTTATTAATTCATCATATAAACTTTTTGCTAGTGTTTCAACTTCTTTAACTGCCTTGATATCAATTATCTCTTTTAATTGAACAAAGTTTACTTGTTTTTTAGCTAATTCTTTAATTTGAGTTTGAACTTCCTCTTTGGCATAAATAAAAGCTAGTGTTTTATTAAAACCTTTTAAATCAGCAATGTTGTATGAAAAATCGTTGCCAGGAATAGTAATTGAATTAGTAACAAGGTTTTTTAATTTGTTGTAAGTTTCTACAGAATTTCTAAGATCATCATATAAACTTTTTGCTTTTTCTCAAATTGCTTGAGTGTTAATTGCTGTTTTTAAATCGTCAAAAGTAAATCAATCATTTGCCAATGCTTTAATTTGAGTTTGAACGCCCTCTTCAGCATCAACAAAATCTCGTGTTTTATCCAACCCTTTTAAAGCAGAAATAGCGTATAAAGTACCACGAACAGCAGGTATAATGATTGAATTAACATGAAGATTTTTTAATTCGGTTAAAGTTGTTGGGTTTTTTATTAATTCATCATACAAAAGTTTTGCTTTGTTTTTGTTAGGAATGCTTAATAATGTATTGTATGAAGATTCTATTGTTAAAGTTTATTTTGGAGAAGATATGTTTTGTTGTGATTTTTGTCAAAATATTGGAAAAGATTTATATTCAGTTTTTTTTGATAAGTTAACAAAAAAATGTTCTTTTCAAAACAAGAAGACAAAGAATAATAAAAAACA
>JARVCM010000001.1 GCA_029976705.1 Mollicutes bacterium
AAAAGTTTTTTACGATGTCATTTTAAGTACTTTTTATCAACATTATTTTTAATTATTTTTGAATAATTGGGATTTTCAATTCAATCTTGAAGTTTTAGAATAAATTTACTAGACAATTTTTTGGAATATAAAATATTACCTTCGTCTTGAAAAGATATTAATCCGCCATCAAGTAATTTATCGAACAAAGGGGATAACAATATTCCGTTCTTAAAATCTAATTTTTCATTTTGATTTGAATTTCTTCAAGGTTTGACATGACTAGCAAATAAAAGTTTAGGATTTTTTATTAAAGTAATTGGGCATTCCATTTTATATTTTTTTATCAGCTCTTCTCTAAATCATCCTTGTCCTATTCTGGTTTTTGTTAAGGTGTTTCTTTCTAATGTCGGATATTTATCGAATTTAGAAATGTCCTTTTCTGTATTTTTTAATCAATCATTGGATATTTTTGAATCTGGTGCTATAAATAACTGTTTTTTATTTATAATTTTTTTTTGAGATGCTTTCATTTCATCAAAAGTAAAATATTTTCTAATAAATTTTAAAAATTTAGTATTTAAATTATTAGAATTTGGCAAAAAAAAATTATCTTTTTTTAAAGATTTTAAGCTTTTTTTATTATTTGTTGAAATTTTTCATAATGTTAAACCACCTTGTGGACAACCTCTTAAAAAAGCATAAACAGTTGAAGGAGCCCATGTTCTAAAATAATCTTTTTTAAAAACATAATAATCATCTTTGATTTGTCAAATTTGTCTATCTTTTAAATCTTTTAGAATTTTTTTATTTGTGGCTTCATTTTGTCATTTTAAATGAAATCTTTCATTAACTTTATAATTCATGATGCTTGTATAGCTTTCTTTTAAAATCAAAAAACCCACTTTATTAATCAAAAAACGAGCCTTTGCATAAATGTTACCTCCCATTTTTCTTTTAATTGATAAAACAAAAACGGTTTTTTCTAAAAAATTAATTAAATTTTGCTTTGAATTATAATCCATTATCTAAAATTTTATAATATTGTATTTAATCTTTTAATTAAATTAATTTTAAAAATATTTTTAAAATTAAAACATAAAAATATTTATTTTTTATTCTATTTGTATTTTGTTTGAAATTTTTCATATTTTTCAGGAAATATTTTCTTAAAAATTTCAAAATCTTGTTTTGTTAAAGTATTCATATGTAAACAGCGGTTACGAAGTTCTTTAAATTCTTTATGATCGCCATGAAATAAATCATTGAAAGACAGATACTTATTTTTTTGTAATTTCGATTTTTCATCTTCTGATGAATCTTGATATTTTTTTCTTTCTTTTTCAAGAATTCACTTAATTATTTTTCAAGCACGAAAACTTATTTTTGTTTTATCATCATAAATCTTGTCAATGTATTTTTCTAAATCAGTAAAATTAAATTCTTTTTTATTGTTTTCTATTTCTGAAGGAAAATTATTTTCAATAAATTTACTAATTTTATCTCAAGTGTAAAGATTATAAAGATATAAATATTTAATTTTAAAATTTTTAAAACCTTTAAAAATAACATAAATTTCTTCTCCTTGCTTCTTTCCTTTAATTTTATAAAGTATATGTGATTCAATAAAATTAGGTTTTTCTCTTATAGATACATTGTTTTTGTTGCTTTTTTTTAATGAAGTTGTAGAGTATTCCTTAAGTAGTTCGTATAAAAAAAAATGTAAGATTAATTCGCATTTATTGGTAAATATATTGGTAAATATTTTGTTTTTTGTTGTAACAAGATTATTTAATTTATTTAAAATTTCTTTAATATTTTCTTCTTCTTCTTTTTTTTGACTTAAATTTAAACTTTTTGTTAAAAATTCATTTATTTTATCTGCTTTAAATTCATTATTTCTAGTTTCATCATCATCATTTAGCATTTCATTTAAAGATAGTTTTTTGCCATTTATTTCATGAGGAAAGAAAAAATCAAGTCATTTGCAATTAATTTTAATTACGTTATTTAATTTCAAAACAGAAGAACAAAAATTGTTTATATTTTTATCTGATAAAGGATAATTTGTAGATTTTATTTGTTTTTTTAATAATTCAATTTTATGTTTAATCAATTGATGATAACTTCGATCAAAGTTATCATCAGAATATTGAAAGATACCAACCTCTTTTTTAATTTTAGATATTAAATTTTTTGATTCGTTTTTATCAATAAATTTAATTTCTTCTAAAATTTTTAATAAATTAATTTTTCTAAAATCCAAATTAATTTGTTTAAAAAATTTTTTAAACAAATTTTGAAAATGTTTTTTTTGCAATTTATTGTTTAAAAAATGTTCTGAATTAAGAGTTTGTAAAATAAATTTCATTCGAATGCGTAAAATTTTTGTAGTTTCAATGTTTTGTACATTGTTAAAAAGTTTAGAAAAACAACTATAAATTCCAATTTTTGAATCATTTTTTGTCTTTTTAGATTCTATTTTTAAATTGCTTAATAAAGCTTCTAATTTATTAATTTTATGCATTTTTCTTTCATTTAAAAAAACAGATATTTGATATTTTTCATCAAAAGAAAATGTAGTAAATTTCTTTTCGTTTTGTTTATCTTTTTTTTCATATTTGTATTTTTTGATAAAAGTTCTGTTTAAAAAATTAAAATTAGATTCTTTTTTCAAATAAGAAAGATCTGTGTTCTCTCTTTTTTTCAAATGATTGATAAATTTTTCTTGTACATCTAAATTTTTGTCTTCGTGAATTATTTTTATAAATAATTCGTGAAATTTCTTTTGAAAATTATTAATTAATTGTTCTTTTTCCGGATTATTATTTTTCAAATTGTTTCAAAATCAAAATATTCGTAATAAAAATTTTTGTAAAACTTTTTTAGAAATTACAACAATTTTTGTTTCTTTTTTATAAATGATATGAAATCTTCACATATTTTTATAAATTTGATAAATAGGTTTTTCTATATATCATTTAAGATTTTTAGTTTTTTCGTTTCAATAACGCTTACATTTAAAACAATTTTTGGTTTTTAATTTTGTTTCTTCTTTTAATTCTTCGGATTGATGATTGATTTTTTTGTGCTCATAACAATATAATTTTTCGCTAATTTGTAACTTTAATTCGTACTCTTTTTTTTCCAAATTTAATTTTAAAATATTGTCAATAATTCTTACTATTTTATTTAAACTTAATTTTGTTTTTAATTCTTTTTTGGTTTTTTTTGATTTGTTTAAAATATTTTTATTTTGAATAATAATGTTTTCTTCTTGTAATTTTTTGTAAAAATTAATCACATCATTTTTCAAAAATTTTACGAATTGTTTTTTTGTAATTTCTGCTATTTCATTTATTATAAATAAATCATCACTTTCTTTAATAAAAATTGGATTTTTCATGATTTTAATTTTTAATTCCGTTTCAAAAATTTTTAATTCCGTTTCAAAAATTTCTAAATATTTTTTAAAACAAGAACATTTTCTTTTTGAAGATTCAAAAAGATATTTTTGTTGATTTTTCAAAAAATTTTTAATTTGTTCTTTTAATTTTTTATATTCCGAACTATATAATATTAAAGAGGAAGTAAAAAACATAAAATTTCATTTTGCCATTTTTAATTTATTATCTTTACAACATTGGTTTTCCTTACAATATTCGTTTTTAGATTCTCTAATTTGATTTATTAATTTATCAAAAAAATTTACTTCATTAAAAAAAGATACTTTTGATGAAGAATCATTTAATAATCTTAAAATATTTTGTACGTTTTCTTCTTTTTCGTTTTTTTCAATAAAAAAATCTTCATTATAAAAAAAATGAGCATTATAATTTCTGATGTTTTTTAAAATCATTACAATTTCATTTTTTTTTGATCTAAAAATAGAATTTTCAATACTTTGAAGAGAATTTCAATTTAAATCAAAGTCTTTATTTTCAAATTCAGATAATTCACCAACAGCACGTATATATCTAGAAAAAATAGCTTTTAAATTTAAATCTAAAAAACTACAACAACGACATTTTTTTTTGAGAAAAAAATTTTTATTATGCATTACAAAGACAATTATATCTCACAAAATTTATTTTTATTTTAATTTTTATGTTGAATTTGACAATGAATATTATTTGCTTTTTTATTGCTATAATAGTTAATAAATTTTAGTTTATTTCTTTACAATTTTAAAGAAATTTTTATTTATTAATTTGACTTTTTGATAATAAATTTGAGAGTAATTTCCTGTAATTCTACAGGAGGTTTTACCAAAATATCTTGACAAATAAAAATAACTGTGGGTGTAATTTCCTGTAATTCTACAGGAGGTTTTACCGAATAAAAGAATATATTAATGTTGGTTTACGGTGTAATTTCCTGTAATTCTACAGGAGGTTTTACCAAGACAATTTATTGTTCGAAGCACAATACGGGTGTAATTTCCTGTAATTCTACAGGAGGTTTTACCAAACGCAGAAATCTGACTGAT
>JARVCM010000017.1 GCA_029976705.1 Mollicutes bacterium
AAAGGAACTGATTACGACATTGGCGATTTGAAAACTTTAGATTTTACAACTACTGATGAATTTAGTAAATTAGTAGATGCTGATATTAAAACGGAACTAGAAGCATTAGTAAAAATAGATTTTGAGACTTTAAAAACTAATGCCAAAGCCAAAAAAGACACCCAAGATCAAGCGGAACTTGATGCAAAAGTGGAAACTTTGTTTAATGCTTTGAAAGATGAAAAAGATAACTCTACTTCAAAAAAAATAAAAAAATTAATGATATCAAAACTAATTCTTAAAGATAATCTTTTTGAAGTTGGTAATTTAGGTGATTTAGATGTAAATAGTAATTTTGCTGCCATTAACAAAAAAATTAAAAATGAACTTGTTCAGTTGGTGCGTAAAGAAATTAATTTTGCTATTTTAAAAAATGTGGTAGATAAAACTGATATTTTGTTTAATAATTTTAAAAAACCGAATAGTATTTTAAAACGTTTACAAAAATTAAATCAAGACAGTTTAAAAATTAATGATAAAGTTTTTTCGGTTAAGGAATTGTTAAAGATAGATTGAAAGAAAAAAGATAATATGCAATTATTACCTAATGTTCAAAAAGAATTAGATGAATTGTTTACATTGATTAATTCTAAAAATGGATTAAATCTAATTGAAACAAAACTTGCTAAATTAGAAAAAATTCAAAAAGATAATTATGATCCTGAACTATTATTGGGAGATAAATTACTTATTATTGCATATGTAGGAGTTGGGTTGTTGATTCTTATTTCTTTTTTTGGTTTTTTATCTTGAAAAAGAGCCAAAGCCAAAAAATAATTAAACAAGCGTAGTTTTTGAGATCAAAACGATTTTTTAAAGTAAAATTGGTAGTTATACTGGTTTTTTTTGTTATTTGGTTAATTGTGATTTAAATATTACTTTTATCCCATTATTTATCTTAATTTCTTGTTTATTGCTTTGGATTACATTTTTGGAATCCCGGACATTATCTTTTTTAATAAAATTGGTGTTTACTGCTTTATTTTTTTATTCAGTTTTGGAGTTATATTTGACAAAAAAAGAAAAGGAAGTATATTATTTCTAATACAAAAGAGGAATTTAATTGATGCTTTTAATTTTTAATAAAACGAAATGATTCTTGAACAAAACATTTTGTTTGGTTTTTTGTCTTGTCTTATTTTTGACGTTTTGGATTAATTTACCCAAAAAAGTTAATGTTCAAACTACTCCAGAGGTTTGACAAAAATTACAAGAAGAAATAGGAACAGATTCTGCAACAGAAGAGAAAGCAGAAGATTTGCATTATGCGTTAACTGATCGTGAGAACGATAGTATTTTGGACAAATTAAAGGGTTTGAAAACTTCTCATTTTTCTATAGGTTCCGCTTCATATAACATTTCTGCTCTAAAACAAACCGCTTATGCAGGTTTCAATTGAGCAGCAATGGCTTCAATTTACAAAAATGTATTTTTAACATTAGCAATAGGGGTGTTACTTTTTCGCAACTGAAACAAGCAATTAACGCTCAACACGACATAGAAGTGGCTAATCTTTTAAGTGCAGCAACTGCTCTATATGATGCATTAAAAAATGTAAACAACTTGAATACTCACAACAAATTACGCGATCTTGTGGTTAATTCGTTTATTATTTCTGTTGATGGTGCTTCGTACGATATTTCTACTTTGAAAATTTTTGATAAAACTAAAATTTTTGCTGACGCTGATGTTGCAATTCAAACCCAACTAAAAGCATTAGCAAGAAATGATGTTACTTTTGCCTCTTTACAAAGCGCAATTATATTAGAAACTCAAACTCAAGCAGCAGCAAAATCTTTGTTTGATGAATTAATAAAAATAGATACTTTAAAATCCTTAAAAGCGCTTAATACTAATGTCCTTCAAATTACTGTTGATGGTAATTCTCAGAATGCTAATATTGAGAAATTAAAAATTTTGGATGGAAGAGAAACTTTTGCCAATGTTGATTTTACAATTCAGAATCAACTGATAGTATTAGTAAGAGCAAAAGTTTCTTTTGGTCTCTTAAAAACAGCAATTGATGCCCAAACAATTCAAGAAGCAGCAAAAGTGTTGTATGATGAACTGCAAAAAATTTTAAACTTAGAAACTTATAATAAATTAAAAAATCTTGA
The DNA here is from genome assembly GCA_029976705.1 of Mollicutes bacterium. Lineage (GTDB taxonomy): Bacteria > Bacillota_I > Bacilli_A > Mycoplasmatales > MT37. Next base: position 2,157 of record JARVCM010000017.1, read on the forward strand.
TGCTGATTCGATTACTATTCCTGGTAATGGTTCTCCATACAACATTGTTGTTTTAAAAGGTTTTGATAAAAGTAAATCCTTTGTTAGTGTTACTGATGATATTAAAAACGCACTTAAAGTTTTAGCAACAGACGAGGTTACTTTTGCCAAACTCGCAAGTGCAATTAACACTCAATCCATTCAAGAAGCAGCAAAAGCTTTGTGTGATGAATTAATAAAAGAAGGAAATTCAGACACCTTAACCAAATTAAAAAAGCTTGATGTGTTGCAAATTGTTATTAATTCCGATGCATATGACATTACTCATTTAAAAACTTTGGATAAAACTCAAGTTTTTGCCAATGCTATTCCTGGCATTCAAACTGAACTCAAAACTTTAGCAAGCGCCGAAGTTACTTTTGACGATTTCAAAGCGGCAATCAATACCCAAAGAATTCAGGAAATTAAAAACATTCAAACAGCAGCAAAAAATTTGTATGATGAACTAGTAAAAGATGAAAATTTAAATACCTTAACCAAATTAAAAAAGCTTGATGTGTCACAAATTCCTATTAATTCCAATTCATACAACATTGTTATTTTAAAAAATTTGAATAAAACTCAAGTTTTTGCCAATGCTATTCCTGGCATTCAAACTGAACTCAAA
>JARVCM010000018.1 GCA_029976705.1 Mollicutes bacterium
AAAACACAAAATAATTTTATTAATAATTTTATTAATTATTATCAAAAAGAAACTATTAAAATTGAAAATTATCTTTTGGAATGAGAAATTTTTAAAGCCCAAGATTCATTGTTACTTTTGCTTCAAAGTATTGATGATAATGTTTATCAATTAGAAAATCAACGCACTTTGTTCAGTGTTTTCAATCATTCTTTTCAAACCGCTACAAATTATTTTGACAAAATTAAAAAAAATATTTTAGATCTTTTACATTTTTCCAATAATCTTGATAAAAAGAATTTTTTTCAACGTTTTCAAGAGGCGGGATTTGGAAATTTTAATTTTTTAATTCAAGAAAATCAGAAAATTATTGATAATTTATATGTTAAAAGTTATAAAACTGATAAATTAGTTTTTTTTAAACCATTAATAATCGAAGTGGAAAAAATATTAAAATCTTTATTGAATCTTTTTAATATTTACAATCAAATGGATCATTTTTTTACTCGTGAATCTGAACAAATTGAAAAAATTATTCTTACTTTAATGAATTTAAACACGATTTTTAATAAAAAAGAAAATTTTTTTTTAAAAATGATTTATGAACAAGAGTTTGTTAAATGCGTTGATTATTTTATTAATTTTGAAGAAAAAAAATATAATTCCAGTCATTCTAATTTTAATTACACAGTTTTATTAAGCAGATTACAAAATCAGGTTTTTAATTTGAAATTAAATGTTCAAAACACTATTCTTTTGAAAAATATTTCCGAATTCTTGTTTGTTAAAGCAAATAAAAAACGTTTTCAAACTGAAGAAAATTGAAACAAAATTATTAATTGTGAAGTTTTATTTTTAAAACAACAATATAAAAACGTTATTGACATTTTATTGGATGTTGTAAATGTAAAATATGACTTTTAGAATGATCTATTTTCCTAATTTGAGAGTTTATTTTGAATATGATTTTTTAAATTCAAATATTAATTTAAAAAACTATTTTCTTTTTTTACAAAAAAATCAAATTTCACAAGCAAGTTTAATTACAACTAATTCTTTGTTTGGGATACGTGAATTTTATCAAAAAGCACTTTCTTATAAAATAAAACCGATAATTGGATTAACTTTAAGTAATTTTCGAAAAGAAGAATATCAAGAATCAATAACTTTATTTCCTAAAAATTTTCATGGTTATCAAAAGATATTAAGTATTTCTAGTCAAATAATGTTAAAGAATAACTATCTTTTTACCCAAAAACAAGATTATTCTGCTTTTCAAAATTTGATTGTTGTAATTCACATCAATAATATGCAGGATATTAAAAGAAATTTATCGTTTTTTTTCTCTTTAAAAAAAAAACGTGTTTTGGTTTTTTTTGGAATTTCTGATAAATTTAAAGATTTACAATTATTACAGGATCATGATCTATCTGATTGAATGGTTGCATTTAATACAGTTAGATATTTATTTCCTGAAGAAATTAAAATTTATCAAGTTTTAAAAGCAATTAAACAACAAAAAAAGATTTCTGAATGAGATAAAAATCATTTACATTTTTTATCTTATGACGAATTAAAAAAGAATTTTTTACACGATTATTTAATTCAGAACACAAATAAAATTTTTGACAACATTGAGCTTGTTATTCCTGAAAAAAAAAATTGAAATTTAAAAAAATTTCCTTTGCCTGCAGGGTTTTTAAATGCTTCTGATTATTTAAAGTTTATTTGTGAAAAAAGAACAAAAGAACTTAAAATTAATAAAATTAATTACCAAAAAAGATTGTTGTATGAATTGAAAATTATTCAACAAAAAGAATTGGTGAATTATTTTTTGTTGGTTTATGATTATGTTGATTTTGCTTTGAAAAAAAATATTTTAGTAGGTCCAGGTCGTGGTAGTTCAGCCGGTAGTTTAGTTGCTTATTTACTAAAAATTACTAAAGTAGATCCGATTAAGTATGATTTGATTTTTGAAAGATTTTTAAATCCTAAACGTACTAAATTACCTGATATTGATTTGGATTTTGAAGATCAAAAACGTAATCAAATTTTAAAATATTTAATAAATAAATACGGAACCGATTATGTAGCGCAAATTGCAACTTTCCAAAAAATTGGTTTTAAAATGGCGATACGCGATGTAGGGAGAGTTTTAAATATTCCTTTAGTGGAAATTAATCAAATTAATAAACAAATCCCTTTAGAGTGTAATAATGACTTCAATTTAGCATTAAAAAGTAATTTGTTTCTTCAATCTTTTCAAAAACGATATTCACAACTGTTTGAATTTGCTCAAAAATTAATTGGATTACCTAGACAAGCGGGGATACATGCTGCGGGAATAGTGATTGCTAACGAGAAATTAATTGAATCTGTGGCTTTATGAAAGGATGATCAACAAAACCATATTTTACAAGCAGAAATGACAAATTTAGAAAACTTAAAATTGATTAAAATGGATTTATTAGGACTAAGAAATTTGACAATTATTGGTTCCGTTTTAGATGAGATCGGTAAAGGCGCGGATAAAAATAAGTTTTTAGATCAAATTGACCTTGAAGATCAAATTACATTTCAAAATTTACGAACTGGGAATACTTATGGTATTTTTCAATTAGAGTCATCAGGAATGACACAATTATTAAAAAAAATACAACCACGTAATATTGATGAAATTGCTTTGATAATTTCACTTTATCGTCCTGGTCCAATGAAAAATGTTGATGAATTGATCAAACGAAAAACCTTTCAACAAAAAAAAACCTTTTTAACTAATGATTTTAACAATATTTTGAATCCTACATATGGAATTCCTGTTTATCAAGAACAAATTATTAAAATGGTACAAATTTTTTCTAATTTATCTCTTGCTGATGCTGAAATTTTAAGACAAGCAATGAGCAAAAAAAAAATTGAACTTATTAATTCTATTAAAGATGTTTTTTTTAAAGAAGCAAAAAATAAAGGTCACAAGATATCTTTAGTTGAAGAGGTTTGAAATGTTATTTTTGAATTTGCTGGATACGGTTTTAATCGTTCACACGCCATTTCTTACAGTTTAATTGTTTATTGAATGGTTTATTTAAAAACACATCATTTTTTTGCTTTTATGATGTATTTATTAAACGATACTATTAACGACTTGGTAAAAACAAAAAATTATTTATCACTTTGACGACAAAAAGAATTTTTAGATCTTTTTGTTTTTTCAATTAATTTTTCTGAACTGTCATATAAGAGAAGTAATAAAAACAAAAAATTATATTTACCTTTTGTTTTAATTAAATATATTGGTAAAACAATTGCTCAAAAAATTATAACTGAACGTCATAAAAGCGGTTTTTTTAAAGATATTTATGATTTTTTTGCTCGTGTTATTTTGTTAGGTGTTAATAAAGCAAGTCTTTCTCGTTTGATTTTTGCTGGTGCTTTGGATGAATTTGGTTATAATCGCACAACATTGTTTTTTAATTTAGATAAATTGATTTTAATAGCTAATTTCGTCGTTGTTAAAGAAAAAGAAATTGATTGATCACTTTTGCCTAAAAGACCAAGTTTAGAAAAAAAACAAGAAGAAGTATCACAAATTTTAACCAAAGAACTTGAAACTTTAGGATTTATTTGTAATTATCAAGAATTATTAAATTTTCGTGAAAAACATCGTGTTTTTTTAAAACAAAATAATTTTGTTTTTTTGCAAGATATTGCTAATTCAATTACCGGTGGTTATTTTAAAGTTTGTGTTGTTATAGAAAAAATATCTAAGATTTTAATCAAAAAAACCCAAAAAGAAATTCTTTTGTTAGAAATTAGTGATGAAAATAAAACATTAAAAGTTAGTGTTTGATCTCAATCTTTTCAACAAAATCATTTTCATATTGGGCAAATTATTGGATTAGAAATTAGTAGTAAAATCAGAAAATGAATTAGCAAAAGTAACGGCAAAGAATATCAAAAAAAAGTATTTTATTTTCAAAAAATTTTACTAAAATAAATTTTGTATAAGATATTAAAAATTTATTTAGTTGTATCAAATTTTTGTTAAATTAGCATTTTTTATTGTTTTGAAATGATTTCAAATAATAATGCTTACAAAAAATAAAATAATTGTTAAAGCGATTAAAAATGAAATGATTGAATTATCAAAGAAAAATTGTATCTCTAATCCTGATGATAAATTTTCTAAAAGTGTTGTGAATAAATAATTGATTAAAAATGAACTAATAAAAAAACCTAATATGATAGGAAAGACTATGATTTGCAAACAACTTAAAAAAATTATTCTTTTTGAATAACCAAGAACTTTTAATTCTAGATTTGTTTTTTGAACTTCTTTAATTGTGCCGATTGTTATTAAAAAAAAGAACAAAATTATTGTAAACGAAACGGAAAGAATAAAAAGTAAATTTATATCAAAAAAATAATCCAGAATTTGAATAATTATAAATTTTTTGATTAAAAAAGCATCTATTTTTTTGATCATATAAGTACTTCCGTTCTCTGTATCAATTGTTTTTGAATCTAAAAATCCTAGTTTCGAAGCATAAGAAAAATTATAAAATGTGTTTTCTACTTTTTCTTCATTGCTTCATTTACCGTTAAATCATTCGTATTGACCTAAAATATTTTTATTTTTGTTAAAACCAAGAAGTTCATTAGCGATTTCGTGTTTAATGAATATTTTGGATTTATTGTATTCTTCTATTTCGTCAACAATTAAAAATTGTTTTTTGCTATTAATATTAATTTCATCAGCTAATATTCTTTTTTTTTCTAATTCTGTATTTCATCAAGTTTTTTTAATAAAAAAATCTTCAATTTTTTCCTTTTCTTTTTCAATTTTGATAAAAGGAGAAATTATTTTTTCTTTTTTTTTAGAATCATTTAATTTTAATCTTATTTTTTCTACATCTAATCATTCTTGAAAATTACCTTTTGAATCTTTGTAAACAAGTTTAACTTTTGTTTTTTTATTTTTAGTTAGATAAAACATTTTGTTTTCTTTAATTTCAATATTATCAATATTATTTAATTTTGAACTATCGTATCATCTTGTATTTGGAGAAATATTTGCCAATGGAATTTTAGTGTTTGCGTCTTTTTCATAATATCAATCTTCATCTTTAATTTCTTTTTTGGTCGGTGCATATTTTAATACTTTTTTTTTGTAAGTGATTTTAAAAGTATCGCCAATTTTTAAATTATTTTGTTTTAAAAAAACACTATTAGCAATAACATTAATTTTTTTGTTTTTTTTATTCTGAAAAAGTAATTTTCTACCTTTTTTGGAAAAAGAAAAACTTTTATTGGTTTTTGATATACCGTAAATTCCAAAATCTTTTTTTTGATCTGTTTTTTTTGTTATTTTAGCGTTTAATTTTGTAAAAAAATCATCTTTTTTCGGATTAAAATTAACAGCATTCATTGTCATTGGGAAATGTTTCAGTGCCTTTTTTTTATTATTTAATTTAATCGGAAAAACTAAATCTAATTTTGAAGTAATACATTCTTCTGTTTTGTCTGCACCTACTTTTATACTCATTGCTTGAAATAAATTATTCAATTTTTTACAAAATTTTATTTCTTTTTCTTTCCTGTTTCTACCTTCTAAATTTTTTAATAAAAACATAATTCAATTGTAGTTCATGATTTTTCCATATAAAGGAGAAAAAGCATTAAAAATGGTGAATAATTTTTTGAAATTATAAATTATTTTTGGACTTGTTTGAATGTTATCTTTTGTGGCAAAAATAAATTGTATTCCTCAGTTTTCAATAGGTTTCAAACTATTTTCAGGTGTGTTTTTGATATTATCATAACCATGATTAATATACATTATTCTTCTAGTTCAAGGATTTCCTGCTTGACCGTTTAAATAATTTATTTCTCATTTATAATTTGTATTTTTGTAATTTTGTTTAATAGTTTCTTTTTTTATTCCAAAAATAAAAACAAAACTTAAAATTATTCCTCCAGTTATTCCTCCGATGATCAAAAGAGTAATTGTTTTTTTTCAAATAATGGAAAAAAACAAATAATTCATCTTAACAATTAAAAATCTATTTAAGCTTGTTTTGTTTAATAATATTTCTTTGAATTTATTGATTCATTTATTATTTTTTTTAATTGTAGGTAAAATCATTTTTAAAGCCGTCATTTTTTTAAAGATTATTTTTTCATACAGAAAAAAAACAGTAAAAATAACCCCAATACTAATTCCAAGACAAATAAATAAATTTTGAAAATTAAATCTGTATTTATCAAAAATTACATTTAAAATTGTTTCCATTTTATTGAAAATAATTAATTGTAAGAAAACACTACTAATTCAACCAATAAAAATAGCCAAGATGACAAAAATTATTAAAGGAAAGGCACCCCAAAGAATTTTACTGTTTTTCATTCCAAGGCTTTTTAAAATACCTATTTGTTTTAAGTTCATTTTGATTTTTTTATTAATCAGATAAAAAGTAATAAAAGCAATTATTAATGTAATGAAAATGGTAATTATTAAAGATGAATAAAAAATAATATAATAGTTAGTTTGAACAAAATAAATCATTTTTCCATAAGGAAAAAAAGGAAATTTACTGATTGGTCAAATTATATAATCGTTATCATCTGTTTCTGAATCTTTATCAAAAATTAGAGTTTCATCAATCTTATTTAGTTTTAACAATAATTTGGACGTATTAAAACCTTTGGTTCCAAAATAATTATTAACAAATCAAAAATCTTTTGCTTGTTGTTTTTTATTTACAATGTTGTAATTTAAAAAAAAATGATTTCTTTTTTCTATATAATTAGTGGGGAAACTTTTTGCTTTTTTTTCAATGAAAATATTAAATAAATTTTCATTAGTATATAAAATTAAATCGTTTTTTTTAGGAATTATATCAAAATAAGAAATTAAAGGATAATAAAATTCTTTTTGAACGCCAATCCCCACTACTTTCAAATTTTTAACACCAAAAAAATTTAAAATATCACCGATTTTAATATTTTGAGATCGGGCGTAAGTCGGAGTAATAATTACTTCATTATCGTATAAAATTTTATTTCCAGAAAATAAATGAAGATCTAAATTTTGTTTTTTATCATTATTAACTATTAAATAATTCGTTTCTTTTTTTGTATCACGAATAAATCTGGCATTGAACGTTTTTGTTGTAAAATTGTAAATTTTTGCAATTGCTTGTCTAATAATAATTCCAATTTTGTTATAATCACTTGATTCTGTTCTTATTTGCTCACTGAAAAAAATATATAAAAAATTTATAATATTAGAACTTACAATTTCGTTTGTTTTATTATCAAGTTTAATGAAATTTATTCAATTACGTCTTTTTGTTAATTCTAGTTCAGAAAAAAAATGATCGTTTTTTCATGATGAATATTGAGTAAAATTTTGAGTTCTTTCTAATTCTTCTAAATATTCTTGAAAAGTATTGCTAAATCAATTAAATTTAATTTTTTTTGCTGTTTGAAAATTTAATTTTTTATTTAATTGTTCGTTTTTTTTAATATTATGATTTTCATTAATTTTTTTATCAAGCAACTCTACAAAAGAAGCTGGAACTCGTGGAGTTGAAGGATAAGAATTTTCATTCATTTCTTTGTCAAGAAGTTCTTGCATTAATGCTGACGCTTTGATTTCTGTATATAAAAATTGATAATAATCAATATTAAAACCTTTTTCTTTCAATATTTTTAATTGTTTTTGGATTTGTACTATTAATTCTTTGTTTTCTTTTACTTGTTCTGATTTTGTGTGCATTAAAGTGTATAACATTGCTTCACTAAGGAAAAATTGTGAAGGCAAATTTTTGGTTTTTCATTGTTCAATAAAAGGAATTTTTTTCGCAAACTCCTTTGTGTAATCCTGAAAATTTTGATTACTATCTAAAATTTTATTTTTTATAAAATTTCAATTTGCGTCTTTAAAAAAAGATTCTGCCTTTAGTTGTTTAATACGAATTTTATTTAAAAAATTAAATAAGTTTACAAAATTTATTTCTGTATTTAAAAAACCATCAAATATTCAAGAATTTTCTTTCTTTATTTTCAAAAATAAATTTTGTTTTTTTAGAGATAAAAACATTGCATCAAATTTTTTTTGCGTTTTTTCGTTTAACTTTAAGCTTTTTGCTTTATATTCTAATAATGTTATTTTTATTCAAAAAACATATTGGTGATATCTAGTTTCAACAAATCTGGATTCAAGATCGTCATATCCATACAACTTTAAGGTTTTAGAAGAATATTTAACATCATTATTGATTTTATTAAGATTTCGTTTATTTATTTTTTCTTCAAATTCTATGAATATTTTAAATAAATTAATATGACTATTTCTATCATAAATACTCTCTTTAATTTCTTTCATAGAACTTTCAATTACGCCCCCTTTTGTAAAATATTGATATTGAGACTCATGTCTTATCAAATTGACAATTTTTGCTTTTTTTTTAGAAGAAAAAATTATTTCTTCTCAACGATCATTTAATTGAATAACTTTTAATGTATCCGCCAATTGAAACAAAGCAGAAAAAAATATCATGTCACTTTTAAAATATTTATCAGTTTTATGTTTATAGTAAAGCTCCGTTAAATTTATACGTTCTTTATAAATTTTGTGAAGATCTAATTTTTCAAAAATTTGAAATTTTAAAGTGTTTTTGAGTCATAAAAAATTGTTTTTTTCTTTTTTGGTAATTGTTTTGATTTTTTGATCTATATAAGTGCTGTATTTTTGCAAAATTTTATAACCAGATTCGTGTATTTTATTCAAATTATATAAATAATTTTCTTCTTTATTAATTTTAATTTCTTGATTTTCTCATAGAAAAATAAATTCTTTAGAGTCGTTGATTTCGTTGTGGTTCAAAGGTTCTGTGATTTGGATTTCATCAATTTTTAATTGATTTTTTTGTTGAAATCATAAATTACTTTCATAATTTTTCTTTTCCTTGTTAAGTTCAGAAATTTGAATTGATATTTTCAATTTTTCTTTAAATCCAAAAGTTTTTTTAATTTTTTGAATTTGATAAAACATTTCAATCATTTTGCTATTAAATAAAGCAATCTGTTTGATTTTTTCATTAATAAAAAAATAGACTTCATTAATTTTTTCATTAGTGAAATTAGCCAAACCTTGAAGATTGATTTCTTTTGCTAGTTTATTTTCTATATTTTGTCGATTTTCTTTGTTGTATCTTCTTTCAAGAAACATTTTTGTTCGTTTAATTAAACTTTTTCAAAGTAATTTATTTTTAATAAATTGTTTGATTTTTTCATATTTATTAATTAAAGTTGTTAATTTTTCAATTTGTTCGTTGATTTTCATCAAAAAAAGAATTATATTTTCTTTTTGATTTTGGATTTTTTTTTGAATTTCTATAAAACTAATTGGTTTTAAAATTTTAGAAGGATTGTAATTGAATTCTTGGAAGTGTTTTTTTTTAAAAAAAGTATCGTTTGTAGAAATAAGTTTTAAATATTTTTTTATGTTTTTAATTGTTAATATTAGTGGATTGTTTGTGATTTTTGAATCAATAATTATTTTGATTATTTCTAAATTAGCAAACAATCATTTTGTTTGATTTGTTTCTTTTTTGTTTTCATAATTTTTTTGTTGTTTTTTCATTCATGTTATAACAAAACGAAAATTGTTGGGCTTAGTTAGAACAAAAAATATAAATTCTTTAAAATTTTCTTTGTTTGTGTCAAATTTTTTATTCAAATTGTTCTCAAATTTTGGATATTCATTTAGAATTTGTTCTTTGGACAAAGCATTAAATTCGTTTAAAAGTTTTCAGTTATTTCAATTTTCAATATTTTTTAGCATTTTAGAAAGAATTGTATTTGTTTTTTTTTTGCTTTCTTCAATTAATGATTCTTTTTTATTTATTAAATTGTTTAAAAGATTTTTCAATAATTTTTGTCGATTTGTTGAAATTAATTGTGCGTTAAGGTATTCAATTAAATTATTTTTTTCACTTATATATTTAGTAAACAACATTGTTTGATTTTTTTCTATATCGTTTACAATTTTTCTAATTGACATAAATTTATTAATTTCATTTTGTCTTATTTCTCTACTTAAAGAAATTTTTTGTGCTTTTTTGGACAATAAATCTCTCATTTTATTAATGATAATCACTTCAAAAGCTCTTTTTAAAATCGTCGCTAACTCTAAATATTGAATGTCTTTAGTTTGATCATATTTTTTTAATAAAAGACTATGCAGAGAATTTTGATAATAAATGCTTTTTTTGTTAATTTCTAGTTTGTAATCTTCTTTGAATTTAAGATTGGTGCCAAAATAAATAATTCGTGGTTTATTTTTAAGATCGTACAAAAGAACTTTGTAACTAGCGGGTTTTATATTTTTTGGTTTTTTAAAACAACCGTTTTTTTCTCCAACTGTTAATTTTGAAATCAGTTTCTTCTTCTTCTTTTTGATAATTTCAAAATAATCGGTACAAAAAATAGCAATAAGATTTTGAGTTTTTAAGATATTATTTGGATTATTAAATGCTAAATTTTGATTTAATTTTAAATTTAAAGTATTATTTGGATTTATTTGTTTTTGGATTTGAACCCTTACTTCTAAAAAAGTTGACAAAACAGCACCAAATAAAATGTTTATTATTATGAAAAGCACAAAAATAAATCTTAATTTCAATATCGATTTAAATCAACTTTTACAAATTAATAATATACTTCTCATTTAACTATTTTGTTGATAAAAACTTATTTCTTTTTAAAAAAATTGACTTATTTTGTTTTTTTGTTATTATTCAAGTCTGTATAGTAGTTCTTACTTTCTTAAATTTATTACCGCTACATTTTACCAATGAAATTTTCAAATAGCAAACATAAAAAAAAATTTCCTTCTTTTATTAAATATTTATTGTTTTTTTTATGTTTGCTAATAATCGCTGGTTTTTCAATATTTTTTGTTGACAAAAATATTGAAAAAAAAAACAAAAACTTTCTTCTTTTTAATCGTAAAAAAATAAAAACTCAACAGCAAAATGAACTTTTAACATTTTTAAAAAATATAGGAAATACTCAAGCGATTTTATTTGAAATGCGCAATATTTATAATCAAAATGAAAAAAACAATAATTTTAAATCTTTAAAATTAAAAAATTTGATTTTAAAAAGATTTTTATTTGAAAGATTAAATTTTTTAAGAAAAATAAAGTTTGAAGAAGATATTTCAGTTTTACCCTTTGAGTTTAAAAAACAAAATTGATTATTTAAAAATTATTATAGAGATTATCAGCTTAGCGAAAATAATTCTTCTTGAATAAAAGAATTTTATCAAAATTTAAATATAAAAAAAATTTCAAAATTTTTTGAATTAAGAGATTTATTTGTACAATTAAAAAAAAATTTAAATACAGCCTTTTTAATTAACAGATTAGAAGTTGATACTTTTTATGAAACTTTGTTTAAAAATTTAAACTCTACTAATAAAAAAATCATTAGTGCTTTTTTTGATGCATTAGATTTATTTCAAAAGAAAATATCTTCGTTTTTAACAAAATCAAATTTCAAAAAAATTCAAGATTGAAATAATTTGTTAAATATTGATTCTCTATTTACTTTTTTGCGGTCTTTGAATGTTGATAAATATAATAAAAATCAAAAAAACAATTTGATACGTTATCAAAACTTGTTAATTTTAGCAAAACAAGTTGAAAAACAATCTGGATCAACAAAATTTATAAAAACAATAAAAGAAGGATCTGATATCAATTTTTTTGAATTAAAATACAATTGAAAAAAAAATGATTCTTTTTCTTCATTAGTAAGTTCGGATTTTTTAAAAGAAAAAACACAAAAAGATCAAAAATTTATTTCTGATATTAATGAAAATTTAGAATTAATTAATCATTTAGAAAATAATATTTACAATAAAAGTTTTGACACCTTTGTTCAAACAATTTTTACAAAATTTGAAAATAGCCTTAAATCAAAATCAAATACTCCTTTTAAAAATTTTAAATGGTGAACTGACGGAGTAAAATTTCGTGATTCTTTTCTTGCTTTTTATAAGGAAAATAATAAAGAAATAATTATTATTTTTCTCAAATTTTTATTTCCTACTTTGTTTATTAATCATTTAATTGAAAATAATCAAATTCCGTCAAATGTTAACGAAACAATGTTTCAAGTTTTCAAATTTTTATTGAAATTGGATAAAATACCCAAAATTTTAAACGATTCTTTAAAAAAATCTTCAGAAAAAATTTTAAAAAAACTTATCGGAAGCAATGATGTCGAGTTTTTAAATACAGCATCAGATTTTTTAATTGATACTTTGTTTAAAAAACCAGTTTTAAAGTATGCAAAAAAAATCAAAAATAAATTTTATTTAAGAGATACATCAAAATTAAATAAATTTTTACAAATTTTTGTCCCCAAAGTAACTTCTTCTGAATTAAAAGAAGTTTCAACATCTGTTAATTCAAAAAAATTAGATAAAAAAATACAATCAATTTTAAATTGAATTAATTTGTTCGTTGATTTTCAAACCGAATCTCAAACAATTGAAAAAAACATAAAAAAGTTAGAAAAAGAAACGCAAGAAAAAAAAATAATAAAAGAAAATGAACAAAAAATTTTAAATGAAACAAAAAAAACAAAAAAATCAGAAGTTTTAATAAAAGAGGCAGAAATAAAATTGCAAGAAGCAGTAAAAGAATTAAAAAAAGTACAAATAAAATTGCAAAAAGCAAAACTAAATCTTCAAATAAAAAATGAAGCAAACATTGCAATTGATGTCAAAAAAAATCAAAAAATAGATCATTTCTTTAATCAAAGAAATGAATCTTTTTATTCTGATCAAATAAAAAATTTTGAAAAAACTGGTATTGATAAAAACATTGATTTAACTGATTATTGATATAGATTCTTTTTAACTTCAAAAAATAATGTATTTAAAAAATTGAAATTAAAAATCAATAAAAAAATACATTTAATTTCAAATATTTTTGAAAATATAATTATTTTTTTTTCAAGTTTTTTCAAAAACTTTTTTTTTAAATTCAATATTTTTTCAAATTGAAATTTTTTATTATTTTTGATTTATCAAATATTATTATTTTTTAAAGTTGTTCATAATAATGATATGACTGTAGATTTTTTTAAAAATTTTAAAGACTTTTTGTCTTCCAACAAATTGAAAATCTTTTTGCAGAAAATTTTTCAATTTTTATTCAAAATAGTTGATTTAATAAATAAATTCAACATTTCTGCTGGTTTTTGAAATAAAAATATTTATAACAACTTATCAAAATGAAACGCCAACAAATTTATCAAAATATTTTTAAGAAATTTAGGATATATCCCTTCTCCAAAAATAGAACAAGATTCTAAAATTATTCCAGGTTCGTTGTTGGAATTTTTATTACAGATATTTAATTTTGAATCTTTTCCATCTAAAGATAAATCTATGAAAGAGTTTGCCATTTTGTTAAAGCAAAAACTTATTGGTAGTAAAAATATTTTTGATGATTTAATCTCAACTATTGATAAATATTTAGAAAAAAAATTTTATTTTTATTTGAATTCTGAAAATTGAGAATATAAAAATATTCAATTTCAAGAATTTGATAAATTAAGTCAATTAACAAATGATTCTAAAAAAGAAATTAAAATTACTTATTTGGCTAATTTAAAAAACAATAAAATACCATTTAAATTTAAATTTACTTGAAAGATTCATTTAAACAAAGAAAAAGGTTATATTTTTTCTTTATTAAATCTTCAAAAAACAAGAATAATTTAGTTTAAAATATTTTTTGTGGAAAAATGTGATTAGTAATTTTATAAAATTTAAAAACATCATTATCAATAAAATAAAATAAAATAATAAAAATAGAATGTTTTTTCAAAAAAAAAAGTGGTATTATTTTTTAATTAAGGGTGTTTTTTTGTTAAAAATTTTGTAAAAAAATTGTGAAAAAAAATAGAGAGGTGGAAGTGTTGAAAGTTAAAAAGTTTAAAATAAATTGATTTTGAAAAAAGTTACTGTTTTTTACTGTTTTTTTGATCATTTTCATTCCTTTGCTGATTAACTTAGTTCCAAAAGAAAACAGAACAAACAAAGAAAATAGTTATTCAATCTCTAATAATAAAAATAATTCTCAAACTAAAAAACAAATTGCTCCAGAACCTCTTTTAAACTTACAACCAAAAAATCAAAAAAAAATAGATAAAAAAACAAACAATTCACAACAAATTCAAGAAGAATGAAAAAACATGTTTTTTAAAAAATATTTTTCTTTAAACAAATCTAAAAAAGGACTTAATTTTAATATAAATGATCTTAAAAAACGTTTAAAAGCGATGTTTTTTTTGAAACAAATTTCTGAAAAAGCAACTTATCGTCGTTTGTTAGCTTTCAGAAAAAAAACACCACAAAGAAACATTAAAAATAACATAGAAGCAATTAATTCTCTTTTTTCTAAAATAAAATTTAATTTTAAAACAGATTATTTTAATGTTATTGAAGGATTAAAAGGATTTGCCGCATTTATTGATGGGCTTATTGATTCTTTGTTTGACTCTGAATTTTCTCAAAAAGTTTCTTCTTGATCCGATCTTACCAAAAAATTAAAAGAAGAAGGCGCAGAAAATAATGGATTAAAAGAAATTTTTGCTTTAATTTTTGGAGAACCAAAAAACCCTAACTTTTTTTTAAAAATCAAAAAAACTAACCCAAATTGTTTTATAGTTTTAGATTCTGAAAAAACTAAAATTTTAAAAGAAACTTTAGAAGAGTTGTCGTTTCTTCTAAAGGGTTACAGATTTAGACTGTTACTTGATTGTTTGAATATAGAAATTTCGCCTAAAGAAAACGTTGAACTTAATTACAAAATATGAACAGAATTTAGTTATAGATTAATGAGATTTTTTTATTTCCAAAACAAAAAAAGTTTTAATAAACAAAAAATTACTTCAAAAAATTTTGCTGAAATTATTGCTTTTTACAAAGATCCAAAAAATAAAAAAAGAAAACAAGAAATTGTTGAAATTATTACAAATTATTTTTTTAATGAAATAAAATTTAAATTAATTCATCAAACAAAAAAACAAGGAAACAAAACTTTTGTTGAAACGATTAATGTTCTATTAAAAGAAGAAAACAACAGTTTTCGTATTCAATATTCTAACAATGGTGAAAAGAGCAATGATAAATGAGAAAATTATAAAGAATTAAAAGTCACAGAAGGTAATCCGATTGATTTTTTAAAAAACAAAATCGTCAAAAATAAAATCAAACAAATGATTAATCTTGTGTTTAAAAAACACATAAACGAAAGTTTAAGTAAATCACTAGAAGCAAATTTAATAAAATTTTCAGAACTTTTTGAAATAACTTCTGACACAGCAACAGTTTCTTATAATTTAGCAAAAAATATACAAAAAAAAGATATGTCTCTTAAAAAATCAGAACTTTTTTGATTTAATTTAAAAAATATTTTTCAAAAGAGCGCTAATTTTTTGAATTTAAAATCATTGTTTGATTTAAAAACAATTAACAGTTTAAAACAAAAAAAGGAACTTTCAACTTTTATTTTTAATTTTTTTCATTTTTTACAAAAAGCAGAATTCATTAAAGCAAGTGTTGTTAATAGTTTTATTAAGTTTGCAAAACTAAATAAAGAAAAAATTAATTCCTTTTTTATTGACCAAAATAACGAAAATAAGATTAATTGAATATGAGGCGATTTTTTGAAAAAATCTTTTCATTCATCGTCTTATGCATTGTCTTTTTTATCAAAAAAAAATCAAAAATTTTTGATTTTTAAATTTCTTGATGATAAATTTTCAAAGCACACCTTTATTCTTGAGAATAAAAACCAAAAACAAAAAGTTATTTTTTATCAAAATTCTTGAAGTGAAAATAATTTAATCTTTTTTTTTAAAAATTATGATGAATTGAATTCAAACATAATTGACAATAAAAGTGACAAAAATAAAAAAAAGAAAACAAAAACAAACATTCCACAAAAAATTAATCCAGAATGAAAATCAATTTTTAGTCAAAATTTTTTCCTTCTAGGAAAAAATAATCAAAATGAACAAATTCATTTTCAAAAAAAAAGTTTTGCAAAACTTTTTAAGGACACTTTTTCTTTTGCTCAAGACAAATCAAAATTAACTTGACGACGCGCTTTTGGTTTTCTTAAGCAAAATAAAGTAAAACTTAATCATAAAATTATTGATTCTAAACCTCTTAAAATAACATCAAAAATAAAAGCAAATTATTTCAAAAATATTTCTAATTTCAAATATATTTGAAAATTTTTTCAAGGTTTTGTTCATAATTTATTTGATAATGAATTTTTACAAAAAATAAATTCTTGATCTGATATTAGCAAAAAACCTATTCAAGAAGAAAGTTTAGAATCAATTTTTGAATTACTTTTAGGCAAAAAAAGAAATAATAATTTTTTTATAGCAATTAAAACTCATGAAAAATGTAATGATGTTATTTCTCATGAAATAAATTTTTTAAAATTTATTGAAAATTTTCTTGGTTTTAAACTAAAAATTAAAGTTAAATGTTTTGATATAAACATTGAAGCAAAAAAAAATAAAGAAATTAATCATACAATTTTGACAGAATTTAGTTATAGATTAATGAGATTTTTTTATTTTCAAATGAACAAAAAATTTTCAAATGAACAAAAAATTACTTCAGAAATTATTGATGAAATTATTAACTTTTATCAAAACAAAGAAAGCATCAAAATAAAAAAACAAATCAATCAAAAATTTTTAGATTATTTTTTTAATCAAAAAACTTTTGAAGTTAAATATATGAATAAATTCCAAGGTCGAAAAAATCTTTCATCAATAATTTCTTTCCTTGAAAAAGAAAAAATTATTGAATTTGTTTGCGTTTTTAAAAAAAACAAATCAAAAACGCTTTCAAAATGTGAAAAGTTAAAACCAAAATCTCCTATTAATTTCATCAATCATCTAAAGTTAAAATTGGTTGATAAGTTTTTAAAATCACATCTAAAACAACAATTTACTAAAAAATTCTTGTTTTTTGGTGAATTGTTAAAAACTGAACTTCAATTAAGAAAAACCTTTCTTTCTTTAATAAAAGATTTAAACAATTCAGAATTATCTAATGATAAGAAAAAACTTTATTTAAAAAAATTGGAAAAAAACTTTATCTTTATTAAAAAAACTTTAAATGTCTCGTTTGATAAATTTGAAAAAATTAAAACAAAAATATTTTCTTACATTATTGATTATTTACATTTTTTAAAAAGAAAAACTTGATTAAATAATAATGTTGTAAACAATTTAATGATCTTTCTTAAATCTAATAAAAAGCAATTAGAAGATTCTTTTGAAAACAAAACTAAAATTAATTGAAAATGAAATAATTTTAGAAAAAAATCATTACATAAATTTGTTTTGTCCAAAACAAACAGAAATATTAAATTTTTAGTTTTGAAAATTATTGATAATGATTTTCAAAGGCACACTTTTATTCTTGAAAAAATTAAAAACATCAACAAAATAAAGGTTATTTTCTATCAATCTTCTTGAGAAAATAAAAATATAATAATTTTCTTAACAAATTTATTAAAAGTGAGAAAACTAAGTCAAAAATTAAAAATGAAAATAATTACAGATAATGTTGAAAAAACTGAAGTTGTTCAAAAACCCAATTTATCTAAATTAAATCACGAATGACAACATTATTTTAAAAATAATTTTTTTTATTTAGAAGAGAATAAAAAACAAATCTCTTTTTATAAATCTTGAGACCCACATAAAGCTTTCAAGCAAAAAATAATGAGTATTTTTTCAAACAAAGATCAAAAAGTAACTGTTCCAGATTTTTTATCTTTCTTTTTCAAAAAAACTTTAGAAGAAGAAACAACTCTTAAAAAAAACATTAAATTAAAAAACAGGTTAACAATTATTAAAAACGACCCTAAAACTAAACAAGAAAAGTTTTTAAGTTTTATCAAAAGTTTTTTAAGTAATTTATTAGATATTCAATTTACCTTTAAAACAGATATAGTAAAAAAGGAAAAAACATCATGAAAAGATAATAATTTTAATAAAATTTTTGGTAAAAATACAGAAAGAACTTTGGAATCAATTCTTTCACCAATTTTTGGTGGTGAAAAAAAATCACAATTTATCATAAACGTAAACCTTTTACGTGACGAGTGCGAGGGTGTTCTTTTGGAAAAAAGTGACCTTCCTGGATATGTGAAATTTGCTGCAAAAAAAATTAGAATTAAATTGAAGTGTTTAGATGTTCAAATTACTCCTAAAAATAATTTGAAAATAAATTATAAAAAGTTTATTGTTTTTATTTATAGAATTTGAAGATGAAAAAATAACATTTTTCAAAAAATGAGTGCTAGAAAATATAAAAAAGAAGATATTAATCAGTTGATAGCCAAAAGAATTATTGAACATTTATTGAAAATTAAATTTAATTTTCAATATCAAAATAAAACTGAAGGAATAAAAAATTTTAATCAAATTCTTTTGTTTTTGAAAGATAAATCAGTCATTAAAGTAGAATATTTAGAAGACATATTGGCTTGTAGCAAATGATTAAGTTGAACATCATTATGCAAAAGTAAATGAAAAGATATAGGTGATGGGTTTGTTGGTTTTCTTTCTGACTTGATTCCTGCAATCAATCAAGAAATTAAAGAAAAAATTAAAGAAAAAATTAAAGAGTTTCCTAACGTTAAAAGTGTTAGTGAAAAAACTTCATGGTTTTGATGAAATAATTTTTTTAATATTGTTGACAAAATAATCAAAGTTGATTCTGAAGGTAGAATTTTCTTTAAAAATTTAAAAAAATTAAAATATGTGAATATAACCCTTTCAAAATTTTTAGAAATTTTGAAACCATTTTATGATTCTTTTCTAGATTTGTCAAAATTTTTAAACCTTGAAGCAAAAATCCCTAGTTGACAAAAAATTAAAGAATTAAGTAATGATTCTAAATTTGCTTTTATTTTTTTAAATTTTTTAACATTTCTTCAAGATAAAACAACTATAAAACAAAATATCATAAATGATTTAATCGTTTTTTTCAAAAACAAAAAAAACGATAGTATTATAAAGGATTATTTTGCCAAAGACAAAAAAATAAGAAATTTACAATGAAATAATTTTGGAAAAAAGTCTTTCTATAAAACTGTTAGATCAAAAAAAAATCAAAATGTTAAATTTTTAGTTTTGAAAATTATTGATAATGATTTTCAAAGACACACTTTTGTCTTAAAAAGAAAAACTTTTTGATGAAAAAGTAATTTTTATGAAGTTGTTTTTTACGAAAATTCTTGAGAAGAAAAAAGAATGTTAAAATTTGTTAACAAATTTATATAAATATTTTAAAATGAAGAAATTAAAAATTATTCAAACTAAAAAAAACAAATTAATTTTAGGATTTTTGTTTTTTCTTTTAAATTTAATTGTTATTACTCCTTTTTTGATTTTTTTTGTTTTTAATTTAAAAGAAAAAACAACTCAAATAATCAGTCCTTTATTTACAAAAATAAATAATAAAAGAAAAAATGATTCACAAAAGCCTTTTTTAAAAATTGATTCTAAAATAAACGATTCCTATAAAAGTTTTTTTGCTGATTTACAAAAAATTAACCCCGAATGAAACAAACTTTTTAACAATAAATTAATTTTAAATCCATTAAAAAAAGAAATTTATTTCAAAACAAAAAGTTTAAATTTGAATTTATTTCTACCAACTTTAACTTCTTCCAAAAAAATTACTTACAATCAACTTTTATCAATTTTATTGCAATTAAAAAACAACAAGCAAAAAGAATTTACTCATGATTTTTCTTTTAAATCTGATTATCAAGAGGGTTCAAGCAAAGACTTTAAAGGTTTTCTAAAAATAGGTCCTAAAAAATATCAAAATATCGATAAATTGAAAAATTTTATCAATTTTATTTATAACTTAATCAATTCTTTTACAAAAAATTATGAAACTCCAACAACAGATCTTTTTGAAGAAAATTTTATTCTTACAAAACAAAACATTCATGATTTAAAATCAGAATTGGAAAATTTAATTCATTTTAAAAGAAAAGAAAATATTTTAAGAACCAAAACTCAAAATCTTCTTTCAAATTTAAATAAATCACTTGAAAAAATCAAAGACAACCAAAAAACCAAAAAAGAAATTGAAAAAACTAAAAAAGAAATTGAAATATTATTGCAAGAAAAAAAATGAAATGAATTAGAAAAAAAAATAGATGAATTAGAAAAAAAAATAGATGAATTAACAATAGAAAATATTTTTGCACCAATTCTTAAAACAGCCAACAAATCTAATTTTATTTTTTATATTAAAAATATTAACAAAAAAAATATTGACCAAAAAAAATATTTAAATTTACTGAAAAATAAAGATGCTCTTTTTATAAAAGCGAGTGAATTATTAGAAGTTGATCAAAAAATTTATAAAGAAGAATGAGAAAAAAATACTGATAAAAATAAAGAAAATTTTGCTGACTATCTTGAAAATACAAAAGTCGATTTAAAAACACATAGTTTAACTTTGGCAAAAATTATTGAAAGAACAGAAAATGAAATTAAATTAAAGATCAAAAGCAATCAAACAAACGAATGCAAAAGCATTTTGGCAAGAGGTGGATCTTCATTTTATAAATACAAAGTTATACTTAATTGTTTAGAAATTAAATTTAATCCTGAAACTAATGCTGAAATAAGTTACGAAAAACTAATTGAATTTAGTTACAAATTATTGAATTTTTTTTATTCAAAGATAGATAAAACAAAATTCAATAATTTGATAATTTCACCAGAAAATTTTGGTGAAATTATTAACTTTTATCAAAATAAAAAAAATTATGATGAAAGCAAAAAAGTTTTTGGAAATATTACAAATTATCTTATAAAAAAAATGAAATTTCAATTTCAATTTTGAGATAAAAATAAAACAACAGGGGAATTTGAGTTTCAAAAAATATGTCTAGTTAAATATCCAATACATAAAAAAAAAATTGCTAAATTTATAGCATGTAAAAATAAAAATAAATACAAAGATGAAGAAAAACATACTATATACAACAACTCCTCTTTATTAGATATTATTAATTTATCTGAAGATAAAAAAGACATAAATATTCAAGTATGTAGAAATTTTTCTGTTTTTTTTTGAAATAAAAGTCAATGTGAAAAAAAAGAATGGTACCATCACAAGCAGAGTAATGTAAATGTTTTCCTTAACACTCAAAACGTGATTCAAAAAGTTATTGAAGAAAAACTTAGTGAAAAAATATCAAGCGTTTTGCAAAAGCAATTTCCAAAAGCAATTATTTTTTATCAAAAATTTTTGAATTTTAAAAATGACATTCAAGAATTTTTGATTTCATTTAAAGAAATGTTGCAAAATCCTAAAGATGCTCTTTCAAATTTGGATGTTTTTTCAAGCAAAGTAAAGAAATTGTTTGAAACAGAAGGAATAAAAAAAATATTAAAAAATGAATTACCAGATTGAAAAAACTTTATGTTAAATATTAAAAAAATAATGTTAAATTTTTTGTTGCTTTTGCAAAAAACTACTATTATTAAAAAACAAACAATAATTCAATTTATTGCTTTTATTAAAAAAAATCAAAAACAATTAAATGCTTTTTTTATTGACAAAAATAAAAAAAATAATATTAATTGGGTTTGAGATCAATTTCAAAATAATTCTTTTCATATTTCAAAAAGAACTAAAGGAAATAAAAAACTTTTAATTTTGAAAATTATTGATAATGAATCAAATAAACATACCTTTGTTCTTCAAAATAAAAAACAAAAGCAACAAGTTGTTTTTTACCAAAACTTTTGAAGTGAAAACGATTTGTTGATTTTTTTGAACAACAACGAATAATAATTTAAATTAAACATTATATAAATAAAATGAAAAAAGTTTTATTGGTGGATGGTAATTCATTTTTTTATCGTTCTTATTATGCTTCAATTAAATTTTCAGAAAATCTTTATAACTCTAAGGGTGGAGTTTATACAGCAATTAGAATGCTCAAAAAATTTTTGAACGATCATAAATATCAAAAAATTCTTTTCACTTTTGATCTTGATAAAAAAACCATTAAACACAAAATATGACCAAAATACAAAATAACTCGTAAAAAGACTCCTGACGATTTAATTCAGCAAATGTTTTTTTTTGAAGAGTTTTTAAATTGTTTACAAATTCAATTTTTTAAAAATATAGATTTTGAAGCAGATGATTTAATTGCTAGTTTAGCAAAAATTGCTTTAAAAAAAGGATTTGAAGTAGACATTATCACCAACGATCGCGATCTTTTGCAAATCATAGAAAAAAACGTTAACTTATTTTTTACTCAAAGGGGAGTAACAAAAATAGAAAAAATTAATTTGATGAATTTTTTTGATAAATATAAAATTAACCCATGACAAGTTACTGATTTAAAAGCATTAATTGGGGATATCAGCGATAATTTACCAGGAGTTAAAGGAATTGGTCCTAAAACAGCTTTAAAATTGATTCATCAATTTTCTAAATTAGAAATAATTTATGAAAATTTACAAGATATTCCTTTACAAATAAAAAATAAATTAATTAAATTTAAAATGGATGCATTTTTAACAAAAGATTTGGGTAAATTAAAAAATGATATTTCGCTTTTTCCAGAATTTGAAGAACAAGAATATGATTTTTATTCAATTCCTGTAATCAACTTTTATAAAAAGCACAATATGTTTTCTTTAATAAAAAGACCCAAAATTCAAAATAAATTTAAATATTAATTAAACAAAAATGCCAGAATTACCAGAAGTTGAAACGTTTCGTCGTTTTTTAGAAAAAAAAGTTAAAGGAAAAAAAATTAATAAAATTAATTTATTTTTTCCTAAATTAATAAAAAAACCTTATAATTATAAAAAATTTCCTAATTTTCTGGTTGGTTTATCTATTGATGAAATTAAAAGAAAAGGGAAGTATCTACTTTTTTTTCTTCAAAAATATGTTTTAATTGTTCATTTAAGAATGGAAGGCAAATTTATTTTTGAAAATGTTGAAAATAAAAATCAATTACATTGTTCAATGGAATTTATTTTTGAAGATAATAAAAGATTATATTATTGTGATTCGCGAAAATTTGGAACATTTGAATTAGAATTAGAAAAACATTATTTAGAAAATAAAGGTTTAAAAAAACTAGGTCTAGAACCATTTGATTCCAAATTAACAGTTTCGTATTTACAAAAAAATTGGTCTAAACGTACAATTTTAATCAAAACAGCATTACTAGAACAAACAGTAATTGCAGGAATTGGTAATATTTATGCTTGTGAAATTTTATTTTTATCTAATATTTCTCCATTTCAAAAAATTAATACACTTAATGAAAAACAATTACAAAAAATAATTACTAATTTACAAAAAATAATGAAAAAAGCAATTCAATTAGGAGGTACAACAACAAAAACTTTTAAAGTCAACGAACGAAAAGGTTTATTTTTTAAAGAATTAAAAGTTTATGCTAAAAAAAATCAAAAATGTTTTTTTTGTTTCGACAAAATTCTTTGAATAAAAATTAATAATCGCGGTACTTTCTATTGTCCTAGTTGTCAAAAAAAAGATTAAATTTGATTATTTTTTAATTTTTTTAAATTTTATTGTCTCAATTTTTAAAAAAAAGTAATTAATGTTTTATTCATATTTTTGCTTTGGAAACAGAATTATAAAATTGTTTTTTTTTGTTAAAAACTTGTTAATAATTTTTAATTAAATAAAAAATTTTTATTTTTTTAATAAAATGTAAGTGCGTTTAGATATTAGAATGAAGCAGGAAAATACAACATATCAAGTTGAAGTTGAAGAATATTTAAATTTTCATCAAAAACGTATTATCTCTTATTTTTATCAACCATTAATTGGTCAAAAAGCTTTTATTTTATATAATTTTTTGCTTGAAGAAGAACAGTTTGCTCGCAACGTTGAATTAGAACTAGAACTAAAACGTTTGTATGCTTTTTTATCAATAAACAAAGAAGAATTATTTTTCATTTTTCAAATTTTAGAAAATTTTAATCTTTTGCAAAAATTTTATAATCCAAAACTATTAAATTGATTTTTTCTGATAAAAAAGCCTCTTTCTGTTTCTACTTTTTGTGAAAGCGTTTTTTTTACTGATTTTGAAAAAAAAGTTGATGAAAAAACAATTGAACAAGTTTATTTTTGATTAAGACCGAATAATTTAATTCAAACGAATTCAAGTTTAGAAAAAAAAAGCATTAAAAATGATAATTTACAAAACAAAATTCATAATTTTTTATTAAAAATAAAATGTTTTCAAAAACAAAATTATAATTTAAAGAAAAAAGACATTAATTTCATTGATTCTTTACATCATTCATCAAAAATATCACTCAATGTAATTGAATTAATGATTGAATTTTGTTTTTATAGAATTAATAATTTTTCTTTGAATTATTTAAAACAAATATTAAAAACTTTACAAAAAAAACAAATTGATCAAAATTTTTTGAAAGTAAAAAAATATTTTCAGAATTTATATGAAAACACTCCTTTTGTAACGGCGACAGAAAAACAAGATAATTATCAACCAATTTGATTAAATAAATTTAATAATAAGTTAACAAAAAAAACAAAACCTGAAACAAAATCAAATTTAAATTTTAAAAATTTTGATAAATTTTTTTAAAATAATGAAATTACCAGAAAATATTAGCAATCAAATTAAAAATGATCCTTTATCTCAAATTGTAAAAGACAATTATGAGAATAATTGTGAATTTCAACAATTAATTGAAAAAATGATTATACAAAAATTTGATTTTAATAAATTAGAAAAATTTAAAAATATAATCATTGAATATTTTCAAACTTATTCTCTTTGTCAACAAAAAAATGAACTTAAATGTAAACAAAACATAGAAGGATATCGCTTATATTTAAAGTTTCAACAAAATCGTTTATTTTTATTTTTAAAAAAATGCATACATAAAAAAAATTCACAGTCAATTTTAAACAACTATCTTCATTGTGATTTTCCAAAAAAATGAATTAAATCAGATTTAAAAAAACAAGTTGCTGATTTAGATCAAAAAGACAGAGGCATTTTAATAAATTACTTTATGAGCATATTAAACCCTACAAATGAACTTAAAAAAAAATGACTTTTTTTAAACGGGAGCATCGGGGCTGGAAAAACCTTTTTATCTGTTTTTTTTGCTAATACTTTTATTAGTAAAACAGATAAAAAGGTTATTTTTATTAATGCTAATAATTTATTTACTTTTTTTCGTAAATATACTTTTGATAAAACCGAATTGATAAGAGAATTTTATTTAAATTTACATAATGTGAACCTTTTGATCATTGACGATTTAGGAAACGAAAATAGATTAATTGCTTTTCGTGATGAATTTCTTTTTTCATTGATTAATAAACGCTATTTTAGAGGATTATTGACTTTTTTTATATCTAATCTATCATACAGTAACTTAAAAAGTTTTTATACATTCTCTAATGACAAGATAGAAACAACAAAAACAAAAAGTTTTTTTAATTTATTTGATAAAAATTGTCATTTTATAACCTTAAACAATATATTTAAAAATAAAATGATAAAATAATTTTTTGTTGTTGTAGACAGAAAAAAACAAAATAATATTTTAAATGGCAAAAATAGAAAAAAAAGCAAAAATTTTATTAATAAATTTAGGAAGAATTGAAAAATTATTAATTTTCAATCTTTTGTTGAATAATTTTGAAATAGTCGGTATTATTAGTGATTTAGAAATAGAAAAAATTGCTTATTTTTTAGAATACGATTCCAATCATGGTAAATTTTTTCCTGGCAAGATTAATTATCAAAAAACAAAAAACAACAAAAAATTAATATTGCAAGATGATCAAAAAATAAGCATAGATATTTTTTCTACCAAAGAAGCCACTCCTGCTAAATTAAAAGAATTGAAAATTGATTTTGTTTTTGATTGTTCTTCAAATAATTTGCAAGCTATACAATTGAATAAATATGCTAAATATTCACGAAAAGTAATTATTTCTGCTAATCATGAGTTTGTTAATAAATCTGAACATAAATTGGCCGTTTTCCCTTTTAATCATAACAAAATTACCGAAAAAGATAAAATAATTTTAATTCCTAAAATTGAAACCATTATTGTTAGCGTTTTAATAAAAGCTCTTCAAGATAAGTTAAAAATTGAAAGTTGTTATTTTGAATCATTACGAGGCCCATGCAATAAAATGAATAATTTAGATTATTTTTCATCAGCGAAAGGATTAACTTTGGGTCGTTCTGTTTTTAGTAATATTATTCCTGATGATTTTGTTTCAGCAAACAGTTCTTTAAAAAAACTTTTAAAGACGGAAGATATTAATATGGAAATTTATGGTGAACGTGCATTTTTTCCAATAAATACAGGTTCATTATTGAAAATACATTTTCAAATTAAAAAAATTCATAAAACATCAGAAGTAAATGATTTATTAAATCAAGAGGCCGATGCACAAATCGGATTTTCTTTAAAACCTTTGGTTGCTAAAGACATTGAATCTACACAACACTACGGAGTAATTGATAAAAATTTAACACAAATTTTATCTACAAAAAATCATCAAACTCTTATTTTAGGAATTTGATTTGATCACGAAAGTTCGGCGGCAATTTCTTTTTTTAAAACTATTCAATTTTTAGCAGGAGATAAAAAGTAATTTTTTTATTTAATTAAAATGGTTAAATTAAGATTACGAAGAACTGGAAAAAAAGGTCAACCTTGCTATCAAATTGTTGCAGTTGATAGTCGTTTTAAACGTGATGGCGGTTATCTTGAAAAAATAGGTCATTATTACCCATTAAATAGCAAGCATGACGTAAACGCTGAAAAAGCGCTTAAATGATTAAATGTTGGCGCTCAACCGACATTAGTTGTGCGTTCTTTGTTAAAAAAGAATAATATATTAAGTCTTTTTCATCAAAAAAGAACTTCAATCTTATCAGGAGGAAATAAAACAAAAAAAGTTTAGTTATTTTTTTGTTTTATTTTTTTAATGTACGATTTATTTGTTAAAAAAATTATTAAACATCTTTTCGGGAAAGACAATCCTATTGCTGTTTCTCAACATTTTACTGTTAATAAGAAAACAACACAGAAAAATACAGTTTTTATTTATCTTGTTCCAGGTGACAAATGAATAGCTCGACTTATCGGAAAAAACGGAACAACAATTAAATTAATTGAAAATTTAGTTAAAATAAAGGGTTATTTAAACAATTGTCAAGCAATTATAAAATTAGAAAATAAATAAACGTTTAAAGAAATGTTATTTAATTGGTTTTTTCTATAATTTGATTTATTATGACTCAATCTTTTTCAATTATTTTTATCACTCTTTTTCCTAATTTTATTGAAAGTTTTTTTGAATATTCAATTATTAAAAAAGCAATTAATTGCAAAAAAGTTGAATTTAAAGTTGTTGATTTAAGAGATTTTGGCATCGGAAAACATAAAAAAGTTGATGATTATCAATATGGACCAGGGAAGGGTATGGTTTTACGTCCTGAACCGATTTATGAAGCGCTTCAACAAACTAAAAAAGAATTAAAAGGTTCGACTTTTACAATTCTTGTTAGCCCTAGAGGAAAACAATTTAAACAAAGTATCGCACAACAATTTGTAGATAAATACAATAATTTAATTTTAATTTCTGGTAATTATGAAGGATTTGATGAACGAATATGTGATTTTGTAGATTCTGAAATATCAGTTGGCGATTATGTTTTGACAGGCGGTGAACTGCCGGCGCTAACAATCGCTAATGCTGTCTCTAGACTGGTTGATGGTGTAATAAAAGAAGAATCAAGATTAAATGAATCTTTTAGAAATAATTTACTTGATTACCCAGTTTATACCAAACCGCTTCTTTTCAAAGAAAAAAAAGTTCCAGAAATATTATTATCAGGAAATCATAAAAAAATTCAAGAATGAAGAAAAAAGCAAGCAATAAAAAAAACGAAAAATAATAACCCCGACTTATTTAAAATTTCCAAAAAACCCCAAAATTAAATTAAATTTTTACTAATTCTTTGATTTTTTCATAAATTAACAACATTGCCTTACTGTCTAAGGCACAATATTTTTTAAGATCTTTAATGTTTTCTTCTCATTCATTTTGAGAAATTATTTTATGAATGTAATTAAAATATAGTGCGCTGGCTTCTCCACCTTCTTTAATTTTTAAGTTTTTGTAATTTATTTTCGGCAAAAGCGCTGGCAAGATTTTTTTGATTGATAATGAACCAAAAAAATCTTTATGATAAATATTAAAATCTTTAAAAAAATCTTTAACATCAACAGTATTTTCAATAATATGATTAATTTGTTGATGATCTTTTTCATCTAAGTCTAAATGTTTACTTAATTTTGCCAAAATACTTTTTTCAAAAGACATATTATACGCCACATAGGTGCCTTGACCAAATTTACCAATATCATTTAAAAATTGTTTTAAAAACAAATATCTAGGATCTTTACGATTTTCAATAACAAAATCTAAATGTTGTATATTTTTATTTTTAACCAAATTATAATCGGAATTTATTAAAACATGAATAGAATATTGAAAAGGAATTTGAAGTCACGGAATAGAGTTTTTAAACTTAGGAATTGCTATTGGTGTTGTTTCAAAATCATAAAAATAAATAGGAAAATGGTATTTTTGTAATTCTTCATGAACAATTTTTGTATTCTTGATGATTTTTTCTAAATTTTGCACAACTTTTATACTTCTTTTTTGGACGCTAGTTAAATCAAATGTATTGAATTTAATGTTTTCTAAATTAATACTATTTCCTTCATTTTTAAAATATAAATCTGCTTTTTTAGTACGTTTTAAACGATAAAGATTTAATCAATTATATTTATCATTAATTTTTTTGATTAAATTTGTACAAATTGAACTATTTGTTTCAAATTCTTCACAAAAAGGTGACAAAAGAATATTTTTACTATTTATCAAATCATTTTGTAACTTTTTTGATATTTTTACTAATGTTTCACTAATATCTTTGTCTTTTGTTTCATGATTATTAAATTTTTCTTCAACTTTATAAAGATTATTGATATCTAATTTTTCTTGATAAACATAATCTTCATCAAAATGCAATATAAAAGCATTATTAACTTTATATTTTAATTTTTTTAAAATTCAAATTTGATAAGTCAAATCATTTAAAAATTCATTTCTTCTTTTTTTAGCAGTAATTTTGTTAACGCCTTTAATTTCATAAATATCTAATTCTCCTTTTTTATCTTCAATCAGTAGATCACATCTGGTCACATATTCTTCATAACAAAAATACGCTTGGTGGTAAGCGTTAAATTGTTTGCTTTGTATAATTTGTTTAGTAAAATTATTTTTTTCCAAAGAAGTTTTGTTTTCTGTTCTATTAAAAATAAACATTTTGTATTTTGTTTTTAAATAATCAATAACTTTTGTTTCAAATCAAATTCCGCTGATAATGCGAATATCTAACTCTGTAGTTGCTTTTTTTTCATATTTATATTGAAAAGAAGAAAAAAATTTTTTCTCTCGTTCTTTATCTAAAAATGTCAAATTATTTTTTACTCAACTTATTACTTCGGGGTTTCGCTTATTTCGCATTAACCACATAAATTTCGGACAAACTAAAAATCTTTTATAATCGTCTTTATAAATTTTAAAGTTGTTCATTCTTTTTTTTAATTTCTGGTTTGAATGCAATAAAATCATCAGTTTTTTTAACATCTTTATGAATTTTTTTCTTTTCTATTTCTAATTTTTTGATTTTTTTTAATTGTTTGTTAATATATTTTTTTCGATTTTTTTTAAAAACACTTTTTAAATAAATACCAAATTGTGAAGAAATTTCTTCATCAATTATATTTTTATGATTATTATATTTGAATTCTTTATTAATATTTCAATCAACTACAACAGCTTTATCTTTTTTGCTCGCCGTCTCGTTATTATCTTCAAATGAAGCAGAACCTTCTATTTCGTATGCTTTTTTTGTAATAACAAGATTTGTTTTAGGATTTATGATTTTAACAAAAACATCATATACATCACGACTTTTATAATGCTTTCCGATTCTGGGTTTAACATCAAGATATTCAACAACAACGTTGTGTAAATTATTATTTTTTTTTAAAAAATTTTTAATTAAGTCTTTAACTTCTTTCTCTCTCTTTTTTCTCTCTTTTTTTTCTTTTTTTTGTTTTTTAAAACCGGAATAAACAATAAAACCGATTATTAAAACCAATATCAACCAAAAATACCATTGATTCCCAAGTGAAAATATATCCATATCAAATTTAATTAAATCTTACTTTTTATTCTTATTCATTATATAATAACTAAAATTTCATAGAGAAACAAATTATAATT
The DNA here is from genome assembly GCA_029976705.1 of Mollicutes bacterium. Classification (GTDB taxonomy): domain Bacteria; phylum Bacillota_I; class Bacilli_A; order Mycoplasmatales; family MT37. The sequence goes on from JARVCM010000018.1 coordinate 30,503, forward strand.
ATTTTATTTTTTAATCATAAAAATATATGAGTAATATTAAACAACAAAAAAAAAGAATTTTAACAGACCAAAAACGTTATTTAGCAAATCGTCATTTTATTTCTATGACCAGAACGGCGCTTAAACAAGCTAATCTAGCAATTTTAGAAGAAAGTGTTGCAGATGCACAAATTAAAGTAAATTATGCTATTCAATTACTTGATAAGTTATTTAATAAAAGAATTAGAAAAATGAATTTTATCTCTCGTAATAAATCTAGATTATTCAAAAAATTTTCTTTAAAACAAAAAGAAAATTTGAACAAAACAGAAAAAGAAATAACAAAGAAATAATTTTTTTTCAAAAAAATTGACTTATTTTGTTTTTTTTGTAATAATATTGTTAATTAATTTTATTAAGTTGCCCGAGTGGTGGAATTGGTATACACGATAGACTCAAAATCTATTAGGTTTTTTCCTGTGTCGGTTCGAGTCCGACTTCGGGTACCAATTAATTATTGTTTAGTTCAACCTTTTTTTTTAATTTTTTCAATAAAATCTTGATTAGGATTAAATTTTGTGTTTTTGTCAATTTCATTAATTAATTCTATTTCTTTAGCACTTAATTTATTAGGTAATTCTATTTTAATCCGTAAATATTGATGCCCACGCCTTTTAGAGTTGTTAGGGTCATAAGATCCGTAATTTTTTAAACGAACAATTTTATTATTTTTTATTCCTACATCAATATCTATTTTTTTGATTCCGTCAATCGTAGGGACAGAAATTTCTTTTCCTAATAAAACTTCTAAGTAAGAAACATAAACATCTGTAAATAAATCGTTTTCTTCGCGTTTAAAAATCGGATTAGGTTCTACATAAAATTCCACAAAAAGATCACCACTTTTTTTAGTAATAGTATTAATTTTTGCCTTATTTTCAAATCTCATTTGTTGACCACTTTGAACACCTTTGGGAACATTTATTTCTAAATTTTCTTTTCTTTTTTCAATTTTTTTACCACGACAAAATGAACATTTATTTTTCACAAAAATACCATTACCCTTACATTTAGAACAAGTCACTTTTTGACTAAAAAGTCCAAAAATTTGCATTACTTCGTGACCGCGGCCATTACAATTTTGACATTTAACAACATCATTATTAGTTTCTCCACCCTTACCCTTACATTTAGAACAAAAGACATCAAATTCTATTTGTTGTGTTTTTGTTACGCCATGCATGGCTTCAAAAAAAGTTAAATTCAAAACAAAAATTTTATCAATTTTTTCTTCACTTCTTTGGTGTCGGCCATAAGGATTTTGATTAAATAAATCAGCAAAACCAGAAAAGATATCATTAAAATCAGCAAAATTACTACTTTCAAATCCCATACTTTCATGACCAAAACGATCATAATTAGCTCTTTTTTGTTCGTTAGACAAAATTTGATATGCTTCGTTGATTTCTTTGAATTTTTCTTCAGCATTTGGAACACTGGAAACGTCAGGATGATATTCTTTAGCAAGGCGGCGAAACGCTCTTTTTATTTCATCTGATGTGGCGTTTTTATCAATGCCAAGAATTTCATAATAGTCTCTTTTTTGTTTTTTACTCACAATAACTTTCTAAAGCAAAAAAATAAGTAGAATTATTTTTCGTTTTTAGGTTTGGCATCGGTAGATTCGTTTTTTTTATTTTTGTCATTATCATCTTTGGGGTTTTTAGTTTCAGTTTTTTTATTTTTATTCATAAATTCTTCCACTTTTTTTAATTTTGCATCAAAATCATTTAGTTTTTTTTCTAATTCATTTCATTTTTTTTCTTGCAATAATATTTCAATTTCTTTTTTAGTTTTTTCAACTTCTGCTTTGCCTTTTAAAAATTCTTCTTTTTCTTTTCCTTTGAGTTCTTTTTCGCCTTTTTCCAGCGATTTATTTAAATCAAAAATCGTACTTTGTGCACGATTGGTCAAAGTAATTCCTTTTAATTTTTCCGCATCTTTTTCTTTATTTAATTCTGCTTCTTTGATCATTTTTTCAATTTCTTCAGGAGTTAAACCTCCAGCGATATCTTTAATAACAATTGATTGTTCTTTATTATTTTTTAAATCTTTTGCTTTCACTGAAACCATTTGATTAACATCAATGTCAAAAGATACTTCAATTTGTGGAACTCCTTTTGGTGCTTTTTCAATTCCTGACAATTGAAACCTTCCTATCGTTTTATTTTCTGCAGCTAATTTTCTTTCTCCTTGCAAAACATGAATATCCACACTAGGTTGATTTTCCACAGCTGTGGAAAAAATTTGAGATTTTTTCGTAGGTACAGTGGTGTTGCGTGTAATTAAAGTAGTCATAACACCACCAAGCGTTTCAATTCCTAACGAAAGCGAAGTTACATCTAGCAAAAGAATATCTTTCAAATCACCTTGTAAAATACCAGCTTGAATTGCAGCTCCTTCGGCAACAATTTCATCAGGATTTACCGAAAAGGAAATTTTTTGATTTAACTCTTTTTCAACAAGCTTTTTTACTGCTGGCATTTTGGTTGATCCACCAACCATTAAAATTTTCTTAATATCATCGCCACTAAGACTAGTGTCTTTCAATACTTTCTGAATCGGAAGAATTGTTCTTTCTAATAAATGAGAAGTTAAATTTTCAAAAAACGCTCTGGTTAATTTAATATCTAAGTGTAAAGGTCCATTTTCGTTTTGAGAAATAAAAGGAATTGAAATTGTTGTATCTTGTGAACCAGAAAGCTCTATTTTAGCTTTTTCTGAAGCGTCTTTTAATCTTTGTAAAGTCATTTTATCTTTGCTCAAATCAATCGAATGTTCTTTTTTAAATTCTGCGATCAAATAATCAACGACAACATTATCAAAATCATCACCGCCTAGTTTATTGTCTCCGTTGGTCGCTAAAACTTCAAAAGTACCATCGCCAATTTCTAAAACAGAAACATCAAAAGTACCACCACCCAAATCATAAACTAAAATTTTTTCTTCTTTGTTGCCTTTTTCAACACCATAAGCTAAAGCGGCAGCGGTTGGTTCATTAATAATTCTTTCTACTTCTAAACCAGCGATTTTAGCAGCGTTTTTTGTTGCTTGTCTTTGGGCGTTGTTGAAATAAGCTGGCACAGTAATAACAGCTTTGATAACACTTTGACCAATTTTTCTTTCCACAAAAGTCTTGATGTAGCGCAAAATTTCTCCCGAAATTTGTTCTGGAGTATATTCTTTACCATCTAAGATAATTTTTTCTTTTGTGCCAATTTTACGTTTTATCGAAGCAACAGCATTACGATTAGTAATAATTTGACGTTTTGCCCTTGTTCCAACAAGGAAGGTACTATCTTTATTAAGAACCGCTACGGAAGGTGTTGTTCTTGATCCATCTGGATTTTCAATTACTTTAGGTTTTTTACCTTCCATAATCGCTACACAAGAATTAGTTGTTCCTAAATCAATGCCAATAATAATTTTACTCATTAAATTAACCCTTTAATCTTCAAATAATCAAAAATTAAAAACTATTTTATTATACATTTCTTTTTTATTTCAAGACACAATTTTTTTATTAATTTTTTTTGGCAGTTTTTTTTTGGTTAATTATTACTTGCACAGGTCTAATTACTCTATCATGTAAGGTAAAACCGGATCTTTTAATTTTCAAAATAGTATTTTCTGAAAAATTGTGATTCCATTCTGAACCAATAGTTTCGTGAAAATCAGCATTATAAACATCTCCTGTTTGAGTTGATATTTCTTTAACATCAAAATTTTTCAATGTTTTATGCATTTTTTGATAAGCCATTTTAATTCCTATTAAAAATTTTTGTGTTTCTGGACCAGGATTTTTAAATTGTAAAGCAAGTTTTAAAGTATCAACATTTGATAAAAAGTCAATAATCAAATCTTGATTAGCAAATTTAAGCAAAAATGTTATTTCTTCATGATGTCTTTTTCTTAAGTTTTCCATATCTGCTAGAGATCGTTTATCAAGATCTACTTGTATTTTTTTTTGTTTTTCTTGTATTAATTCACAATTTTTACACAAAGTTGTTTTTTTTGAAATTTGCGTTTTGTCTATAACTTTCTTATTTCGTTCTGTTTTCATTAATTCATTATTGGTTTAGTAATTTTAAACCCTTCACCTTCTATTGTCAATAGATAAATTGTGTTTTTTTTAATTTCTTCTTTAATAATCTTTTGAGCAATTAAAGATACAATATATTTTTTAATATATCTTTTGATTGGTCTTGCGCCATAATTAGAAGTATAATTATCATTTAAAATTTTATTTTTTGCTTTTTTATCATATTGAAAAAAAATATTTTGTTTTTTTTGAATAAAATGAAAAAATTCTGTTAATTCTAAATCTACAATTTGTGACAAAACTAATTGATTTAAAGGATTAAAAACAATTACTTCACCAATACGATTAAAAAATTCATTGGGAAATGATGACTGTACTTTTTTTAAAACATTTTTTTCATCGTATTTGTCCATTTCCAAGAGTTCACCTCCAATATTGGAGGTCATAATAACAATTGTATTACAAAAATTAATAGTTTTTCCTGAAAAACTATCTTTTAATTGTCCTTCATCTAAAATTTGCAAGAGTAAAGCGTGGATACTTTGATGAGCTTTTTCTAATTCATCAAATAAAAGCACTGAATAAGGATTGTTTTTCACTTTTTCTGTCAATTCACCCCCTCGTTCAAAACCAACATAACCTGGTGAAGCACCAATTAAACGACTAACAGACTGTTCAGTATTATATTCAGACATATCAAAACGAATCATTTTTTTCTTGCTAGCAAAAAGCGTTTCTGCTAAAACTTTGGCAATTAAAGTTTTTCCCACTCCTGTTGGTCCAACAAAAAGAAAACTCGCCAAGGGTTGGTTAGGATCGTTTAGTCCGGTTCTTGAAGACACAACTGAGTCGGTTACTGCTTTTAGCGCTTCATCTTGTCCCTTTACTTCTTTTTTTAGATTAATAAGTAAATTTATAATTTTTTTTTGTTCACTACCAATTAATTTTTCAACAGGAATTTTAGTTGTAATTGCCAAAATTTGAGCAATATCATCTTCATCAACATAATTTTTTAACAGACTATGTTCTTTGGGAAAGTCTTTTGATTTAAGTTTTTTTAAATTGTTGTCCAATTCCGGAATAATTTTGTACTTTAGTTCACCTGAACGTTCATAATTGCCTTGTTGCATTGTGAGATTTAATTCTTTATTAATTTGTAACAACTGCTTCTTTAAATTAGTAATTTCTTTCAGATGTTCTTTTTCTTTATTTCAACGTATCATCAAAATTTTTTGTGCTTTTTTGACACTTTCTAAATTTTTTTGAACATTTGAAAAACGTTCTTGTGTATCAAAATCTTTTTCTTCTTCTTTTTCTAAAGCATTATTTTCAATCGTTAATTGAATTAATTTACGATTGACTTGGTCTAATTCCAACGGTACTGACCAAATTTCTGTTTTGATCTTAGCGCAAGCTTCATCAACCAAATCAATTGCTTTGTCAGGCAAATTACGAAGAGTAAGATATTGATTAGATAAATTTGCAGCAGCAATTAATGCGTTGTCTTTAATCATAATTTCATGAAATGACTCAAAGCTCCCCTTTAAACCTCTTAAGATGGTGATTGTTTCTTCTACTGAAGGTTCAAAAACCATAATTTTTTGAAACCTTCTTTCCAAAGCGGCGTCTTTTTCAATAAATTTACGATATTCATCACTAGTTGTTGCCCCAATACATCTTAATTCACCACGAGCCAACATAGGTTTCAAAATATTGGAAGCGTCAATTGCCCCTTGGGTTTTTCCAGCACCAACAATTAAATGTAATTCGTCAATAAATAGCAAAATATCATTATTTTCTTTAATTAAATCGGTAACCATTTTTAATCTTTGTTCAAATTCTCCATGAAATTTAGCGCCTGAAATTAAAGAAGCTATATTAAGTTCAAAAATTTTTTTGTTTTTTAAATTTATTGGTACATCTTCTGCTTCAATTCGTTGCGTTAAACCTTCAACAATCGCGGTTTTTCCTACACCGGCATCGCCAACTAAAACGGGATTATTTTTCTTTTTTCGAGAAAGAATTTCAACAATTCTTCTAATTTCTTGATTTCGACCAATAACAGGATCTAAACGATCTAATTCCAATTCTTCATTAAGAATTCTCCCATATTTTTTCAATTCTTTGAAATTTTCACTATTATTTAAGTCATTTTTTTTCATTTTATTAAAATTTATTCTTCCAAATTTTGAATCACACTCTTAAGTATTCTGGAACGATAAAAAAATTTACGATTTTTTAAACTTTTAGAAGTTAAAAGTGAGTAAAACTCCAACTTACTAAGGTTTCTAATTATATACTGTTTAGAAATCGATCATTTTGTTTCTTTGCGGAAAAACCTTCAGTCAAATTCATCCATTTGATGAAAAATAATCATAAATAATATTTTTTTTTCATAATCAGCTAAATAAATTTTTTTGTTTTGTTGTAAAAAATGACAAATATGTTCAATTAAATTTTTATCTTTACTGATTTTAATCATACTTGTTAAAGTAAAATTTATAAAAGGTGTGTAGTTTTCTTCATTTAATGAATCATTGATCGCACGAATATATTTATCAACATTTAAGTAATAAGTATTTAAATAATCATGAATCGTCATAATTTCGGCATCTTTTACCTTTCCGTAAGATAGCAAGTACCAAATTGATAAGATTTTACTAAATAAAACATTATAGGTTTCAAAGGGAGAAATTGCCAGATTATGAATGTGAATAATTTGCATTTTTATTAATGGCAGCATTGATTCTTCATTATCATTAATAAATTCAATCAATTCATTAAAAGATGCCGCCACACGATTGTAATCAAAAACATCTAATTTAAAAGTTAAATTCTTGAAAATAATATTATTATTTTGACGAAACAAAGAAGTACCAAATTGCACATTTTCAGCATTATTTATGATTCTATAAAGCATAAATATGTTATTTTGATGAATAATCTTTTTACTTTGCCAAAACATTGTTAATCCTTCAAAAAGACTATAAGTAAATTTTTCCATTTCAGTGTTTGGATTTCTTTTTTTAATAATGTTTTGAATTTCTCTAAAATTCACAAAATAACCTAAATCACTGAGAATAAGTGTAATAATTTCAATTAAATATTTAGGATTAATTAGACTTTCATTTTTTTGAATTTTAATAAAATGGTCTTTAAAATCAAACTTTTGTTCAAAAAGTACTTCTAATTCTGAAATTTGTTTTTTTATCTGATCAAGATTGATCGTGATTTCATTATTTTTTTTGCTAAATAATTTGATTTTCATTTTTTTAACTTAATTCAACTTAAGTAGTCTAACACAGGGTTTTGGCTTTGTCAACTATTTTGTCAATATCTTTGTAAACAATGTCATCAACAAAATAAAAAGATAAAAAATAACAACGAAAAACTAATTATAATTAAATATTAAATACAAATATCTATTTTATAAAACATGTTTAGAATTTGGATAAATTTAGAAAAAATATCCCTACCCTTTCGTCAAAAAAGACTAAAAATAAAAAAGCACTATTATCAACTTACAGAGAGTTTTTGGAATTCAATGCTCCTAAACCATTACTTAACTTCTAAATTTTTCACTGAATGGAAAAAAAGACATTTTTTCTTGAACCAAAAACATGACTTATTTAATGTCTTATATTTTTGATTAAATAAAGAAATAACGACAATTTCTTTTTTATGAACATCAAATTTTATTAAAAGTAAGACAAATAAGCATTATTATTTCAAAAAATTGAACAAAAACAACAATTATTTCAATATTTCTTCAATCCACAACAAAAAAATTTTTTAATCAAATTTATTAATAAAAAAAACTTTTTTGAATTAAAAGATGCTATTGTTAAAGAAACAAACAATATGAAAAAATTTAAAACAATTAATAATGATATATTTTTTTGTTTTCGGTGCCGAGAGTAAGAAAATTCACTTTTTTTTAAGTATAATTCAAAAAATACTATCTTAAATTTGTGAAAAATTTGTAAAATCTTGTTATTAATAGTACTTTTTTTATAAAGACACAGATAATTCCATAATAGATTTAAAAAATTTTGAAAAAACAGTGTTTTTGCTATTGATAATCTTAATTTTGTTAATTTTAAAATTGATTTACGAGTTTATCAACAAGTTTGTCTAAATATAATTTTAACGTTTCAACTCCGCGTTGAACATCTTGGCAAACAAAAATTCAAACAGCAACGTCAAAAACAGTTGTTTTATATCAAACCCTTATTACAAATTTAAACATTTTTGATAAATCAAAAAATCTTTTTACCGATCAAATCATTTATAACAAAATACTATACAAGATTTATTTTTTAAAAAAGTTAATAAAATAAAAAATTTTATTAATCAAATTATCAAGCAATAACATTGATTTTGTTAAATTTAAGACAATAATCAAACAAATAAAACTCAAAATTACTACAAAAACTGTTTCTTTTCAAACTTTGATAAGAATTAATTGAAAAACAATAAATCTTGATCTTAAAAATTTATTTTTAGTTGCTCAGAATTAATTAAGAAAACTCCATTATCTTTGTCAATCAAAAAGATAAGATAAAAAATAATACCCTTGAAGAATTGGAATCATTAACTTAATAATCAAAAGGTTTATTAAGCGATGCTAAAATCAGGGTCGGTGTTGGTTTTAATCAGGGTTTTCTTTTTTTGAGTAGATTAGGGTATTTTTTATAACATCTTTTATTTTTTAATAAAGTGTTATGGTTATATTTGACTTTTTTTTATTGTTATTTGTTGAATTTTGTTTAAAATTTCCATTTTTTCTTTTATATCATCTGTTTTTAATTTTTTGCTTAATTCTTTTATTTCTAAAATCAATTTTTCTTTAAAAAACAATTTCAAATAATCTTTAAAAATATTAATTGTTAATTCTTCACATTCAAGTTTATTTTTGTGTTTTTTATATAAATGTTCTAGTCATCTTTTTTGTTGAAAATTATTAATAAATTCAAGAAAATTATGAAAGGTTAGTTCTTTTTTATCATTAATTGTTTTGTTTCAATCAAGCAATAAAACATAATAATGATCTAATTCATCATCGTTGAAAATACCATTTATTTTGTTTATTTTACTAATTAATTCAGGATGATAAAGTAAATTTACAAAAAGTAATTCTTTTCATATTAATTTTTTTGAAAGAATTTTTATACTTTGGTTTGTAAAATTATTTTGTTGAAATTGACTGTTTTGCCAATTTTTTAATTCTTGATTTATAATTTCAAGCGGAATTTGAAATTTAAGACTTATTTTTTCAATAAATTGAAATCTTTCTACCGGGCCTAAATAAGGAAAAAAAAATTTTATTTTTGTAAAAAAAATTTTTGTTGTTTCGTTATTTACCAATTTTATTTGTTTATTAATAAGAAAATCTATTGGATGTACTTTTTTTGTATTTTCAAGAACAAAACCATCTTTTTGTAAACATAAATCTGGATCTAATTGAAGATTGTGATCAACAATAGAAACATTAATTTTATTTTTCATTAAAAGCGTGGCGTTTTTGATTGCACAATTAACACCAGCATTGTCGTGGTCAGGAAAAATTATTACATTTTGATAGCGTTCTTTAATTAAATTAATTTGATAAGCGCTTAAAACAACACCCATTAAAGCAACAGCTGGATATTTTTTAATAATCATACGAATGGAATCTAAAAATCCTTCAACCAAATAAATTGTATTGATTGCTTTAAAATGTTGTGTCACATAAAAAAAATTATATAAAATTTGATTTTTTTTAAAAATGCTACTTTCAAAACTATTTAAATATTTTGCTTGAGATTCTAAATTAACATTATTTTCAAAAATTATTCTCCCCGAAAATCCACTTAAATCACCATTTTCATTTAAAATGGGAAAAATTAAACGATTTTGAAAATAACATCTTAATTGTTCGTTATTTTTTCATTTAAATAGTTGACTGTTAATTAAATTAACTTTATTAATTTTTTTCTTTTTAAAATAATCTAGCATCTTAAAGTCATCATTTCCCATTCAACCAATCTGGAATTGTTTAATCATTTGAGAAGTAATTTTACGTTTTTGACAATATTTCATTGCCGATGATGTCGAACTTTCCAACAAATTCATTTGAAAAAAAAAATTACTTTCTTTATTTATTTGTAACATTTCTTTTTCTAGGACACTTAATTGAATTTGTTGGATTTGAAAACCTTCAAAAGTAATATTAAATGTTTTACTAATTTCCAGAATTGCTTTTTCTCAATTTAAATTATGATACAACATTACAAAACGTATCGCGTTCCCACCAACATTACAAGAAAAACATTTAAATATTTGTTTATTTTCTGAAATATGTAGTGATGGTTTGTTGTCTTTATGAAATGGGCATAAACCATATAAATTTTTACCTTTTTTTTGTAATTTAATATATTTTTCTACAATATCTACAATATTAATTTTTTGTAAAAATATATTATTTTGCTTAAAGTTCATTTTGAATATGTTGGTTTAAATCTTTAATTGTTACTCGTTTTTGTTTCTTGGTATCACGATTACGAATTGTTACTTTCTGATCTTTATTTGTTTCAAAATCAACAGTAATACAGAAAAAAGTTCCAATCGCATCATGAAAAAGATATCTTTTTCCAATAGATTTTTTGGCATCTAATTTCAAGGAATAATTTTTTTCTAGTATTTTCGTTATTTTTTCGGCAATTGGTTTTAATTTTTCTGTTAACGGCAAAATTGCAATTTGATAATAACAAAAAGCGAAAGGTAATTGTAAGGTAAATTTGTCTTCTTTGTATTTTAAATTCTCAACAATCATTGCTAACATTAATCTTTCTACACCCGCCGAAGGTTCAATAACATAAGGAATAATTTTTTCTTGTTTTTTTCCATGTAAGACTGATAAGTTCGTTTTACTTAACGACTGATGTTTCGTGAGATCATAATCTCCTCTATCACATAATCCTCAAATTTCTTTTCATCCAAAAGGGAACTTATATTCAAAATCTACTGTTTTTTGCGCATAATGCGCCAAATCAGCACTTGAAGCCTCTTGTTCTTTGATGTTTTGTTTTTTAATTTTTAAATTTGTTTGCAAAAAAGTTCAAATTTCTTTCTTTCAATAATTAAATCACTTTAAACTATCCTTTTTGTTTGCAAAAAAAAATTCAATTTCCAACATTTCAAATTCACAACTTTTAAAATTAGCATATTTTGTTGTTAATTCATTTCGAAACGCTTTGCCAATTTGACCTAAACCAAATGGTAAATTAATTTTTCAAATTTGTTTAATTTTGTTAAAATTAGTAAAGATGCCTTGTGCTGTTTCGGGTCGTAAATAAATTTTATTTTTTTTGCCTTCTTCTACCCCTTGTTGTGTTTCAAACAAAAGGTTGTATTCAAAATGTTTAAAATTATTTATTTTTTTACATTTGAAACAAATGCGCTTTTGATCAATTTTCTTGATTAAATCTTCTGTGTTTTGATGATATCCACAATTTTTACAAAGATAAAACGAATCTATAAATCTATCAACATGACCACTTGCTTTGAGTGTTTGAGCATGAGTCAGAATGCTACTTTCAAATCCGTAAATAAAAGATTTTTGTTTGACAAAAAAATTTCATCATTCTTTTTTAATTTGATTTTTTAATTCAACAGATGCCGGACCACTATTATAAACACTAAATAATCCTCCATAAATCTCATCACTTTGAATTAAAAAACCATATTCTTTTAAAAACTGCAAAATATTTTTTCATGTTAAAGTATTTTCTTGTTTTTTTCTTATCATAATGTAAAAAATTATAAATTAATTATTCAAATTATTCCTATCTTTTTTTGAATTTTTAAACATACTACCGCAAAAATTTGTAAATAATATTAAAATACTGAGAGTTGTTAAAGTTGGCCCGATTAGCTCAGTTTGGTTAGAGCGATTGCCTGTTAAGCAAGTGGTCACAGGTTCAAGTCCTGTATTGGGCGCCATTTGGCCCATTGGTGAAGAGGTTAACACACCAGGTTTTCACCCTGGCACACGGGAGTTCGAATCTCCCATGGGTCACCATTTTTTAATTTATGAAATGAAATTTTACAATTAATTATGAAAAAAATGAATATAAAAATTTTTTGTTATGAAAAAAAATTGATTTGATTTTAGAAAAAACCATTTCGGTTTTAGGAATTATGTTTAAAGGTCATTTCATATTGAATGTAGTTGAACAAAAAACAATGCAAAAAATCAACGAAAATTATTATCCTTTTAAGAAAATTAGCAATATTTTGGCTTTCGTTTTATCCAAAGAGTGTTTCAATACAGATTTCAATAATCCTTTGGGTGAAATTTATTTTTGTTTTCCTGTAATTTGAAAAGAAAGTGGATTTTGCCAAAAAAAATTTTTGCAAAATAGTATTAATCTTTTTTTACATAGTTTCTTACATTTACTTGGTTATGATCATAAAAATAAAAAAGAAGATGAGTTGATGAACGGTTTGAAAAGAAAAATTTTAAAAGAAATAAAAATTATTTAAGATAAAAAAAAGTTTTAATTAAATTTAATAATGAAAAAAAAAAATTACAAATTACCAATTTTAAATTTAATTACTGGTTGTATGTTTGCTGGTAAAACTGCTTTTTTAATCAAAAAAATCAAAAGACATCTTCAAAGTAAACAAAAAGTTATCGTTTTTAAACCAAAAAAAGTTAATTTTGTTTCAATTACTAAAATGAAAAACAAAGATTTTATTCCTGAATTAGAAAAAAAAATCGTAAATAATTTATATGAAAATGATATTGTCAGTCATGATTCTGAAAAATTACCAGCAATCGCTGTCAACGATTCAAAAGAAATTTTACAAATTTTAAAGCAAAAAAACGAAAAATTTGATGTTATCGCAATTGATGAAGCGCATTTTTTTAATTTAGAATTAATAGAAATTGTTGAAAATTTACTTGATCCAAAATATGGATATATTATTTGAATTTGTGGTTTAAATAAAGGTTTTTGTGAACACAATTTAAAATTAATGAATGAACTTTTATCAATGGCAGACAATATTTTTAAATTTAATGCTGTTTGCGACTTGTGTCACGAGAACCCAGCAACTAAAATTCAAGCTGTAGATCAAAAAGGTTTACCTATAGAACCAGAAAAAATCAAAAATTTTGTGGGTGGTAAAGAAAAATACCAAGTACGTTGTCGCCTTTGTTACAAAAAATTTTTCTGAAATAGAAATAAATAAATTCAAGAAAAATACTATTGTTTTTTCTTTACAATATTTGAGGTCTTATTTTTATTTTTTTTCTTTTTTTTAGGTTTTCTTTTTCCAGTTAAATTTAACAAAAAAATTGATTTTAGAAAAAGATGATATTCTATTGTTAGATATTTTCCCCTATTTTGTCAAAAGAAATTATTAAAAAATGGAAAAAATTAAAAAAACGATTTATTTTAAAAAAATAGTTTTTTCATTGTTGTTTTTGGTAATTATTAGTTCGTCTTTGTTTTTTCTTTCTTATTTTTTAATCAAAAGTAAAATTAAAGAAGATATTAAAAATAAAAAAAAATACCATATTGTACTTAACACTAAATACGGTCATGCTGATGAAGGTTTTTCTGAACAAGCGGTTGTTGGTGTTTGTAATGCGTTTAAAATATCAAATAAAAATTGTCGTGGTGGTCACGAACTTTTTAAAGATAACACAATCGGATATGGTTTTCCTTATACAATGGAAGACCCATTTTTAATTCGTAATTATATTGATAATTTTATTAAAAATGATCAAGCAAATAATTTTGTACTTCCTGGATTTACTTTTAATGAATTTTTATGTCAATTTAATCAAAAATACGAAAAAAAACAAATTAATTTAATTAGCATAGGAACTAGTTTTTATCTAAAAAACAAGAACTGTAATTATTTGGCAGAAAATAAATGACCTAAAAATTTATGACAAATTAATTTTAAAGAATATTATGCCGGATATCATGCCGCTTTATATTCTGCAGTTTATGCCTTATTACACCCTGAAAAATTCAAAGATTACAATTGATCTAAAAAAGGTAAACAAATTGCTTTTGCTGCTCTTGGTGGTCTTTGAATACCACCAATTATTTCATATGTATTAGGATTTAAATACGGAATTCAAAAAGTTAACGAAATTCGTCAAAAATTTTTGAAATATCAAAAAAATAAAATTATAGATACCGAATTATTGTTTGTTAAATACCAAAATATTGGTGGGTTTTCTGTTAGTAAAATGGGTGATAAAGTTAAAGCAATGAGTAAAAACATTTATAAAAACAACAAAGTTTCGGTAATTATGAATATCGCTGTTAGTTTAAGTAGTTCTGTTCATCTCGCCGCTTTGGAAAGCAATGAAGAAACAAATAAAAAACAACATTGAGTGATTGGAGTAGATGTAGATCAAGGACATATTTTATTTAAAGAACCAAAAGATGAACCTAAAATTAAAAATCAAATTTTAGTATCAGGCATTTTAAGAATTAAAAAAGCAGTAACAGAAGTTATTAAAAATAAAATTAGCAAGCAAAAAATACCTAAAGGACCTTTTATTCCAGGAAAAAGCGAAACAGAAAATAAACATAGTGAATATTCAACTATTCCTGATCGTTTTAAAAAAAATAAAGAAGTTTGAAACAAAATTATTGATAATAATTTAGAAAATTTAAATACATTAAAAAACGGTCTTTTGGTGTCAAAATTTGATTGTTTAATCATTTCTACCATGCAAAGTCCAAGTATTAGTAAAGAATTAAAACAATTTCTAAATAATTCAAACAGTAAAATTGATGAAAAAGATCTTCTTTGAAAAAAAATGACCAAAAAGTGTTAAAAAAAAGAAATGAATAACGAAAAAAATGCTATAGAAATAAAAAATATTACAAAAATCTTTTCTAATGGTGTTGTTGCTAATAAAAATATCAATTTTAAATTAAAATATGGAGAAATTCATGCCATTTTAGGTGAAAATGGTGCTGGTAAATCAACTTTAATAAAAATTTTACTTGGTGAATTAAACCCCACTAGTGGATTGATTAAAATTAACGACACCATCATTAGCAAAAACGCTTCATCATTTGCCAAAAAATTTAATATGTCCGCAGTGCATCAACACTTTTCATTAATTGACAATTTTTCTGTTTTTGAAAATGTTATTTTAGGATTTGAAAAAAACAATCAAAAAACCAATTTAAACAATCAAAAAGAGATAGATAAAGTAAATATTTGATACGACAAAGAAATGGAAAAAATTAAAAAAGAAGGTATAAAATTAAAAAAAAAAGCAAAAATTAATTTGTTAAATTATCTTACCCATGATCTTAAAAAAAAATATCAAAAAAAAATATTTGCTTTAAAACAACAAAAACAAGAACAAAATATTAACTTTTTTTGTTACCAAAAAAGTTTAAAAAATGAATTAAATAAAATTATTAATAAATTTAATCTCAATCTTAATTTAAATTCAATCATTGATGATCTTTCTGTTACTAAAAAACAAAAAACTGAAATTTTAAAAGTTTTATTTAAAAGAGCGAAAATTATTATTTTTGATGAACCCACTTCAGTGATTTCTTTATCAGAAATTGATGATTTTCTTAATTCTGTGCTTGCTTATAAAAAAGCAGGCAAAGCAATTGTTTTTATTTCTCACAAAGTAAACGAAATTAAAAAAATTGCTGATTTTGTTACAGTCCTTAGAAGAGGAAAGGTAGTTGGTTCCTTTAAAAACAAAGATGTTAGTGTTGATAAAATGGTAAGTTTAATGATTGGAGAAAAAAAACTTTTGCCTATTACTGACGTTAAAACTAATTTTAAAAATAGAAAAGAAGTTTTGAGTGTAAAAAATCTTAATTTAAAATTAGGAAAAAAACAATTATTACAAAATATTAATTTTTCTTTATATTCAGGAGAAATTGTTGGTATTGCTGGAATTGAAGAAAATGGTCAACGTGATTTGTTGAGAGCTTTGACACAAATTAATAATCGTTGAACTGGCGATGTTATTTTTTCATCAAAAACTTTCAATTTTAAAAAAGTTAACTTGAAACAATTAAATAGTAGCAAAACCAAAAAACTAGGAATTGCTTATGTTTCTAAAGATCGACAAAACGAAGGTCTTTTAATTCATGAAACGCTATATTTAAATACCTTTTTTAATAATTTGGATTATCCTGATTGATTTTTTTTAGGACTTATAAATAAGGCAAAAATTATCGAAAGAACAAAAAAAATTGTTAGCAAATATGATGTTAATGGATTTGTTTCAATTGATCAAAAGGCTAATAGTTTATCTGGCGGAAATCAACAAAAATTTATTATTGGTCGCGAATTAGAAACAAATCCCGAATTATTATTGATTGATGAACCTTCTTGAGGCATTGATGTCGGAACAATCAATAATTTAAACCACGCCTTTATCAAAATGCGAAATAAGGGTAAAACTATTTTATTTGTTAGTGCAAATTTAGATTTAATTTTATCTTTATCTGATCGGGTATTAGTAATGAATAAGGGTAGAATAATATCAGAATTAAAACCATCAGAAAAGGATGTAAAAAATAAAATCGGCATTTTAATGTCAAGAGATTAAAAAAAATGAATAAAACAACATATACAAAAATTCAAAAAGGCATCAATCAAATAAGTTTTTTCTTACTCGCCATTTTTCTTACAATGCTTTTTCTTTGATTGATTTTAATCGGAAATGACAAATATGATGGTAATGAAATTTTTAAAGTTTTTTTCTATGATTCATTTAATAACACAAACCAATTAAAAGAAATTTTGTTACTTTTTAGTCCTTTGTTGATTGGTTCCTTGGCCGTCTTTTTTTGTTTACGAGTTGGAGCTATTAATTTAGGAATTAGTGGGCAAATGTCACTTGCCGCTTTAAGTATTTATTTTGCTCATTATTTTTTACAAAAAACTGGTGTTTTTAGTCAATCTAATCAATTTTTATTCATACCGATTTTATTTTTGATCGGAATGTTATCAGCAACATTTTTGTCTTTGTTATGTGGTGCTTTGAAAGTTTTTTTTAATGTGCATGAAATTTTAAGTACAATTTTTACTAACTTTATTGTTTTTTACATATTTCGTTACTTAGTGAGTTTGGAAGAAGTGGTTAACAGTAGTAAGTTAGGAACTAAAGTGCCGATCGGCGATGCTATTGCTTTTAATTTACAATTTGGATTAATTTCATTAACTTTGATTTTTTCAATATTTATTTTTATCTTTACAATCGTGTTTGTCCAAAAATCAAAATTTGGTTTTAAAATCAAAATTATCGGCAGTAACTCTCAAGCGGCGCGCTATGCTGGAATTAATATTCATCGCAACACAATTAAAGTTTTTTTGATAAGTGGAATTTTTGCCGGTTTAGCTGGAATTTTTTATTATTATCGTGATCTAAATAACAGTAATTTATCAAAAAGTGAAGCTCTTCCTAATAATGGATTTGATACAATTACAATTGTTTGGTTGTCTCAATCATCTTTGGCAGGAATTCCTTTTAGTGCTTTTTTCATTTCGTTAATTCGTGCGCAACAAAAAATGATTAAAATTAGTAGTGTAAACCCGATTATTGTAGAAATGATTATTGGTTTAATTCTTTTGTTGGTTGCTTTTTTTGCTAAATTATCTAACGATCCCAAAAGTCGAATGCGGTTTAAAAAAGTATTATTTTTAGATTATGTTTTTACCGGACCGAAAAACAAAAAAACAGTTAATTGATATAACTATACGAATAACTCTGAACAATCATTTAAGCAAAATATTACTAATAAAACAGTTATAGAAAAAGAGACAAAGACAAAAAGTATAGTTTTGCAAAAAAGTTTTTCATATCAAAAATGAAAGGAGAAAAGAAATGCTTAACTTAGTTAATTTTATTAATAAAGATACTTTTTTAATTTTTAGTACACTTGTTTTGTTGGCGGGAGCTGCTTTATTGTCGGAACGTTCCGGTATCATCAATATTGCTTTAGAAGGGCAACTGATCGCTGGAGTTTTAGGATACACTTTAATTGGTTTTTTTCTAAAACAAAGATCTATTCCTGATTATGGATTGTATTTTATTGGTTTTGGTGCTGCCATAATTTTTGTTATTTTTTTAACACTTATTTTTGGTTTTCTAGTGGTTTATATAGGCATGGATCAAATTTTAACAGCCTTGGCGCTCAACATTATCATGTTGGGAATGGCTAGTTTTATCATTGTTTATTTGAAAGATAATCCTAATTTAATTTTAAAAGAAGATTATGTTTGACTTTATATTTCTGATTCTTTTAAAACTTATTTAGTTATTGATGGCATTAACTTATCAATTTTTTATCAATTTTTTATCGTACTACTAATTCTTTTAGGATTGCATGTTTTTTTGTTTCGCACTACACCAGGATTACGTATTCGTTCTTGTGGTGAAAATCCTAAAATTACAAAAATGAATGGATTATCAGTAATTAAATATCGTTTTCAAGCCTTAATATTAGGAGCGGTGTTAATTGCTTTTGCAAGTACATTTTTTGCGGAATGAAAACCTGATTTCAATGGAAACGTTAACGGTTTTGGTTATTTAGGTTTATCAATGTTGATTTTAGGAATGCGTAATGTTGGTTTAATTGCTTTTTTTAGTTTTTGTTTCGTTGTTTTAAAAACACTTGTTGTTTCATTTTCAGGAGATAAATATCAAGAATTAATTACAACAATTAATTACATTTTCCCATTAATGCTTTTATCTTTTTACGGTTATTTTTACAAACCCAAAAGTGGTAAATATGCCCCTTCCAAGGCACTAGGTTTATAGAAAATTATGACACCGCACATTGAAGCACCTTTTGGTTCAATTGCTTCTTGTGTAATTATTTCTGGCGATCCACTTCGTACTCAAGCAATGAGTAAAAAATTCTTAATTAATGCTATTTTAGTTAGTAAAACTCGTAATATGTTAATTTATACCGGTTATTATCAAGGATTGCGGGTATCTTTTGCTAGTGGCGGAATAGGCGTTGCTTCCATGGCAGTTTATGTTTATGAATTGTATAAATTTTATAATGTGCAAATAATTATTCGAACAGGCAGTTGCGGTAGTTTAAAAAATGATTATGAATTAGGAGATGTATTGAATGTTCATAAAGCTTTTGCTGTTCAACCTTATTTACAAGAATTTTATTCACAATTATCAATTACAGTTAATCCTGAAATAGAAACTTGTATTAATGAAACTGCTAAAAAAATTAAAATACCTTTAATTTCAAACATTAATGCCTTGACTGATGAAAATTTTTATTTTTTTGATCATCTGAAATTTTTTGCTAAAAAGGAAATTTATAACTTAGATGTTGTGGAAATGGAAAGTTATATTCTTTTTGTATATGCGCTTTTATTTCAAAAAGATGCTGCTTGTTTATTAACTGTAACTGATTTATTAGCCTTTCATAATCAAGAACAAAAATACAAAATATTGAAAAAATCATCCCCACAAGAACGAAGTAATTCACTTTTTTCTATGTTTAAAATTGCTTTAGAAACTTGTTTAATTTTCTATCAAAAAAAAATAAAGTAAAATAGTATTTATCTTATTATTTATTTTTATGGAGCAATACTCAAGTTGGCTAAGAGGACTCACTGCTAATGAGTTAGGTCGGATTTTATTTTGGCGCATGGGTTCGAATCCCATTTGCTCCGCCATTATTTTTTAATTTTACGCTGTGTTTTATTCCCGTTTTTACGTTTTTTATTTTTGTTTTTTTTGTAGTTTGTATCTTACCTCTTTTGTGAGTTTAATTTAATTTCCTTGCTAATATTATTTTATTTTGATTCATTTTTGTACTAAGTTATTATTTTGTAACATTAATCGCAGTAACTTATCTTCAATTAACAAAAGCTTATTTAGAATATAAATTATTTTGAATTTGATTTGTTATTTTTCTTCTTTTTTTTTGGTGTTATTTGTCTATTAATCCATGGACAATGATATAAATTAAAAAGACCATTAAGATTGTGATTTAAAAAAAATAAAAAATGAAAAAAGAAAGAAAATCATTCACAAACACATAATTATAATGAAATCTTCACAATTATCCGCTCAAGATCAACAAATTTTTAATTTTGCTAGCGCTATCTAACCACCCTGTTTATTCAAATGCAGAAGTTACATTAATTCAAAACAGTTATCAAAAATTTAAACTTCTTGAACAAGATTTTTTAAACGCTAAAAATTATATTTATATTAGTTATTATATTTTTATAAATACTGAATGCCTTGAGTGATTTTGTGATCTTTTGAAAAAAATTTTAAAAAAAGAATAAAAAATTTATAATATTTTTGCTTTTTTTGGCAAAATTTTTTTAAATTATGATTAAAAAAAATTAATAAAATTAGGTATGAAATGTGGAAATTTAGGAAAAGCATTAATGTTCATGATATTCGTGAAACTTTTTATATTAATCATCGTAAAAGTTTAGTAATTAATGGTCAAATTGCTTATACAGGAGGATTAAATATTGGTAATGAATATGTTGGTTTTTTTGATGCTTTTGGCGATTGAGTTGATTTACATGTGAGATTGGTTGGTTCAGCAGTAAAAAGTATGGTGGTTATTTTTCTAAAAGACTGACTATTTTTAACTAATCAAAAAATACACCACAATCATAAAAATTCTTTTTTACCAATAAATAATAAAAAGAAAGTAAAATTAAATAACATTTGTCAATTTATTAATGAAACACCAGGAATCCGTAATTCACAGACACAAAATTTATTTCTTCATCTTATTAATCAAGCAAAAAAAGAATTTATATTACAACACCACTCTTTTATATTCATTCACAATTAGAAAAATCATTATGTAACGCAGCGTTATCTGGAATAAATGTTTCTATTTTTTTACCTGATTTGAATTTCGTTTATATTAATGATCATCTTAGACAACTATATTACAATAATTTGTTAAAAGCAGGAGTAAAAATATATGAATTTAATGACGCATACATTCATTCCAAATTAATTTTAATTGATGATAAAATTAGCGCAATCGGAAGTTGTAATTTAGATTTTCGTTCTTTTTATTTATCTTCTTAAACCATAATGTTACTTTGTAATCCGCAAGTGGTTCAAGATTTAGATCAAAAATTTTTCAAAGTCATATCAAACATTTTAATTTAATCAAAAAAAATCTTTTAAAAAAAAGAGTAAAATATATTTACTTTTTTTAAAAGTATTGAAAATGGGAAAAATATTTTTCTAATTAAAATTTAATTATTTAAAAAAGTAACAAAATGAATTTAATTTCAATCCTAATTTCTGTTTTGCTTCTTTTATTTTGATTTTTCATAATTTTGTTTTTTTGTTGGTTGCTTTTTCAAAGTTGACAAAGAAGTAATGAAAAAACTCAAAATTATTCATTAATTAATAAAATTTTTGTAAGCAAAGCAAAATTTTATTTTTTAAGAAATAAATTTACTGACGTAGTTTTTGATATAAATTTACCATTTTTAAAAGATCAAAAAATTTCACTTGAATTTTTTTTAAGTTTATTTTCAATAAATGATCAAAAAAAAATTAATACTTTTTTATCAAATTACACCAATAAACCATTTAATTATAAAATTGCAAAAAATTTTACTGCTGATTTAAAAATATTTAATTTTGAACAAAAAATTTATTTTCAAATGGTTGGTTGTTTTTCCAAAAAAATTCAAAAAGAAAAAATGTATAAACAAAATTTTGTCTTGTTAGTTTTAAGTAATTTGGATAAAATAATACGATAAATCAAATGAATTTTATTAAAGCTTGTTATCAGGCCAAACTCTTTGAATATGGTCCAACTAAAGGAACAATTTTTATCACACCTAATGGGTTTGATATTTGACAAAAAATTCAAAAAAATTTAGATTATGAATTTAAACAATTAGGTGTGGAAAATGTTTATTTCCCTAGTTTATTTCCTTATAGCATGCTCGCACAAGAAGAAGAACATATTGACGGTTTTAAACCCGAAATTTTTACTATTGAGCAAACAGGAAATAAAAAATTAAATGATAAATTAGTTTTAAGACCAACATCGGAAGTTGTTTTTTGCTCTTATTTTCAAAAAGTTCTGAAATCATATCGTGATTTACCACTTCTTTTGAATCAATGAGTTAATGTTTGACGTTATGAACAAAATCCCAATCCTTTTTTGCGAAACATGGAATTTTTATGAAACGAAGGCCATACTTTACATTTAAATGAAACAAAAGCAACGGAATTTTGTCATAAAATTTTAAATATTTATCGTAATTTTTTACAAAAAAAACTTTTAATACCTGTTTTTGTTGGTTATAAATCTGAATTAGAAAAGTTTGCCGGCGCCGAAAAGACATGGGGATTAGAAACCATTTTGCCTGATGGACAATTTTTACAATTAGCCACTGTTCATTATTTTGGTCAAAATTTTGCTGAAAAATTTGATGTTAAGTTTTTAAACAAAGAAAACAAAGGAACAACGCCTTATCAAACTTCTTGAGGCATTTCCACACGCGCAATTGCTGGATTGGTACAGACTCACTTTGATAATAAAGGACTTATATTGCCTTTTTTATTTGCCAAGTATCAAATTTTAATATTGCCAATTTATATGAAAAAAGCAAATGAACAAAATTTGAAAATTACTAATTATTGCAAATTATTGCAAAAAAGATTAGTAAAAAATAATTTTAAAGTAAAATTGATAAGCGAACAATATAAAAAAAACTTCAGTTATCATTGTTTACAATCAGAAATCATAGGTACTCCGATGCGTTTAGAAATAGGCAAACAAGAAGTTTTAGATGAAACGGTTACTTTTGTGTTTCGCCATAATTTAAAACAAAAGAGAAAATTATCTTTTGAACAGTTTTTTACAAATTTTAATCAACTTTATCAACAAATGAATAAAGAATTATATGACAAAGCAACAAAAATACAAAATTTGAAAATAGAAAAAATCATTAATTTTGAAAAGTATTTGAAATTAAATAAAAACAAGGCGTTTGAAGTATGATTTTGTAATAAAAAAGAATGTGAAAAACAAATTAAGCAATTAACAAAAACAGTTTCTAGAATTTTATGAAAAACAAATAAAATCAATAAATGTTTTAAATGTCAAAAAAAGACAAAATATCAAGCGTTTTTTGGTCGTTCTTATTAAAAAAATTTAATAATCTTTAATCAAATTTACCATATTTGCTGATCATTGTAGATGTTGTGCCAATTGTCGCAAATCAACCAAAGGATAACAAAATTAAACTTCAATAAGAAGGATGAAAATTAAATTTTATAAAACTAGATTCATCTAGATAATTACCATCAATATTTAAAACCTTTCAATTTTCGGAAACATAATTTGTATAATGAGGAACTCATTCCTTAAATTCATTTAATGAATATCAAAAAACTTTAGTTTCAGAGCTTTTAAATCAGTTATATTGAAACATTCGCGTCGGAGCATAAAAAGGCATAAAGTATGATGTAATTCTCGTGTTTTGTTTTCCAATAATCAAATTAACCGGCAAATAATATCCTAATAAAAATGATTGTATTAAAAATAAAGTCAACCCCATAGCAATTACATGTGAAGTTTTTTTTGACAAAACGCCAATTAAATAACCACAAACACAACCAATTAAAATTAATTGAATAATTGCTGTAATACCTCAAAGTCAATTCACTTTACTTAAACTTGTTTCAAAATTTTCTAGTGATTGTAAACCAATTTCAGAAAGTAATAATGTATAAGATAAACCAAAACTAAAACTGAATAAACTGATAAAAAAATAAAAAATCAAAAATGAAAGAAATAGTTGTGTAGTAGAAATCTGTGAAACACGAATTTTTTTAACAATTATTGATTGTTTTCAATCAGCATAACAAATAGCAAAGGAAATAAAACAACTACTTGCTATAGGAGACAACAATATCCCAGGAAGCATAAGCGATACCGCTTCTTTTTCCAAAACGTTGAACAAAATAGTCATAACGATCATTGGTAGAACAAAATCAGTAAAAATAGATGAATAATTTTTATAATAATTTCTTGCTACCAATCGAATTAAATAAAAAACACTTAGATGCCTGGTAAAAAAATTATTCATTTTTTTTATTAGGATAAACACTTTCCATTTGTTTTTGAACATCAAATGTGTTATCTATTTTTTGATCAAAAACAATCCCTTCTTTTTTTAAAATAATCATTCGATTACAAAAAGTAGTTATTTCTTCAAGATTGTGACTAATATAAAAAATTCCGACATTATTAGTTTTGATATATTTTTCTAGAATTTTTAAAGTTTGCATTTTAATGAAAATATCCATTCCAGAAGTAACTTCATCCAAAATCAAAAATTTTAACTTCATTGAAAGAAGCAAGAATAATTCTACTCTTTTTTTTTGCCCAAAAGAAAGATCGTTAACATCTTTATATTCAATTTCATCAATTTGAAATTCTTTTTTTAAATTTTTATCAATTGGTTGGTTATAAACATTTGAATATAAATAAATAAGATCATTAACACGAATTGCGTTAGGGTAGTTGCCTGTTTGAAATTGCATTCCAACACTTTTAAAAAATAATTCTTTTCCTTGAGGAAAATTAATATATCCACCATCAACTTTTCTTAATCCACAAATTGTTTCCATAAGCGTTGTTTTTCCGCATCCATTAGCCCCCAAGAGCGCAATTCTTTCGCCTTCAAAAATATCTAAATTCAATTTGTTAAAAACAATTTTTTTACCATATTTTTTAACTAAATTTTTAATTTCAATTATTTTTTTTAATTTTAGATTTTTCATTAAATAAATCAAACAATATCTTGAATTATAACATTTTAATAAATTAAAATTATGCAAATTTTTGTTTTTTATTAAAATATAAAGAAAGCAATATTGTCGTTAAAATTCAACCAAAACTGAGTAAAACCAAACTTCAATAACTTTTATGAAAATGAACAGTTGTACGAATTATAGGCTTTGTTGCAATAATTATAAAATTTGTTACAACTTTTCAATCTTGAATGAATAATTCGCTTGTGCTTTCGTTAATTGAAAGATCACTTAATCAAACAACTTGAAACATTCGTGTTGGAGCATAAAAAGGAAGAAAAAAAGAAGCAAATTTCATTGCTTTTTTATGAACAACCATATTAAGAGGTAAATAATTTCCTAACATAAATGCTTGAACAATGAATAATGTTAAAGTTAGCGCTAAAACAACTTGTGTTTTATTTGTTAATGAAGTAAACAAAAACCCAAGACCATTTGTGATAAGAATAAGTAAAAATATTGCTAAAATTGCTAATTCTCATTTAATTTTACTTAGATGATTTGTTGTTCCTTTTAAACTTTCTAATCCCGCTTGTTCTAATAAAATTACATAACACAAGACAAAACCAAATGAAAAAAAACTAACAAGAGTAAAAAATATTATAAATACGGCAAAAAACTCTCAAAGAGAAATTTTTGAGATATGAATTTTCTTGGCAAGAATTGATTGTTTTCATTCACTAAAACCTATTGAAAAAGAAATAAAACAACTACTAGCAATTGGCATAAGCAGGGCTCCAGGAAGCATAAAACCAATGGTATTCATATTTTCGGTCGGCAAAAGATTAAAGAGAATTGTTATTATGATAAGCGGAAGAAAAAAATCAGTAAAAATCGCACCATAGTTTTTGAAATAATTTCTACCAACAAGACGCATTAGATAAAAGATGTTAAATGATGGTGAAAACATTTTAAGTACCTAAAAAATTATTAGTTATTAGTTTATATCTTTTTTAATTTTTTAAACATTTTATTGTATTTTTGTTTTTAAGTTTACAAATATTTAAAGTTCAAAATAAAAATTTTTCAATTGTTTTTTAAAAAAATTAAAATTTAAATAAATAAATCTTACATTTATGAATTAACAATCAAAATGATACTGAAAAAGATTATTATCCTAATAAAGTTTTATAAACAAAAAAGCAAAAATGAAAAATTGAAAAAAATTAAATTCAAAACAAATGTCTCAAATTAAAGGAGGAGGATTTTGGATAACAATTTGATCATTGGCAATAACAAGTCTGGTTGTTGGTCGTTCACTTTTTTCAGAAAAAGCCTCTATTGCCATGAACGGAGTAGGGAGGGTTAGTTGAGATGATGATTTACCAAAAAATAATGATAAAAGTGATTTTCTTACTAAAAATAACCAAAAACAAGATTATTTAGAAAATTTTGTAAATAAATTTTATGCAATTTAAAAATATCCCTAAAGATCAACGACCTAGAGAAAAAGCAATTAAACAAGGTCTTAAATCATTGAGTGATTGCGAAATTATTTCTTTATTCTTGCGCACAGGTAGTCGCTATAATTCTGTTCTTGTTTTAGCACAAAAAGTATTAGAAAAAATTAAAGGAATTAGTAATTTATCTAGAATAAATTATCAAGAAATTTTAGAAATAAAAGGTATCGGAAAAGCAAAAGCTACAGAGTTAATGGCTAGTTTTGAGTTAGTCAGAAGAATCAAATTAATGGAAAAAAGTAAAGAAAAAATCAAAATCAAACAACCAAGAGATGTATTTAATGTTATGAAATATGAATTTGAAAACATTTCTAATGAACACTTTTATTTAATGTTATTAAACAAAAATAATGAACTTTTAAATAAAAAACAACTTTATCAAGGAACAAATAATCAAGTTTTAATTGATCTTCGTGATATTTTTGAATTTGCTTTGATTAATAAAGCACAAAAAATAATTTGCATACACAATCATCCCTCTGGGTATTCTAACCCTTCTAAAGATGATTTATCAACCACCAAAGAAATTCAAAACGTTGCCCAAAAACTAAATATTGTTTTTGTTGATCACATTATTATTGGCAAAGATGAATTTTACAGTTTGATTTTGAAAAAGAAATTTAAACTTTAATTTTTTTTATTAGTTTGAGACAATTAATTCAAAATATGTTGAATTTTTTTGGTAGAAGGAATTTTAAATTTTCAATACACTTTAAAACGGTAAACATTTTTGCCATTAAAAAAACATTTGACCTTTCATTTAAAAATATTTTTTTTAATTGAAAGTTTTTCATTCTATATTTTGTCCGTTTTTGTTTTTTAAAATACTGTAAATAAAGAAAGAAACCTAAATAAAAACCTAAATCAAAATGTTTTTGTAAATTTTTCTCATTTTTTAAATCCAAAATGTTTTTGGCAAATAACTGAAAAACATTAGCAAGAAAAAACGCTGGCTTTTGGATTTCAAATAAAAGTTTAGAAGTTATATTTTGTTTTTCCAATTCAGACAATTGTTCTGTTCAAGAAAAATTTTTATTAAAGTTAATAAGTTTTTTTTTTTTTTTTTGAAAAGCAATAATTTTGTCAATATATTTTTGTGCGTATTTTTTTTGATTTACTTTTTTCAAATTATCTTTTCATTGATATTCTTTTTCTTTATTAAAATATAAAAAAATAATTTTTTCAAATATAAAAATATCTTTGAAAAAAACCATTTTTTTCTTGTTTTTCCAGATTTTTGGCAAATGATCATAAAAAATTATCTACTATTTTTTGAGTTTTATAGTTTAATTTAGTAATCACAGCGATAATCAAATAAAAAATAAACTATCAATCAATTTGTTTAATAATCTTTGAAATAATTTCTATTTTTTTTGTTTCTAAAGTTTCTGACTCTAAAAGTAAAAATAATTCTTTCATTACTTGAATTTTTGATAGTGATTTATTATTACTCATCATAAAAATATATCTTTTTATTCCTTTTGTTAGTATTTTAACTGAGTTTTTTATAAATTTGCTTCCTTTTTTGCTATGGTGTAGTAAAATAATTGTTATATTTTATTTGATTATGATAAACAAAAAAACCAAAACCGAAAATTTTATTCTTACAAAACAAAACATTCATGATTTAAAATCAGAATTGGAAAATTTAATTCATTTTAAAAGAAAAGAAATTATTGAAGACCTAAAACAAGCTAGACAACAAGGTGATCTGTCTGAAAATTCACAATACGACGCTGCCAAACAAAAACAAGTAGAAATTGAAGAAAGAATTGCTGAAATTAATTCTTTTTTGAAAAATCATGCAATTACTTCTTTTGAAAAAAAAGGGGTTGTTTTAATAGGTAAAACTGTTACATTATTAGATTTAAAAAGTAACGAAAAAATTGTATTTAAAATCGGAACAGTTTTTGATATTAATATTAGTAAGAATGTTATTTCTAATATTTCTCCGTTAGCTAAGTCTATTATAGGTCGTAAGATCGGGGACCGTATTCTTATAAAAGGCAAGAATGTTGTTGCTTCTTACTGAGTTAAAATTTTAGAAATTAAATAAAAAAAACCACTTTCTCATAAAAAGAGTTATTGATAATTCTTTAAAAATATTTTTGTTTTATTTTTTTTCTTTGTAACACAACGGTTGTTTTTACTTCAATACATAACTAAAAAACATCAAGAAGAAGAACAATAAGACTAATGCGGACAGAACCATTGTCTTTGAATAATTTCAAACAAAACAAATTCAATTAAGTGCATTAGAAAAAGAAAAATTACAAATAAATAAAGAAAGTAATTTTTTTCAAATCAATTTGTTGACAAATTCAACACCAACACAAATGAAATATTGTCAACAACGTCAAATTACTTCTAAAATTGATGGAAACAATTTAAAATTAGCTGAACGGGAAACGAGGATCTTAAAATAATTCATTATTTTAAAAAAATTAAAAAAGTTAATCTAGGGAGCAGTCAATTATTTAAATGAGAAAATAATAAACAAATAAAATGTTATTTTCAAAAGCGTTTAATTTTTCCTATTTTAAATTAAAATGCCGATTTAAGTGGTTTTCTGGAAGAATGGTTCACGAAAAAAGTGTAAAGTTCAAGTTTCAACCCAAATATTTAAATAGTCCAGAAAGTACAATTTTTCAAAAAAATCAAATTTTATATAATTTTCTTGATATGACACAGCACTTTAAGACCGTCAATACAATTTATTTAGTTGAAGGTTTTTTAAATTCAATTCGTATGATCATTAAAAAATATCCCGCAATTGCTTTAATGGAAGCGGCTTTAAGCACTTATCAAATTAATTTAATTAAAGATCGTTATCAAAATGTAATAATTTTTCCTGACCACGATAAAGCTGGTATTAATTGTGCAATCAAAAATGCCACGCTTTTAATTAAAACAAAATCAACAGTTTCTATTATTGACCAAAAACTTCAATTAGATCCAGATTTATGTTTACAAGAAAACGATTTTATTATTGAAAATACAAAAGTACATCCGATGAATTTTCTCATTAATAAACAAAGACAATTATGCAATAATGAAGAAACAAACAATTTTTTTGACAAAATAAAAATCTTTTTTCCTTATTTAGGTCCGATAAAAAAATTTAAACTTATTGAAAAAATAAATATTAAATTTCAAATTCCACTTGAAATTATAAAACAAGAATTAAACATTTTACCAATAGTCCAATTATCAAAAAAATAATTTTAAAAAACAAAACATAGTAATTCCTGCACAAAAATTAATATAAAAAGAATTACTTTCGGCGATTTAAAAATCATCCGGGAATTAATTAATAAAATCAAAAAAATAAATGGGATTTTCAATGATGTTGAATTAGGTCATTATTATATTTTATTACTGGATTGAAATAAAAAAATTAAGAATAAAAAAGAATTGACCTTGAATCGTTTTCTTGAATTTCTTAATGATTTTAAACAAAAAAGATGACTCAATAATTTATATAAAAAACATAAAAATAAACTGGAATCTGAAGAATTAACAATTCATATTTTTAACGATTATTTAAAATTATTTTATAAAGAAAAATTAATTTATGAAATAAAAGCATTAAACAAAAAATCGGAAACAGATAATGCAAAAGAAAAAATGGAAATTTTAACCAAAATTCAACAAATAACAATAAAAAAAAGTCAAATATAATGATAAATTTTATTAAAAAATCATTTGGATATTAAAAAATGTTTTTAAAAGTTATTTGAATTATTATTCAATTTTTTTGGTTTTTTTTACAAAAAGGTTTGAACCTAAACAAATATGGATAATTATTTAGTAATTTTTGTTCGTTTTTGTTTTTGGGTATACCAATA
This sequence comes from Mollicutes bacterium, assembly GCA_029976705.1. Lineage (GTDB taxonomy): Bacteria > Bacillota_I > Bacilli_A > Mycoplasmatales > MT37. Next base: position 60,749 of record JARVCM010000018.1, read on the forward strand.
TCCTAAACCACCGAGTAATAACAAAACACCAAGACTAACTCCAACGCCAATACCGATTTTTATTCCATTTGATAACCCGCTTTTCTTTTTGTTTACTGGGTGGTTATTAATTGCTTTTTTCAGTTTTTCTAGTTTATCTTTGTTGTTGATTAACTTATAAAGGTTAATAAATTCTGCTTTAGCAGCAGGTAATAATGTTTTCAAATCAAATTTGGGATTGTTTCAATCCTTTACTTTTAATAATGATTGAAACGAAAAAACTTTTCCGTCAATTTTAATTTGTTTTACTGCTTTATTTTTCAGAATGCTTAAAATACTGTTTTGATTTTGAAAATTTTGGAGTAAAAGTTTTCTTTTATCGTAAAAAGCATTAACAACAGTTTTAATTTTAGTAGAAGTAACATCATTTTGTGCTAATTTTTCAAGAAATATTTCTCTTTTAACAGGAAATTTAAAAGTTTGATCAAAATAATTTTGGTATTTTTTTACTTCCGTAATACCATAATTTTGTCCATTAATTGTAATTTGATCAACAATCAACCCTCTTAATTTGTTCAAAATCTGTGAATCAGTTTTTAAAAAAATATATAAAGTTTCTTTTAATTGAACAAATTTATTAACAGCGGTTTGAATTTTAGTAAAAGTAACACTATCTTGTACCAACTTTTTTAACAACACAGACATATCAGTAAAAGGCTGAAAAGTTTGATCAAAACGACCTTTATATTTTTTAATCTCAGTAATATCATAGAAAATATTATTAATTTTGATTTTATTTATTTGTAATTTGTTTAAAATTTTTAGAATTGCTAACCCCAATAAACTTTTTAATGCTTGGTATAAAGTTGCTTTTTTGATTGCCGTTTTTAGATCGTTAAAAGTAATTTTAGCAGTTGCCAATGCTTTTAATTCAGTTTTAATAACTAAAGAACTATTAGTATAGTTTTCTATTTTATTAAAATTTTTTAAATTCGGAATATCATATTCTTTATTACGAATAGTAAGACGAATAATCGTAAGATTTTTTAATTTTGTTAAAATATCTGAGTCATTTTTCAAAGCATTATAAAGTTCTGTTGTTTTTATAAGTAATGCTGCTTCTTGAATGGATTGAATGTTGATTGCTGTTTGTAATTGAATAAAAGTTATTTTTAAACTTGCTAATGTTTTAAGTTTAGCGTGAACATTAAAAGTAACACCAGCAAAAGATTTACTTTTATCAAAACCTTTTAAAACAGCAATATTATATGCTGAAGCATTACCGGGAATAGTAATCAAATCAGCGTCAAGATTTTTTAATTTATTATAAGTTTCTAAATTATTTTTCAAAGCATTATAAAGTTCTGTTGTTTTTGTAAGTAATGCTGTTTCTTTTTTTGATTGAGCGTTAATTGCTATTTTTAAAAGATTAAAAGTAATTTTAGCAGTTGCTAAACTTATGAGGAGTTTTTTAATATCATCAGTAGCACTAGCAAAAATTTTAGTTTTATCAAAATCTTTTAAAACAACAATGTTGTATGGATTTTTATTAATATCAACTTGGTTAGAATCAAGATTTTTTAATTTATTATAAGTTTCT
>JARVCM010000019.1 GCA_029976705.1 Mollicutes bacterium
ATAAATTTTAATTCCAATGAATTATTTTTAACAAGATATTTATTTTATTGAATAAAAAAAAATGTTAATAAAATTAAAATGTTATCTACAGGTTCAGTAATCCAAAATGTTTGCGTTAAACAAATTGAAAATATCAAAATTAATATTCCTTCATTTAGTGAAATAAAAAAAATAATAAACATTATTAAACCTGGAGAAAATTTATTTTTAAAATATTTTAAATGTGTGAGAATTGATAATTTTGAAAATACCAAAAAAGACATGTTTGATTTAATAAACAGTATTGAACCTTAAGAAACACTTTCTAACAAAATCAGTTTATTAAAAATAAAAATGGAAAATTTAATCGATCATCTAAATAGATCAAATGTTTTTTTTTATTTAAAAGATGTTGCCATTTTACTAAAAAATAAAAAACAGAATTTAAATCAAGTTTCAGCAAAAGTTTTAGAAAAAAGAAGTTCTTTTATTAAATCATTGGAAAAGAAAAATACTTATAAAACTAATTCTTTTTTTTGTCCAAAAGAAACTTTATTAATAAATTCCATTCGAACTTATTTAGAAAAATTTGCAATTTTACCAACAAATTCAGATGTTAATGGCACAGTAACACAATTGAAGATCAAAAAAAAACAAACTTCTGTTTTACATAATTTATTAAATGATTTTTTTTGAAAACAAAGTAAAACTTATTCTAAGGGTACTAAAATGCCAGTTTTATCAAAAAGAGATTTATTAAATAAAATCAAATTTTATTCTTTAAAATTTGAATTCAAAGAACTAAATTTATTTTCATACTTTACTTGTCTGAATAATTTAGAAATAAAAATTAAACAAATAAAAAAATTACTATTTAAATTACTTATTTAAATAAATGATGAAAAAAAATTATTTTTTTTCATCATTATTTTTTTTCAATGCTTCTTGTATAGTTTTTTTAATTTTTGGAGTTAAAGTATTAAATTCATCTAATAATTTTTCAATTTCTTCAGATGTTTTTTGAATATCTATTTTTAATTTTTCTTTATCAATTTGATTTTCTTCAAAATCAATATCAATATATCTTCCGGGCATAAATGAATAATCATTTTCTTCTATATCTGTTGCAACAACAGATTTAGCAAATCCGGTTTCATTAATAACTTCTCCCTTTTTATGTTTTTTATAAAGACTACTCACTTTATTAATTTCTGAGTCAGTTAATTCACGTAATCTTTTACTAAGCATGTTTCCTTCTAATTCGTTGGCATGAATCATTAAAACACGTTCATGTTTTTTATTATTATTAAAAATTCACAAACAGGCAGGAATCGTAGTTGTATAAAAAAGTTTGTCGGGCAAAGCAATAATGGCATCAACTTTATTTTCTTTGATTAAATTTTTTCGAATTTGTAATTCACCTTTTTGTTGAGAAGACAAAGAACCGTTAGCTAAAACTATTCCGGCGTGTCCTTTGGAATTAAGTTTTGTTAAGATGTGTGATAATCAAGCATAATTAGCATTACCTTGTGGTGGTATTCCTCATTTTCAACGCACATCATCTATTAATTTTTTGTAACCTCATTTTTTAATATTAAAAGGTGGATTAGCCAAAATAAAATCAAATTCTTCGCCTTTAAATAAATCATCACTAAAAGTATCTGCTGATTTAGGACCGAGATTAATATCTAATGAATTAAAATTATGGAGTAATAAATTGATTTTCGCTAACTTTCAAATTTTATTTTGGTACTCTTGTCCATAAACAATTAAAGAATTTGGTTTTAAATTATTGGTTTGCATGTGTCGGCGCGCTTGAACAAACATTCCGCCGGTTCCACATGCTGGATCATAAATTCTTCCTTTATTAGGTTCAATTAATTCAACTAATAATTGAACAATTGAAGCGGGAGTATAAAACTCTCCACCTTTTTGACCTTGTTTTTTAAAAAAATTACCTAAAAAATATTCATAAGTACGACCAATAACATCTTCTCCGTATTTTTCAAGATCAATATCAGTAAATTCAGTAATTACTTGTCCCAATTTAATCGGATCTAATTCTTGACGATTATAATTTTTATCTAAAAGATTTTTTAATTCCACATTTTGTTCTTCAATTAAAAGAAAAGCTTGATCAATTTTGCTGCCAATTTCTTCTTTTGATGAAGCGTATTCAGCAATATAATTTCAACTAGCTTTAGGCGGAACAATAAACGAACAATTATATTTGGAAGCTAGAATATCTTTATTATTAGCAAAATATTTATAATTTTCAGGATGATCCTTTTTTAATTGAATTAATGCATTTTCATATTTATCCGACATATATTTGAGAAAAAGTAAACCAATAACAACTATCATATATTGTTCTGAAGAAATATTACCACGCAAAGAGTCAGCAGCACTTCATAATTTTTTACTTAAATCGCTATCTATTGTTTTCACTTTATATTAGTTTATCACTTTTAATACTTAATGTATTCATTTGAATATGTTCTGTTAATTGTAAAAGAAGTTGTCTTTTCAATTTTTCAACATTTTTTGGAGGATATTTATATTTAAATAGGGTGAGTATAATCTCTGACCTTACCTCTTGTTTCATACTCTCGCTATTATATCAACTATGATCAATTTTATTTTTAACTTTATCAAAAATTTCATGAGCGATCTTTTTAATCATTTCTTGATCAAATTGATTTTGCGAAAATTTATCTTGACGAATAATTTCATAAAAAGCCAATTCTGCTGGAGTAAATCCTAATTTTTCAGCTTCATCTTCAGCTTGTAAGGCTTCTTTGGCAAAGTCTTGTAATTTATGAAAAAAATGTTGTAAATTTAATTTGGGAAAACTAGCAAAATTGGCTTCATATTTTTGTAATAAATCTTGTAATTTTTTAGATAATTTTTTGCTCCTAATATTATTGATTGTATGAAGTTTTTCAATCATTTTTTTAGTATTAAATATTTGTTCGTTAACACTAGTGTGTTGATATTTTTTATCCATTTCATTCTTTAAAATGAATTGAATTATTGCTTTTAAAGATATTTTTTGTGGAGTTTGATGAATACTTAATTTATTATGTTGAATTGCTTTTTCAATTAAAATTTTGGTTTTAGCAACACTACTTTCTAAATTAATTACACCTAGTTCTTGTTTAATAAGTTGCGAACGCGCTAAAATTAAAATTTGTGTTTCAATTTTTTCCTGATGTTTTAAAACAGATAGGCAAGCAGAAATTCTTTTAATTAATGTTTTTACTTGATAAACAAATAATTTTACTTTATTATTTTTTAAAACAGTTTCTAAAATATTTTGAATTAACTCATAACGATAATGACCGTCAACACACATTTTCTGATAATCAATTTTGTTTAAACCTGACAAACATATTTGTTTTATTTTTTGAATGTCTTCAATTAAAAGTTGACGAATTTCTTTAATACTTACCCACCCTTCTTTTTGAGTATCGTTTCTCAAATAAAAACTCAAAGCTTCTTCTAATTTTTTTCAAATACCAATATAATCAACCACTAACCCATAATTTTTGGTAATTTCTTGATTATTCTTATCTTTAGTTGAATAAACTCGATTGACTCGGGCAATAGCTTGCATTAAATTATGTTTTTGAATCAATTTATCAATATAAATAACATCTAAACACGGTACATCAAATCCAGTTAATCACATATCCACAACAATAGCAATTTTAAAATTAGAATCAGGATCTTTAAATTCTTTGGCGGCTTTTTGACGATCTTGAGCATAATTAAGTAGTTTCAATTCTTTTTCATTATCAAGTTGATTATTACTTGTCATAATTAATTTAATTTTTGGAATTAAACGCGGTTCTTGACGAATAATTTCACGATAATACTTAAAAGCAATTTTACGATTGAAAGCAATAAACATTGCTTTACCTTTTAAAATATTTTCACGTTCTCAATAATGACGAATAAAATCTTTAACAATACTTTCAATTCTGTTATTATCGCTGATAACATGTTCTATTTTTTCAATTTGTTTATGATATTTTTTAATTGCTAATTTAGGTATTTGACTGTCTTGCAAAATTTGGTTTTGAATCGTTGCTTCTTGAGCATCTATTTCAATCATTTCTTCAGGATCAATTTGTAATTTTTCTTCACGACAATCATAATTAATTTCGACAACAAAACCATCTTCAGCAGCATCATTCATCAAGTATTGTGAAACATAATTTCCAAAGACATCTTTTGTTGAATAATCTTTTCTTTCTACTGGTGTTGCGGTAAAACCAACAAAAGTAGCAAACGGAAACGCTTTACGTAAATTCATGGCATAACTAATTTTTTCAACAACATGTTTATTTTTGTCTTTATCTTCTTCAATGCTTAATGATTTTCAATCAAATTCACGATGAGAACGATGTGCTTCATCAGCAATAATCAAAATATCATCTCTTTTAGACAACAAATCTAATTTATTAACAAATTTTTGAATCGTGGAAAAGAAAATACCATTTTGACGTTTACCTTTTAATTCTTTCAATAACATTTTAATATTTTCCATTTTTTGGATTTTTTGTCCCAAATATTTTTTAGCTTTATTAAAAACACTATAAATCTGATTATCTAAATTAATTCGATCAGTAATAATTAAAGTAGTAATTTTTCTTGATACATTAATAACATTTTTCGTTAAAAAAACCATTGAATAACTTTTCCCAGATCCTTGGGTGTGTCAAAAAATACCGGCCTTTTTCTTTTTTAAGTCTTGGGAATTAATTCCGTTAATAACGGATTTTCTTGTTTTTTCTACTCCATAAAATTGATGATACCCGGCAATAATTTTTTGAGTTTTTTCTTCATCAGTAAAAAAAATATAGTTTTTTACTAAATTTAAAAAAGTTTTGGGTTCAAACAATAATTTTACAAATTCTTTACTTGGATCTTCTTGGTTGGATTTTTTGTTTTCAGGATTTTTTCAAAAAGCATATCTGGCAAAACTAGAAGTAAAGGTCCCATATTTATTTGTGTGTTTATTAGAAATAACATTAAAAAAATTAAACACAAATAAAGGTTGACAAAATTCTTGATAATTTTTCATTTGTTGAAAAGCTTGTTGCATGATATTAACATCATCACGACTAGGTCCTTTTAATTCAAAAACTACTACTGGTAAACCATTAAGAAAAAGTACAACATCAGGAATTTTTAAACCATCATTAGGATGAGTAGAACTGATTTTAAATTGATTAGTCACAATAAAACTATTATCATTGGGATTTTCAAAATCAATTAATTTTATCGTTTGTGTAATACCATTTTTATCTTTTGCTTTTACTCCATTGATTAAAAACTCGTGGGCATTTTTATTTGCTGCTTGCAAATATGTTCCACCTACTTGTTTAATTTGAAAAAGTACTTGATTTCAAATCTCTGAAGTAATTCAACGATTAATTGTTTTAACTTTTTTTTCTAAAATTTCTTCCAAAATAACATTAGAAAATGAAAAAAAACGTAATTCAAAAACTTTGTCAAAATTTTTATAAACAAAACTGGAATGTTTGGTTAAATGTTTAATGAATTTTTTTTCAAAAATATTTTCAGAAATTTTGAAAGTAAAATCCATAATTGAATAAACAAAATAATTTTACATCAAAATTCAAATTTTAAATTAACAATTAGTTTTTATTAAGAAAGTTTTTTTCAATAAATATTAAACTTATTGCTGTATTTTTTTAAATTAAAGATTAGATCTGTATTTTTTCTACTTGGTTTTTTGTTTACCAAAACAATCACTTGGTGGTTCACCTACTATAGAACTTTTTTTAATTATACAACGAGATAATTCAGTTGCTTTATTTTGTTTATGAGTGTAAACAGCCAATATAATTATTAAACTTAAAAATAAAAGAAGTATTTATTATCAAAAACATCATTAAAACCTTGTGTTTCTGACTGAAATTTTTTAATTTAGTAATACTAATTATAGTATTGTCAAGTGAATGTATGAATTTATTTCTGTCTTTTTTATCTTGCGATTTTTTTGAATTTCAAAAATCTTTATAAAATATTTCTTTTTTGACATTTATTTTTTTTCTTCTGAAATAAATTTTTTTAAATTATTTAAATAAT
>JARVCM010000020.1 GCA_029976705.1 Mollicutes bacterium
GCTTTAGCATTGACTAAAATCCCTTATGGTAAATTTTTAAAAGCGATTTGAAAATATTTATTGATGATGTTTATTCTTGGATTTGTGATGATTATTCTTGGCGGAGCGATCGGTTCATCTGTTTTTTAGAATTTTTCTTTTTGCAATAATTTATTAATAAAATCAAAAGTATTTTTTACCATTAAATTAATTAGTTAGTTATTAAAATGCTTTTTGATCAATTAAAAAAAAATCTTTCCAGTACTTTAAAAAAATTTAATTGAACTGAAATTTCTTTTGAACTTTGGGTATCTAAAAATGTAAGTAACGCTCATTTTATGAGTAATATATTACTTTTAATTGCACAAAAATATAATTTGAAAATTGTTGATATTTTTCCTAAAATTAGTTCATTTTTATTAAAAAATTACAAAGAACTAGAAAACATTACTCTACAAAATGGTTTTTTAAATTTATTTGTAAAAAAATTTTTTTTAAATAATATTATTCAGGAAATTTTATTAAAGAAAAATGATTTTGGGCGATTATTTTTGGATGAGAAAGTTGTTCATTATGAATGAGTTTCAGCTAATCCGACAGGATATTTACATTTAGGTCATGCTCGTAATGTTTTTGTCGGACAAGCAATTACCAAAATTTTAGCTTTTGTAGGTTATCGGGTTGTGCGAGAATTTTATATTAATGATCATGGTAATCAAATATATCAATTAGGAAGAAGTGTTTTTTTTCATTATCAGAAATTATTAGGATTAAATCCGAGTTCTTTTTCTGAACTTTATTTAAATAAAGAAGTTGAATTCGCCGCCCAAAAAGCATTAAAAATTTTTGGTAAAACTTTTTCTAATGTTTCTTTTATAGATGTTTTAGATGTTCAAAAAAAATTTATTCTTTTTGCTAAAGATTTTTTTCTTAATAAAATGAAAGTTGATTTAAATAGTTTTGGAGTCACTTTTGATGTTTGGTTTTCAGAGAAAACTCTTTATCAAAACAATAATTTAAAACACTTTATTGAACGTTTAAAGCTTTTAAAAGCAGTTTATTCCAAAGAAGGAGCACTTTGATTTCAAGCAACTAAATATGGTAGTGATCAAGATTTTGTTTTAATTAAAAGTAATCAATTACCAACTTATTTTACTGGTGATATTATGTACCATAATCATAAATTTACTCGTGGTTATGATCAGTATATTGATCTTTTTGGTGTCGATCATCATAGTCATTATTTGAAGATTAAATCAGGATTAAAAGCATTGGGGTGAGATGTAAATAAATTTAATGTTGATCTTTTACAAATGGTAAAAATTGTTCAAGATGGTAAAACTTTAAAAATTTCTAAACGTAAAGGTACAGCAACTTCTTTAATAGAGTTAGTTAAGGTTACTGGATTAGATTTTTTACGTTTTATGTTGGTTTCACGTCAAAAACAAACTAAATTTGTTTTTGATTTAAATTTAATACATACTAATAATAGTCAAAATCCATTTTTTTATGTGCAATATGCATATGCTCGATCTTGTCAATTATTGAAGAAAGTTTCTTTTGACAACAAAGAATGTTTGAATGATTATTCGGGAATAACATCAATTTATGAGCAAAATTTAATTCTCTCTCTACATCAATTTAAAATTTTTTTAAAAAATGCTGCAGTTTTGCGTGAACCGCAAATTTTAGTATCTTATGCTTTAAATTTAAGTAAAAATTTTCATATTTTGTATGAAAAAGTAACAATTTTAAATATTAATTTATCATTACAAAACCAACGTTTGCAATTAATTCAAGCTTTTCAACAAGTTTTAAAAAACACCTTAGACCTTTTGGACATTAAACCTAAGTCAAGAATGTAATTTTACTTTATAATAATTTTTTTGAAATGATTATGATTAAACAATGAAAAATACAAAAATTATTTTTGTTTTAGGTGGTCTTTTTTCAGGGATTGGGAAAGGAGTTGTTGCCAGTTCTCTTGCTAAATTATTGAAATTGAATCAATTAAAAGTATCTGTTCAAAAACAAGATCCATATTTAAATGTTGATTGTCATTTAATGAATCCCGCAGAACACGGCGAAGTTTTTGTGACAAAAGATGGTTTAGAAGCCGATTTAGATTTAGGCAATTATGAACGTTTTTTAAATCAAAAAATAACTAGATTATCTTCAGTTACTTCAGGTCAAATTTATCAAAGTGTTTTAAAGAAGGAACGAAATCAAAAATATGCTGGTAAAACTGTCAATATTTATGATGTTTCACAAGAGATTCAACAAAAAATTTTTAATATTATTGATCAAGAAAAGCCTGATTGTTTAGTTGTAGAATTGGGCGGAACCATTGGTGATAATGATTCAACTCCTTTTTTAATTTCCGCTGCTCAAATTCAAAGAAAATTAGGAAATAAAAATGTTGCCTTTGTGTTTTTAACTTATGTGAGTTATTTTAATAATTTAGGCCAATTTAAAACAAAACCAACGCAAAATTCAATTGCTTTATTACGAGCTAATGCTATTGAACCTAATTTTGTTATTTTACGTTCTGATCGAGTTGTTTCAGAGAAAATAAAAACAAAAATTGCTAAATTTTGTTATCTTACTAATGAACAAATTTTTTCATTACCTGATACCAATATTTATAAAATACCATTACTTTTATTTTCCGAAGGATTGATCAAAAAAATTCTTGATTTTTTTAAACTTCCTGAAAATATTGATGAAAAAAAATTATTGTTTCTTTCTAATAAAATTAATATTTTAAGTCAAAGTACTCAAAAAATTAAAATAGCAATTGTTAATAAATATCCTAATTTTAAACAAAGTTATTTATCTTTTTATGAGGCTTTATATGCAGCGGCTTTAAACACAAATATTAATTTTGAATATCAAGAAATTAATCCTGAAACTCTTTCCAGTGATAATTTAAAGGATGTTTTGGAATCTTTTGATGCAATTGTGGTTCCGGGTGGTTTTGGTGTGCGAGGTGTTGAAGGTAAATTATTGGCAATTGAATTTGCTCGTGAAAATAAAATTCCTTTTTTTGGTATTTGTTTAGGATTTCAATTAGCATTAATTGAATTTGCCCGCAATATATTGAATTTAAAAAATGCTACTTCTGAAGAGTTTGCTTCTGATTCAAAGGTTCCTTTAATTATTAAGTATTTTGATTCTATAAATCATAAAATGTTTCTTGGTGAACAAGAAATTATGATTGATACTAATTCTTTGGTTTTTCGATTTTATCAAAAGGAAAAAATATTAGGACGCCATCGCCATCGTTTAGTTTTTAATAAAAAATATCAAAGAAATTTTGAAAAAGAAGGGTTTGTTTTTTCTGGAGTGGCTAATGATGAAAATAAAATTATTGAAATTATTGAATTAAAAAATCATCCTTTTTTTTTTGCTACACAATTTCATATAGAATGAAATTCTTATCCTGAATCACCCGACCCTTTATTTGTTGCTTTTTTTCAAAATATTTGAAAACAAAAAAAATAAAAATCTTTTTTCTGTTTTTTTTGTTATAATTTTATGAATGACTAAATTTTTCATTTTTAGAATATGAAATTAAAGATTAGTAATTTTGGACACAATTCAAAACGAATTGATTATTCAAAAAAAAACGAAGATTTTTCGTTTTTTAATCATAGTCTTGTAAATATTCATCAAGAAAGTTTTGATCGTTTTTATAAAAAAAAAAGTTTTTAAAGTTTTTAATCGCTTTTTTCCAATCATTTCCAATCGTAAAGATAAAGTTCTTTCTTTAAAGCGTGTTTTTATTAGAAAAAAAACACGTTCTTTTGAAGAGGTTCGTGAACAATTAGGATCATATGAATTTCCTATTGAGTTGTTATTGAACTTAAAAATTAAACAACAACAAGTTAAGATTACCAATATTAAAATTTACAAAAATTATGAAATTGCTTTTTGTAAA
>JARVCM010000021.1 GCA_029976705.1 Mollicutes bacterium
ACATTGAAAATTCCTTGCCATTTGTTAATTGTTTGATTTTTTATTTTTGCCAAAATACGTAATTTTTAGAGAACATAATCAGGAGTAAAGGTTAGATTTTTTTTGAAAATTAATTTGTGTGTCTAATCTTTTCAATTGTTATGTTTGTTTTTATATTTGTTTTTGAACAAATTGTGCATATTTTTACCAAAAATCAACATTTGTTATGGTTTTTTCTAGTAAAAAATTTTTTTTGTTTTGGATCTCAATCTCAGCGTGACTGCTCAACCTCTCAATCGAACTATACGTACAAATTTTGTATTTCAATTGCTGTTTTTTGTTTGTAAAATCATTTTAGCGATTATTAATGCCCTTGTCTTAAATTCGTCTTTAACCTTTATATCAGCGTTAGTAAATTTGTATTCTTTGTAATATTTTTAATTCTTTGATATTATCTTGAACGCCATTAATATTGATTTGAATTGTATTCGTAATAAATTTTTGTAATTTGGTAAGAGTTGTTAAATTTTGTGGTTTTACTAATTCATCATATAAAGTTTTCAACGTCTCTTCAATTGTTTGAATATCAACGGTCTTTTTTAAGTCTAAAAAAGTAATTTTAGCTGTTAATAATGTTTTAAGTGTGATTTTGATGATGGAATCAATATCAGCAAAAAATTGAGTTTTATTCAAATTTTTTAAAATAACAATGTTGTAAACATTATCATTATTATCAATTACATTAATCGTACTTAAAGTGATGTTTTTTAATTTATTGTAAGTGTCTAAATTTTTGGGATCAGTAAGTTGAGTATACAATTTTTTTGTTGTTTTTTGTTGACAACAAAAGTTTCATTTTAACCAAAGTAACGCTTTTCTTGCACTAATTTTTCTAACAGTACTTGCCCGATAGAGAAAAGTTTAAGTGAATTATCTAAATTCACCTGAATAATCTTTAATTTTAGTCACATCATAATCAATATTATCAATTGTGATTTATTTTACTTGTAATTAATGTAAAACCTTTAAAATTAACTTTATATTTCATTTTTTTCAATTCATTAACAAAATCAATAAAATTATCATCTTTTTTGATTCTAGCTATATTTTCCATAGTAACAAAATCAGGTTTTACTTCTTTAACAATTCAAATAAAGTTTATGAAAGCAGAATATTTTTTGTGTGTTTAAATGGAATTTTTATCTTTCTTTTTTTGATAAATAAAAAATAATATTATTAAAAAATTATCGTAAAAAATAATTTGATTTTTATTTCCGGATGATATTTTTTTCGCAATTTCAAAAATATTGTCATGTTTTTTATCAAATAAATAATCTAATTTTTTTCATCAAATATTAAATAAATAAAGTCCTCTTGCCATATCGCTATGTTTCTATTTAGTTTTTCTTTCTTTTTTTATGGTTTTTTTCTTTTTTTTTATTTTATTCAATAAAAAATAACCTCCACCAAAAAGAAACAAGATTACACCTCCACTAACACCGACACCAATACCGATTTTTGCTGCTGATAAGGTATTTTTCTTTGTTTTATTTGCTTAGTTTTGTGATTTTTCTATTTTGTTAATAACGTTGTCAATTAATTTTGTTTGATCTTGAACATTAACAAGAGCATAAAGTTTTTGAAATTCTTGTTGTGCAAAAGCAGATAATTTGTTAAAGTCCGTAACTTTTTTGCTTGTTTCTTTTAATAACGCCTTAAAAAAATATGAGCGTTTGTTAATAATTAGTTTATCTATTTTTAACTTTTTTAAACGCATCAAAAAACCAGTTTTCTCTGTCAAACCTTGCATTAAAATATTCATACGTACCTTTTCTATTTTTTGTAACGTGGTTTTAACTTGATCCAATTTAATGTTGTTTTCTCCTAGATTTCAAATGAGCGTTTTGATCTTGATATTTTTAATATCTCAAAAATGTTTTATTTTAGTAAAATTAAAGGCTTCCAAAATTAAAATATCATAATCACGTTTGTTAATGGTAATTTTATTAGGATTCAAAATTTGTATTTTTGCCAAAATAATTTTATTTTGAGCGTTTTTAATTTTAATTGTTTCCATAATTTATACATAAACTAATTTCGTTAATTAATGTAAATTTTAGTTTTAATCATCTTGAAGATCAATTCTTTCAAAAACTTTTTTAAAATTTTCTATAGTCTTCTTTGATAATTTAATTTTTTGTTTTTTCAAATCTTTTCACAAATCAAAACAAGAATCAATTCAAAAATTCTCTTTTTTTATTTCAGATATTTTTTTGTCCCTTCATTCTTCGATTGTAAACAATTCTTGTGTTTGTTTTGATTGATTATTTTTTTTATATTCATCCTCCAAATTATTAAAAAAAACGTTTTTTTTATTTTGATTATAAAAAGATTCTTTTTGGCGCTTTTTTAATTGTTTGCTTCCTTCATCGTCATAATCAAAAATAAAATATGGTATTTTTTTATTTATGGCAAACAAAACATTGAATAAAGTTGTTTTTTTTGCAGCGCCATTAGTAGGAATAAAAAATAAATTTTTATACTTCTCTCCAAAATAATTTTTCATTCCATCAAACAACAACATATCGCTATACCCTTCCACAAAAACATGGATAGATTCAGATAATTGCATAAATGATTTTCTATCTATGCCCATTTGATAGAGAAAGGGAGATAATGTTGATATATTTTCTTTATTGGAATTAGACATAAGTTTTGAAAAACATTTAGTTCCTTTTTTTGTCGTTTTTCTTATAAATTTAATTTCATTAATATTTTCTTCATCTATTCAAAACGGATTGTGGGTCGTCATAACTATTCCTAAATTTTTATTTTTCTCTATTAATTCTTGAAAAAGCCGTTTTAAATCTAAAACAGCTTGTGCGTGTAAATGCGCACCCGGTTCATCAATAAGGATTATAATTATTTTATTTAAATTGTATAATGCATAGTAATTAACAAAAAAGTACAATGATAAAAAAGAAGAAAAACCTTTGCTTCTTTTTTCCAAACCTTTATAAATACCTATTTTATTTTCTTCATTTTCTTCGTCGTTAAAACAATCTGCTCCTTGTATTCAAAAATAAGTATCTTTAATAAAAATCTTAAAATTAATTGTTTTTTGAGTTGAAAAATTATTAATCATTTTATTGAGCGCGTCATTTGTTTTTTGTTTTAATTCTTCTTTTAACTCTTCAAATCTAGAGATAGAATCATTGTCTTGTTTATTTGATAGTTCGTGCAATTTTTTAATATCTTTAACATCTTGACCAAGTTTTTTTCAAAAACCAAGAAAAAAATCATTTCTAAGCGCCTCAGTAAATGTATATTTTGATTTAAAATCTTCGTGATTGAAATAAATAATTTCAAAAAAATCTTCTTGTCGTGAAAAATCAGCAAGCAAATTTAAAATTTTTTTTGAAATATTATCTATTTTGTTTATTATTTCTGAAGTTAAAGGCGGAAAAGTATTATTATGATTTAAAAGATTTGATATTCAATCTTCTATTCCATTAAAAATTAAATGTAAATTCATAAATTTTTCAGGCACAAGTAATTCACTATGTCATTTATTTAAATTTTCTAAAAATTTTCCTGAATTTAAAGAATTATATTCTTTCTTTTTTTCTTCTATTGAAAGTGAAAAAAATTTTAAAAATTCAAAAAAATTTTTTCAAAAATTTTTTTTTTCGTTTTCTGAATATAAAAAATTAAAATGATATTTTTGTTCTTGATCAATACATTTTGTTAAAAAAGAATCATTTAAAGGTTTAAGTTTTTCTTCAAATTCAGGAAATTCAGTTAAAAAAAGAGATTTAATTTTTTCAATTCTAGTATTATCTATTCTACTAGATCAAGCAATTTGTACAGGTTTAAGAGTATTAAAATTGATATCTTCAAAATTTAAACTTCTTCCTTTTATTTGTTGAATTGCTTGTAAAATATTTGATTTTCCGGATTCATTTTGACCAATAAGAATGTTAACATCATTTTTAATTGTGAATTTAAGTTCCTGAATAGATTTAAAATTTAAAATTTTAAATTTTAATAAATCTCTTTTTGGCATATTTGAAAAAATACAATGATTATTTTATTTTTAAATAAAATCCCTTTTTTGGCATCTCGCTATGTTCCCGGAACCCCAGTATTTTCGCTCTAAAGTTGCTTAACTTCTCTGTTCGAAATAGAAAGAGGTGAATTCAACTTGCCGTCAAC
>JARVCM010000002.1 GCA_029976705.1 Mollicutes bacterium
ATAATCTAAATTAAAAACGGAACTGACAATATTGCTAATTTTTTTAAACAATTAAAACAATATAATCGTTTTTTTGTTATAAAATATATAGGAAGGTTTGCCTGCAGCTAAATTGAAAAGGAGCTTGCGGGGGGAGTTTATCATTATATATGAGATTAAGTTTTAACTTTCTCTTTTTTTGAATTGTTTCATCGCGCAAAAACAAAGATTAAAAAATCTCTCAAACGACTAAAAAATAGCGTTGAATACTAGTATCAATCAATTTTTTTAATCCGCATAAAAATCCCCGGGGTAACTTTTAGCCGTTGAGTGGCAAGCAAAACACAATGCATTGCTGGATCACTAAGTTTTTTATGAATCTGTTCAAAAAGTAAATCACTCTTTTATTTTTACACTCCATATATGATTTTCAAACATATTGAGAGTACCATTGGGCATCTAAGTTGCATTTTGGGAGTCGGCCACCCCAGTCAAAAGACTCTGTTTCTTCGTTTGATAAAGCAAAAGGTTAGAACTTTCAATACATTCAAGATAGTATTTTCTTGACAACTTCTCAATGATTTTAGTCGTTCACTCATTGTTTTTTTATTTATTTTATGCATCATTAGGTAAGGTTGTTTTTTTAAATTAATAATAAAATATATAATAAGATCAAAATGAAAAAACAAATTATTTTAAGAAAAAATATTAATATTGATTTTGAATGCTTTAAATGCTTGAAATTAGTATCTTCTTTAGAAACATGTATTTCTTGTATTCCTAAAAATCCTGATTATCTTTATGCTGTTGAGGAAATTTTTTACTACGGTTCTGTTTGTTCTAGTTGTGGAATGATTAATGTTTTGGATGATTCAAAAAGAGAAATTTTTCCAAAACCTAAATACAAAGAAAATATAGCAAGTTTACCAGATAATTTGAAAAAATTCTATCAAAACATTCAAAAAGCTGCAAACAATCAAATGTGAGAAGTTGTTATTCTTTTAACAAGAATAATTATTATGCACATTGCCGTGGTAGAAAAAGCAAAAGATAATGATAAATTTCAGTATTATATTGAATATTTAAACGAAAAAAAACTATTGAACAGAGATATTATTAATTTATTAGATTTTGGCAGAAAATGAGGCAACAATCTAAATCACATTATAAAAGAATTTGAAAATACTAACAATAATGAAGAAAATGGTAAAATTTGTTTGGAGACTGTAAAAAGCGCGCTAGAAAATCTCTATAAATACAAAGATTTACTCAAAAAAAATAAAATTAAAAAATAATAAAACATCTATTGTATATAGTTAAAAGAATAAAATAAGTATATATTTATATCTTATGTCGTAATGTAAAAACGATATTTCTAAGTTTGATATAGAGATTTTGAACAAAACAGTTTTAACATAATAAAGAGTTAATTTATTATTTTTTCAACAATTAAATTAGGACGCTTATGAATTATTTTATTATTTTTTAATGATTTTATAATTTTATAACGCAAAGCAATTGCTAAATAATCAACAACTTGAATCATTGTGTGGTTTTTTGAATCACAAGATTGTCAATTATAAATTTTGATTTTGGAATTAATTAAATTATCATTAAAAATTTTTAAAACTTGATCGTGTGAAAGATTGCTATTTCTCGCATCTAGAAAAAGATTTATTTCATCTCCTTCTACAAGTCATTTTTCTTTTATCATTCTATTAATTAAAGAATTGATCATTTCAAAATAAAAGGTATCTTTATTATTCTTTTTATTCTTGTTCTTTGCATCTTTATTGTCAACATAGCCACCTATAATTTTATTTTTATTAAGGCAATATAAAAAAAATTCATTGATTATTTTTTTACCTTCATCTTTAGAAAATGATTCAGTTTTTGTAACCAAAAAATGACCTTTTATTTCTTCTTCTTTTTCTTTTGAAATACTATTTTTTAAACGAAATTCATTTATTTTTGACAGAGAAAATTCTTTCATTTCTTTGTGATCAGTTTTTTTGACAACAAGAAGAGTTATTAAAAACACTTCTTTTTTAAATTTGTTTAAAGTACCACTTTCATCAATAAAAATAACGTATTTCATAAATTATGAAAAATAAAAATCTATTATAAAACTTATTTATTAAATAAAGTCCCTTGGCATCTCGCTATGTTCCCGGAAACCCAGTATTTTCGCTCTAAAGTTGCTTAACTTCTCTGTTCGAAATAGAAAGAGGTGAATTCAACTTGCCGTCAACTTCAAAAGACTAAACTGAATCATATATATTTATTATACTAAAATTTTTTTGTTACTCTCCATATAGAATAATAATTTAAAATATTTTAATCAATAAAAATACTTTGTTCTCTTTCTTTATTTTGAAGATTACAACTAATTTCTTGATCTATTGAAGGTGATGCGGCTTCAATCAAATAAATTGTTTTTTGTTTTTGTTTTTCATTCTTTCCAACCAAACGATGAATTCTTTCTTGAGATTGCATAAAATGAGCGCCCATATAATTTTTATATAAATAAATGGCAACATTGACTTCGCGATGCAATGAAACTGATTCAGAAATTGTTGCCGGCGAAGCAATTAAAATACTATTTCAACTTTTTTTAAATTGAGTAATTATTCTTTCTCGTTGCGCTGTATCAATATCTCCATTGATTAAAAACGTTTTACGATCAGGCATCACTTGCTCTAAATATTTTTGAAATTTTTGCATTGATTTTTTAAAGACATCTCAAATAATAATTTTTTCACTGGCTCTTTCTTTTAAAATTACCGCTGCTTTTAGTCAACGTTGCGTAATTAATGAGCCAGACTTATACTTATGAACAATATTACTAATTTCTTTCTCAGTAATTAATTTTTCTAAAATTTTATCTATCTCTTTGTCTTTTTTATTCAAAGTTAATGTTTCTGTCATATCTTTTTGGTCATAATAATCACTAACATCATTGGTCAAATCAGAAAAAACATTTGTTAACTTTTCAAACAACAATGGAGGATATGAAGACGCTTGCATCCTTCGAATAATTCAAATACATTTATTTTTGTCCTCTAAACCAGATTGATTTAAATCAATTTTAAATTTACTGGTTTGTAATTTTTGCATTAAAAATTTTTCACTTTGTTCCATGTCAATTTTAATTTTTATTTTTTTCATTGGTAATAAAAATCCATCATTAATCAGTGCTTGTTTAGTTTTGCGCACAAAAAATAATTTTAGTTTCTCAATCACCATTTTTCTAAGTTTCAAGTTTTTTATACCTCCTAAAACAGTTTCTTCACAGGAAAGTTTAAAATTATGTTCCTTTAGTTCTTTTTTATCTTGAACATTTGGAAACAGAAAATTAATTATATAAAACCCTTCAGTAGAAAAACGCGGCAATGGTGTTCCAGTTAAAAGATGAATATATTCTAATTTACTGGATAATTGTAACAAATTAATGTGTAGTGTTCCCTGATAATTTTTAATATAATGTGCCTCATCAACAACCAGTAATGTCTTGTAATTATCAATTAATTGAATAAATTTTTGGGTGAATTGATGATTTTGAAATTTGTGAAAATTAACAAAAACAACATTTAACTTTCCCTTTATAAAAGGAGAAAATTTAAATGATTCAATGTAATTTAATGGTTTATCAGCAAAATTAAAAACTTCGTCAGCATGAATAATGTCGGACAGGGCA
This sequence comes from Mollicutes bacterium, assembly GCA_029976705.1. GTDB lineage: Bacteria > Bacillota_I > Bacilli_A > Mycoplasmatales > MT37. Next base: position 3,677 of record JARVCM010000002.1, read on the forward strand.
ACTATTTTTCATTCTTCAAATCAAGCACTTTTTGCTGATTTAGGACCAACAACCACTAATAAATTAATTTTTTGATCGGCAAAAAGTGACAAAATACTCATGTAACTCACAATAGTTTTTCCACTCCCGGAAGCACTAAAATTAGCAAAACGTTTGTTTTTTAATGCCAAAAAAGCATACTCTTTTTGAAAATGTTTAGGAATAAAAGTTGGTAAAAATAATGCATTATTAATTTTTGTCGAAATTATTACTTTATTCATTATTTGGTGATAAAGTCGTTCTTGCTTTTCAAAATTAATTTGGTATTTATCTAAACTTATCAAAAAATTCGCTATTCATGGTTCATTTTTTTCGTTAATAAAAATTAAATTAAAGCGTTTTTGCACATTAATTAAAAATTGATAAAACCACTTATTATCTAAAACTTTTGCTTTATCAAAACAATAAAAAGTAAAGTTTTTCGTTTTTTTTGTTATTTTTAAATGAGAAAAATAATTTCTCAAAAGAAAATCAATATAATTTTCAACTTTAATATAATTAACATTAAAGCAAAATCAATCTTTGGAATTTAATTTTTGAATTCAAAAATTCATTATTTATCGTTGTTAATAACGATTTTTTGAAGTTTACTTATTATCATTTTTAATCTGTTTTGAAAATCAGAATCAATTTCTGTTTCAATACGTTCTAATGAAAAAGTTTTTTTCTCAATTGTTTCCACTAACTTTAAGACATCAAATTCAACAGTTGTTGTGCTGCTTAATTTTCTTATTGTTTCTTTTAGACGATTTAATTTGTTTGTATCTGATAATATTTGACTAGGATTTTTCAAACAATGTTCTTCTAAATCAATCTCTTTCATTTCATTTCATAAAAAATCAACATTTTTTTTAAAAGATAACAAACCTTGTCGTTTTTGTGTTGGCAAAATTTTTCGAAACGCCTTACCTTCTCATAAAATACTTGTTAAGTAATAAACAATTTTTCTTATTTGATTTTTATTAAAAAAATCTGATGGATTCATACTATAATCAATATTTATTATTCCATCTTCCGTATTTTGCATAAATTTTCTTATTATTCCAAAATGATCTATACGTTGTTTGAGTAGCGTGTATTGCCCAGGACATTTAAGAAAAATTAAATAATCTTTCATAGTTTGAAAGGTTTTATAATATTCATTGATTTTTTTTGGTGTATATTTAACACCCATTTTGTCAGCTACTATAGAAAATTTTAAATTTTCATCTTCAATATCTTCGTTTTCTAACAGTCTTATAATTTTTACATAAATATTAATAGGATTATATTCAAGCGGTTCATCAGCTCAAATATTAAAAATAGTTTCCAATTCTCGAATTCTAAACTCTGACATATCACCACCTTCCTCTAAAACAATAACAGGAACGTTAGAAAATTTTTTGTTTTCTTTAGGATCAAGAACAATATCACGCAAAATCATTAAACGTCGATTTCCATCAATAACAATTCCATGATTTTCCACAATAATAGGGTTTAAAAGACCTTTTTTTTTAATATCTTCCTTTGTATTTTTATTTTTTGCCGGGTTTTCTTGAATTAATAATTTAATTAAATATTTTTGTGAAACATCATCAAACCTCAATTCTGAACCATATTTTCTTTTATATTCATGAATTTCAGCAGCAAAACGATCATTGAAAGGATTAAATTTTAACAATTTAATTGGTAAATGGTAAAGCTTATGTGAACCTTTAAAATCAGGCAATTGAACGTCATTTTTTATTGGTTCACAAAGTAATTCTAATTTTTTTAATTCAGACATAAAATAAATAGTTAAGTTTTTAAATTCATTTTTTTCTAAAATACAGTCTAAAAAACTTAAAAATTATTAGATCACATTTTTTGCACTTTGTCAAGAAAAAAAATAAAGATATTGATTAAAATCACTTTTATTACATCAGAATATATTCAAAATTCTTATCAAATAAAAATGTTATTGAACAAAAAAAATTTTTTTTGTTCAATAACTTAAAAAACAAGTATCTTTTTAATTTTAACTTATGTTAATTAACAAAAATTTTTAAACTTTTTTTGCTTTTTTGTTCTTTTCAAGCAGTTCAACCATTGCAATTACGAACACAAAAAAATACAGCGGCCGCAGATGGTTTGTTAAAAAGATAGTCTTGTTGAAAAATATAAAAATTATCTTTTTTTAGTAGTAAACCTGTAGATAATAAATAATCAATTTTTTTTTGAATAACCTCTAAAGTTTTTACAAAATCTTTATGACAATGAGTTCGGTTAAAATTCTTGATATTAACGTGACTACCTTTTAAAATCATAAACTTATTTTCATCACAAAGATAACCCTTCGCCCAAAAAGAACCGCCTTTTGGCCTTTTACCAGAAAAAATAAATTTTTTATTCAACAATTTTAAATCAATTTTCATGAAATCAAAACTTAAAAAATTAACTATAGTTTAAAATTTAAATTAATGTATCTGAATATATACTAAATTTTTCAATTTAATATGAAATTCTTTAATCACAAAACGATACAAAAAACTTCTTAACTTTTCTTTATACGCATAGAAAGTTATTATTTTATTCTTAACATTGTTTAATTTCTCTATTTGAAATGAAAAAGTAC
>JARVCM010000003.1 GCA_029976705.1 Mollicutes bacterium
AAAATCAAAAATTAAAAGCAAGGTTAAAAAAATTCCTTATTTGGAATTATCAACTGAATGAAAATAAAACTATAACTTTAATGTCGTTTATTAAAAATAAAAATCATCATTTAAAATACAATGAACAAAAACATTATTTAGCCACTAATGCTATTGGTGAGTTAAAGATTGATTTTGACAAACTTATTGATCTCAATATTAATCAAAAGCCATCCAGGGCGAATATAACGCCGCAAACGAATGCTATTTTGTTTTCTAAACTAATGGGTGAAAACAAAGTAATCCCGACTTCTGATTGAGAAAGCAAATTTATTTTTTCCACCGGAATGTACTCGGTAAATAGTAAAAATAATGATTATTTATTGGGATTTTTATTGAGTAATGCTTTTCAAATCCAAAAAAAGATTTTTTCTACCGGAACAACAATGAAAGGAATTAATGATTTAACATTAAAGCAAATTAAAATTAAAGATACAAATGATAATGATAATAATAGTATTTGTCGATTATTATCTAAATTAATTTGTTACGAAACCAAAATGAATAAATTAAAAGAACTTTTTACTAATTTGTTAATTGTTTAAATACAATTAAAAACTTCAAAATTTTTAAGTTGTATTTGAATACCATTAGGAAGATGTATTGTAATACCATTAGGAAAGTGTATTACGATACCAAATCAAGAAAAAGGATTTTTTATTTGATTAATTTAATAGAGATTATGACGCCGAGTATTTGAATTGATTACGAAAAACGTTTAGAAAAAATTATTGAACAAAAATTTGTCATTAAAAGAAAAAATTTTGCTGATTTAAAAAAATATTTGACAAATCAAGAAACGAAATTTAAAGTGCTTTCAGGATTGAGAAGAATTGGTAAAACCACGACTTTATATCAATTAATTAATTTTTTACATAATGAAAAAAAAGTGAAATTAGCAAAAATATTTTATTATAGTTTGGACAAATTAAGTGTTAACGGTATTAAGTCTGAAGAATTTAAACGAGAGGTTCAAATTGCAATTGAAACAGACAAAATAGAATATATTTTTCTTGACGAAATTCAAGATCTGATTGCTTGAAAAAAATGATTAAAAATTTTGTATGACGATGTATGTGTTATTTATCGTAAAAATATTAAAATAATTGCTACAGGGAGTAATTGTTTAGAAATAAATGACAATGAAGATGGCATTGGTCGTTTTGATATGCAAAATATCTTTCCCTGATCTTATGAAGAATATCAACAACTGTTAATGTCAAAAAAGATTAGTAATAAAAATAGTTTTGATGAATATTTAACTTTTGGACAATTTCCTGAATTTGTTCAACCAACAATCAAAAACTTTGAAAAATTTGATGGTTTAAAAACATATATTTTAAATGAAACTCTCAAGGACATTAAAAATATTTTAAAAACAAAAATATCAATGGAAGAAATTACCCGAATCATTTACTATTTGGTTGAAACAACTAATAATGAAATCAACAAAGATAAAATGGCGCAACAATTAAGTTTAAATATTAGAACATTAAATAAATTTTTAGATGCTTTTGTGGCATCTAAACTGTTGTTTGAAATTGAACAAGTCAACGCCTTATTGGTGACAAAAAGCAAAAGAAATAAGAAGTATTTTCTTGCTTCGCCCAATTTTATTTGTGCGCTTTTGCATCAAACGTTTGCTGAAATTAAAATGAATAGCGAAACCAATCAATTTGTTGGTAGTATCACTGAAACAATTTTTTTGCAAAAAATTATTTTTACTAATCAAAATAATCTTTCTGTTAGTTATGTCAAAAACAAACAAAATTTAGAAATTGATTTCTTTCTGAAAATCATTGGACAAAAACATGATAATAAAATTCTTTATGAAATCAAATATCGTGAAGTTATCAATAAAAATATGATTAATGATTTTTTTTGAAATTATGATAAGTCATATATTCAAAAAATATTAATTATTCAAAACGCATTACCTTTGAAACATTCTTTGACACAAGCATTAAACAAAAAAAATATTGAAATCGTTTTGTTAAAAAACTTTGTGCAAAATTGATAAAAAGATAAAATTCAGTTTGAATTATATTTTAATAATATTGTTATTCAATTGACCATGATCTATTTTAGAAAAATTTCATTAATAAAATAATTTAATCTCTTTGTTGCAAATAAAATTTAGATAAAATTAAAAAGTATTTCTTATCGTTTAGTTTGTTGGTGTGAATAAATTTCTGAACCTTTGTAAAAATAATAATTATTCTATTAATACAATCAAAACGTACAAAAGTATTTTGCAAAAATATCAACCTTTTTTGAAGGATTTACGCTTAATTAAAAATAAATTAATTAGTTATTGTGATTCCCCTAATACTGTTTGAACGCATTACAATGTCTTAATTAGCTATATGAAATCTATTAAAGACAAAAGATATCTTAAAATTCAACAAATTAAATTACCCAAAATCTATCAAAGATATATGCCAATTTTTGATAAAAAATATTTAGAACAAAAAACAAAAATTAGTTCTTTAGATAATGTAAGTATGAAAAATAAAAAATTAATCATTAAATTCCTGTTTGAAACAGGAATTCGCGCTTCTGAATTAAAAACAATTATTAAAATTAATAAAGACACAATTATCGTAAAAGGCAAAGGTGCTAAAATTAGAGAAATTTTTCACAATTATCAAACGACAAAACTCCTTGCTCCTTTTAGCGAAACATTAAAAACTTTAAGACTATGAGTGAAAGAAATTTTAGGAACAAAATATACTCCCCATTCAATTAGAAGATCACACGCCACCCATATGTTACTCAAAGGCGCCAATCCTAAAGCAGTAATGTTACAACTCGGACATGTGAAAGTGGAAACAACTTTTCGTTATTTGCAATTATGTAAAAAAATCAATCAAAAAATTTACAATAAATTTTTTTAAATTTATTTATTTAATTTTTATTCAAATTATCAAAAATTTTAAATAAAAAAGTACTTGATTTTTTTGCCGAAACAAATGATTTTTAGTATAATTTCAAACAAATTAAAAATGTCTTTTAAATTAAGTTGCTATATAATAATTTTATTGATAATAATGGGAAAAAATAAAAAAAACAGCGCTAAGGATGCTAAAGTAGCGGCAAAACTTTTAAAACATAAAAAGAATAAACAAAAATAGTAAAACCACACTCAAAATATTAGCAAGGAATAAAATTACTTTTATTTGATTAAAAATAGTAATTAAAATATAAGTTTTATGTGAAAAACTAAAAAGTGTTCCCTAGTCTTTTAAATTTTAGAAGGATTTACGTCAATTACAAGTAAATCAAATCACAATTGATAATATTACCTTGCGCGTCATATCCGCGCCCATTTGGCAATTACAAGTAAATCAAATCACAATTGATAATATTGATTATGACATCGTGGAATTGAAAAAACACTAATCAAGTTTAGAAAATTATATAAATAAAACAAAGAAATATATTGAATAAACGGAGAAAGAAGTTCAAATAAAAACAAGTTAAGATTGATGCTAAAGTTTTTTCTTTTTAAGTGTTATTAGCAGTAAAGAATTGAAACGATCCTAAGTTTGCTTTTAAAGATTTATCTTTCACTGCTAAAACGGAATTAATCAATCTTTATCAACTAATTAATAACAAAGATAAACTCCAAAAACTGGAAAAAGTTGTGAATAAAATTCAAGCATCAAAGCAAAAAAACCGAGACAAAAGACCAGTGAATTATCAATTGAAGAAAAATGTTGATATTGCTATAGGTGTTGGTCTTGCAGTTATTTTTCTTCTTGGTGGATTGTGATATTTTTATTGAAGCAAAAAAACCCAAAAATCAATTAAATAATTTTTTAGCGAAAAAAGACTACATCAAACCAATCATTTTTTTATTTAATTTTTTAATTATAAATTTGAATTTTACAATTGAAAAGTTTTTATTTCTTTAGGAATTTAAAGGCGATCTGTATTTACTAGCGTTTTCGTTTTTTGGTTTATTTGATTTGTTTATTTTTTTCTAAGTTATTCAATGTAATGCTCTCATTCTTTTGTTTTTGTTCTTTTTGTTTTAATTTCTTTTTCTGTTTGTTTGTTTAATATATTTCTTTGTTTTATTTATATAATTTTCTAAACTTGATTTGTATTTTTTAATGTCAACCATTAAAGAAGAAATATAGCTATGATTACCATTTCGCTCTCAATTATTTAATATCTTTGCTTGTTAAACTTCGTCATCCGACCATATGCCTTATAACATTTACATCTAATAATTGTTTTTTCTTTTTCTGATTTATACTTGTTCTGTTTTTTATTTAATAATGATTTTTTGTGAATTTCTTAATTCTTTCAAAATGCAATCATAAACCATTAGAGATTCTTTAACTCTTAGTTGATTATAAGGACAGTTGTTTGTTTTTCTACTGTGAGCACGGGAAATCTTTTGAGGAGACTTGTTCTAGTACGAGAGGAGCGAAAGACTTATACCGCTGATGCTCCAGTTGTCTTGCCATGGGTGTCTATTTATAAAATAGATAAGCGCTTAAAACATCCAAGCACGAAGCTAGTTTCAAGATTAGATTTCCATATTAGACAACTTATAGACCATGAGTTTAATAGGCTGAAAGTGTAAGCACATAATTGTCAACAATTTTTTTTATTTTGCATATTAGCATTAACAACGATTGAATCTTTTTAAAAACCACCTTTGCATTTATTTTTTCCTTATTTTAGGGATTTACTCCACCCTTTTGGTGTTGATGGCAAGTTG
>JARVCM010000004.1 GCA_029976705.1 Mollicutes bacterium
ATACTAAATTTTTCAATTTAATATGAAATTCTTTAATCACAAAACGATACAAAAAACTTCTTAACTTTTCTTTATACGCATAGAAAGTTATTATTTTATTCTTAACATTGTTTAATTTCTCTATTTGAAATGAAAAAGTACTATTAATAAATTATCTCCAAATGCTCAAATAGAATTATTCGATCTTTATCAATTTGTTAACCAAAAAGACCAAGTTAAAAAAATCGAAAACATTGTAAAGAAATTAAAAATACCTACAAACAAAAAAAACAGTTTATCAATTGGAAATAAAATTGGAATCGGGATTGGAGTTAGTTTAGGTTCAATTCTTTTTTTTGGTGGTTTAAGTTATTTTTATTGAACTAAAAAGCAAAAGCTTTTGAATAAAAAAATAACTAAACATAAAAAATAATTTATTTTTTGGTTTTAAAGTAACAAGTATATTGAATTTTTTTAACTAAAAAGTGAAAATTAAAATTACATAATTTTCATTAAAAAATTAAATAAATTCGCTGTAAAGTTGTTTGACTTCCCTGTCCGAAATAGGAAAAGAGATGGTTCCAATTCGCCGTCAACACAATAAAGATAAGTTTAAAGATTTATTGGTAATGAACGCGGACCTAAATTACAACTTCAAGGAGATAAGTCTTTTTAACAAATTTAAACTCATAATCTTTGATTAAGAATAAATCTAGTTATATACATATTTTTACAAAAAGCAAAAATATTTGAAATTCAATCTAAAAAAATAAAAAAATTATCAACAAAATTAATTTTGTTGAGTTAGAAAGGCCGTCTCTCACATTTAAACTTTCAGTTTATAAAATAAATTAAACTTAAACTAAAAACAGAAAATAGAAAAAATTGTTAATTTTAAACAAATTATTTAAAATGACAAACAAAATAACATTAAAAATTCTTATGATTTTTTACATTTATGAGATTTTTACAAAAAGATTTTTTGACTCTTTTATTTTAATTCATGAACAGCAACAGTAATTTTCTTAATCTGATCTTTTTTGTGAATTAAAAAATAAAGTTTACTAATTATGCTTTTGTTACTGGTAATAATTGCTTAACATCAAAAGTTGGTGATCTTCAATTTACTTCCAATAATGTTCAAAAGAATAAATAGTATCAACAATTTTAATTTGGATTTGTTTTGTTTTGTGCAAACACACTAAAAATGCTGTTATTATTTTTGAAATTATTAACTAAAATATTTGAAATTTCTTTTTTTATATTTTGATTAAATAATTACAGTTTTAAATTTAGCAAAATCCGCATTGTCATTGTCTCTACTCAGTGTTTTAAATTCATTTTTGATTTTTAAACAAACATTAGCAAAATAAACTTTAAAATTAAAAATTTTTCAATCAGTAATTTTGTATTTTTTTAGCAGGAATACTAATTGTTTTATTTCCTAGATTTTGAAGAATTTTTAAAGTGGCAATATTTTTATAATCTTTACTAGGTCTCTAAATTTCTTACTTTTTTCTTAATTTTTTTGAAATTTTTCTAATAGAAAAAATTTAATATTTTTTGTTTTTAATATTTTTTTCATGGAAAACAAAGGTTCATTTTTCACAATTAATATTTTTTCAACATTTTTTGAATCATAATCAAGAAAAAAATTATTAATTTTATTTTTTTGTAAAATATTAACGTATTTTATTTCATAAAGTGTTGTTTTTGACGCGATGTTTTTGACAACAAAATCAATTTCTTCATCATTAGAACTATTTTTGGCATAAAAAACATTTTCATTAATTGTTGAATTAAAATTAAATATTGTTTGCAAAAATAAGGTTTCAGTTATACTTCCTATATACACAAAATTCTCTTCATTTTTAACAATATCATCAAAAGATTGTTCTAAATAAGCACAAACAAGATTTGGAGAAGCAACAAAATATTTATAAATTTTTGTTCTTTTTCTACTATTTACTAATTTTTCATTCAATCGCTCTACTTTATAAAAAAGATTAGCAGCAACAAGACCTTCTAAAATTTTATTTAATGTTCGAAAATTTAAATTTAAATGATTTAACATCCTATTTTTGTTAATTTCATTATTGGTTGTTGCAATCAAAAAATAAATACTTTGTAAAATTTTTTCATTTGAAATTTCTAATTTAAATGTTTTTTTTAAATCTTTGACAGTTTCATTTAAAACATTGTGTTTTAAGTAAAAAACATTTTCTTTTTTATTTTTTTTTAATAAAATTTCTGGAAATTGACCAAAACTTAAATAATCATGAAAATTAATTTTTTTTTTAAAATTAATTTTTTTTACTAATTTTTTATATTCATTAAAAGTTCATGGCCATATATTATTAAAAATAAATCGACCCGGACCCGTTTCTTTATTATTTAATTGTAAACAGCTACTACCCGTAGCAATTATTTTAATGTTTTTCTTTTGAGCATCACAAAAATCATCATACAAAACTTTAAATCATATTTCTCAATCATTTAACGCTTGAACTTCGTCCAAAAAAAGATAATTTATTTTATTTTGACTAATTTTTTCTTTAATCATCAAGACAAAATCTTGCGGACCGATGTTGTCATATTTTAATCATTCTAAACTATAGTAAAAAGTTTTTTTTAAGTTATCTTTATTTTCTCTTGATAAAGAACTTATTAATTGATGTAAAATTGTCGTTTTTCCAATTCTTCTCAATCCTTTTAAAACGCGAAATGGTGATATGTTTTTATTATCCAAAAGATATTCGTTTAAAACACCAAATATTTCTCTTTTAATATGTTTTTGTCTTTTATTTTTAATAATTTCTTTAAGACGTTTTTTATTCTCTGTTCAAAACTTTTTCATAAAATTCATAATTAAAACCCGCTTCTTTTTCTATTAATATTAAGAACTATAACTATATCACAATACAATATTTTAATTGTATTACAATACAATATTTTAATTGTATTATTGAAAACACCTTGTCAATGTAAAAAAATATTCATTATGATAAATAAAATAATCTTTTTTTAATAAATGTTTTTGTCGTTTTTTAAAGTATCAAAAAAAATAGTGCTGTTTTTAAACTTTTGTTCAACCATTTCTTTTAACTCTTTTTGATATTCGTAAATCGTTTCTAAATCAAAAAACCACTCTAATAGATCCAAAAATTCATTTGAATATTTTCTATCTATAGTCATATAAATTTTTTTTCAAATTTCTACTTTATTTTCTCCTATATTCACTAATAAAAAACCTGAACCTTCTTTTGCAAAATTTTTGGGATAATATCTTTTGAAATATCAAATTAATTTTTACGCTCGCGCCCAATAACTCTTGATAAGGCTGAAATATAAATAAAACCATATCATAACCCCTCCCCCTTTTCAAGAAAAACAACTATAAAGTCAGTTAATTTTAATAAATGATTTTCTATCTATGCCTATGTATAAAGAAATGGAAATAATATTTAATAATTTTCCTTTAATGTTTTACAAGCAAATTTATTACACATTTAGCTCCTTCTTTCTTGGTTTTTTTACAAATAACATTTGGTAAAAATTATTTTTATCTATAAAAAATCTATTATGTACCGCTATCACTATACCCAAATTTTCATATTTTTTAAATAAACGCCTAAATTCATTTCTACAAAAAGAGAATTTTATTAATAGCAACTGCATAATATCTAAAAAGATTCAATCGTTGTTAATGCTAATAGTACTGATTAGCTGAACACATTACTGTGCTTACACTTTCAGCCTATTAAACTCATGGTCTATAAGTTGTCTAATATGGAAATCTAATCTTGAGGCTAGCTTCGTGCTTAGATGCTTTCAGTACTTATCTATTTTATACATAGCATAGCTACC
>JARVCM010000005.1 GCA_029976705.1 Mollicutes bacterium
CGTTCTTTTGAAGAGGTTCGTGAACAATTAGGATCATATGAATTTCCTATTGAGTTGTTATTGAACTTAAAAATTAAACAACAACAAGTTAAGATTACCAATATTAAAATTTACAAAAATTATGAAATTGCTTTTTGTAAATGATTATCACAAAAATTAAGTTTAAAATCTCCTAAATTATTAACTAAAGAAAAAGAAACATACATTTTTATTGATGAAAATCGCATCCAGAAAAACAATATTAAAATAAAAATTAAAATTAGCAAAGTTTCTGATAACAATTTGTTTTTTAATTTTGAATTAGAAAATGAAGAAAAACTATTTTTTGGTAATTATCCTTTAATTTCTGACACTGGAACTTTTTTAATCAATGGTAACGAAAAGGTTGTGGTGTTTCAATTAGTTCGTGCTCCAGGGGTTTGCTTTCATAAAGAAACTAAAAGTAGAGTTTATGATTTTTTCAATGCTGAAGTTATTCCTAAACAAGGAACGTGAATTGATTTTGTCACAAAGGTTCATTATATGAGAGATGGAAAAACAAAACCAACCGCCCTGCCTTTGCTAGAGTTGAGTTTAGATAAATCTAAAACAAATACTTTTTTCTTAACGGATCTTTTAACTATTTTTGGGTTAGATAAAAAAGTAGTGCTTGATTTATTTAATCACAGCGATGAAATTGTAAATTCATATAATTTAACGGAAAAAAATTTTTCTACTGAACAGGCAATTAATCGCGTTTATAACAAACTTTTTAGTAATGTTAGTGGAGTAACTGTTAATTTCAAATTAAAAACAATTTTAAATTTTTTCTTTAATAAAGAAAAATTTTTACTTTCTGGAGCAGGGAGATATAAGTTTAATCATAAATTATTTATTGGTAACGTTTTACTTAATCGTGTTTTAGCAGAAGATTTAATTGATTATCGTTCTAAAAAAATTAATTTTAAAAAAGGTACTTTGGTTACCAAAAAAGTCTTGCTCAGAATTAAAGAATTTTTATTTTCTGGAAATAATTTAGTGAAATTAGATTTTGCTAAAGAAAGAATTTCTGGTTCTGATCAAGTACAAGTTTTGAGTGTTTTTGAAGACAATGATGTTCAAGACAAGATAATTAAATTGGTTGGAATTAACCCTAATTGTGATGAAGAAACTTTGAGTGTTCCCGATATTGTTGCAATAGCGGCTGGTCTTTTAAATTTGAGTCATGATATTGGTCGTGTTGATGATATTGATAGTTTAGCAAATCGTAATATTCGTACTTTAGACGAACTTTTGAGTTTTTATTTTACGCGTGGATTAGAAAAAATTGTTAATGATAGCACTAAAAAATTAGATGATTTAATGCTATCTAAGTATAACTATAAAATTGTTTCTTTGGTTAATTCTGGTCTTTTAATTGATAAAGTTCGTGAATTTTTTAATGTTTCACAGTTATGTCAATTTTTAGATCAAACTAATCCACTTACCGAACTTTCTAATAAAAGAAGAGTAACGATTTTAGGTGAAAGTGGATTAAAACGTGAAAGCGCATCAGCAAAAGTTCGTGATATTCACTCTTCTTATGCGGGTAAAATTTGTCCAATTGAAACACCTGAAGGACCTAACATTGGTTTGATTACTAATTTGGCCTTTTTTGCTTCTTTGAATAAATGGAATTTTCTTCAAACCCCTCATCGTAAGGTAAAAAACGGTGTAGTTACCAAAAAAGTTGTTTATTTATCAGCTTTAGAAGAAGAAGGAGTAATTATCGCTCCAGCAACAACGCCATTAGATTCTGAAGGAAAAATTATTAATGATAATCTACAAGTTTATTTAGATGACAATTTAATCACCGTTCATTCTGATGAGGTAGAATATCTTACTTATAGTTGCAAACAAATGTTTTCTATTTCTACTAGTTGCGTGCCTTTTTTAAAACACAATGATGCCAATCGTGCTTTAATGGGTGCTAACATGCAAAAACAAGCAGTTCCATTAATTAATTCTGATTCACCAATTGTAGGAACTGGGAATGAAAATTTGATTGCTCGTGATTCAGGATTTTGTTTAATCGCTAGAAATTCTGGTGAAGTGATATATGCTGATAGTGAAATAATTAAAATTAAAAACGCTCAAAATAAAATTGATAAATACTTGCCTACTAATTTTTTACCATCTAATCAAAGAACAGCGCTTTTTCATAAATTATTAGTAAAAGCTGGTGATAAAGTTGAAAAAAATCAAATTATTGCTGATGGTTCTTCAATTCAAAACGGTGAACTAGCAATTGGTAAAAATGTTTTGGTTGCTTTTACGACTTGAAGAGGATACAATTTTGAAGATGCTGTGATTGTTAGTGATCGTTTGGTAAGAGAAGATGTCTTTACTTCTCTTCATATTGAAGAATATGAAATTCGTAGATTAAGAACTAGTTTTGGTGATAAAAAACAAGAAAAATTTACTAATCAAATACCCAATACAAGTGAGCATTCACGACGTTATTTGGATGAAGAAGGTGTTGTTTTGCTCGGAAGTGAAGTGCGTTCAGGTGATATTTTAGTGGGGAAAGTTACTCCAAAAGAAAAAGCAAAACATTCGCCAGAGGACATTCTTTTAAATAATATTTTTCATGGTCGTGAACAACATGTGGAAAACAATTCTTTGGTTGTTCCTAACGGCGGCGGCGGCATTGTGCAAAAAATTAAACGCTACTCTGAAAAAGAATATGCAACTAGTTTATCTAGTGATGTAATTGAAGTGATTAAGGTTTTTGTTGTGCAAAAAATTTATTTGAAAGAAGGTGATAAATTAGCTAATCGTCACGGTAACAAAGGTGTTATTTCACGTATTTTGCCTGAAAACAGTATGCCTTATTTATCTGATGGTACTGCTATTGATATTATGATTAATCCGCTTGGAGTTCCTTCACGAATGAATGTTGGACAACTTTTAGAAATGCATTTATCTTATGCCTCAAAAAAGTTGGGTAATAAAATTTCTACCCCTATTTTCAATGGTGCTAATGTTGAGGATTTAAAATTACTGATGGCGAAAGCAAAGGTTTCTCCTGAAGGAAAAGAAACTCTTTATGATGGTGAAACAGGAGTTGCTTTTGATCGTAAAATTGCTGTAGGAATGATGTATTATTTGAAATTATCACACATGGTAGAAACAAAAATTCATGCTCGCAATGTCGGTCCTTATGGTTTGATTACCCAACAACCTTTAAAAGGAAAAGCGCAAAACGGCGGACAGAGATTTGGAGAAATGGAAGTTTGAGCATTAGAATCATACGGAGCTGCTTATAATTTGCAAGAATTATTAACAATTAAATCTGATGATGTTAAAGGAAGGAATAATATTCTTTACTCAATTATTGAAAATGATACGAAAAACTTTACTTTCAATCATTATCCTGAATCATTTAATGTTTTGCTTGCTGAAATGCGTTCTTTGTGTTTAAATGTAGAAATTTTAAGAAGAGATTATGATGTGGAAAAAAAACCAACATCTGGAAGAGAGGAATTAAATTAATAATGATTACAATGAAGAAACGTTTTCGTGATTTTGTTTTGAGAATCGGTTTAGCTAGTGATAGTACAATTCGCGGTTGATCTTCTGGAGAAGTAAAAAAACCAGAAACAGTTAATTATAAAACTCAAAAACCAGTTATTGACGGTTTGTTTTGTGAAAAAATTTTTGGACCAGTAAAAAATAATGAATGTGCTTGCGGTAAATACAAAAAAATGAGTAATCGTGGAAAAACTTGCGAAAGATGTGAAGTACAAGTTACTGATAATATTGTTCGTCGACGTTTAATGGGACATATTGAATTGGATGAACCGGTTGTTCACATTTGATATTACAAATCAGTTCCTTCTAAAATGTCTATTTTTTTGAATTTATCTTTGACTAAATTGCAAGAAATTATTTATTATCGCTCTTATGTTTTGGTCAAAAATTGTGATCAAAAAAATATTTCTGTTGGTTCTTTTTTTGAATTAAATATTAATGTTAGTGTTTTAACTGAAAAAAATCCAACTTTTATTTTAATTCAAAATATTTTGAATTATCTTCTCAAGATATGAGATAAAAAATCTGAAATTTATGAAGAAGCGCAAGAATATTTAAATAGTTTGTTAACTCACGATGAAACTTTTTTTATGGAAGAGTTTATTCAATTTATCAATGAAAACAGTGAATTAGAATTTCAAACTGGTGGATTGGCTGTTGAGAGTCTTTTGAAACAAGTTAACATTGAACAAGAAATTATTAATTTAAAAGAAAAACTCAAACAACAACAAGTTAAAAAAGTTTTACTTAACGACAAAGTGTTGCGTCGTTTAGAAATTTTAAACAATTTCAAAAAAACCAAGCAAAAACCAGAATGAATGTTAACAAGAACAATTCCGGTTTTGCCTCCTGAATTAAGACCTATTGTGTTTTTAGATGGTGGACGTCCTGCTGCTTCTGGAATTAATCGTTTGTACATTGAATTATTAATTCGTAAAAACCGTTTGCAAAAATTTAAAGAAAAAAAAGCACCTTTATTTAAAATTAATGAATTATGTAGTTTAATTCAAGAAGCAACTGATGATTTATTTGATAACTCTTTAGTTGTCCAAACCAAGAAAAAAGGCGTTCGCAGTGCCAAAACAGTTACTAAGTCTATTACTACTAATTTAAAAGGAAAGTCAGGGCGTTTTCGTCAAAATTTACTTGGAAAACGTGTTGATTATTCAGCAGGTTCTGTTATTTCAGGTGGACCTGATTTGAAATTAACAGAATGTGGTTTGCCACGTGATATTGCTATTGTCTTGTTTACACCAATGGTGATTTCTAAATTGTTGGAAAAAGGTTTAGCAGTTAACAAAAACATTGCCGAAAAAATGATTAAAGAACGTGATTTAAGAATTTGAAGTTTATTGGAAGAAGTCGTGGTTGACTATCCAGTTATTTTAAATCGCGCTCCTACTTTGCACCGTTTAGGGATTCAAGCTTTTTATCCTAAATTAGTAAGGGGAAAAGCAATTATGTTGCACCCTCTTGTAACAACAGCGTTTAATGCTGACTTTGACGGAGATCGTATGCCGGTGCACTTACCTTTAACCGACGCTGCGAAACAAGAAGCGAAAGATATTTTATTAAGTGATAAAAATATTCTTAATCCTCGAAATGGTCAATTAATTGTTACTCCGACACAAGACATTGTTTTAGGAATTTATTATTTAACTTTTGAAATTAAAGGAAAAATTGGTGAAGGTGATTTGTTTACTGATATTGATTCAGTTTTAATTGCTTATTGAAATCACAAAATTTCTTTACACACTTTGATTTTTGTGCCATTTAAAGCAATTGAAAAAGATCATCCTAAAGTTGATGATAATCGTTTAATCCTCACTACTCCAGGTAAATTAATGTTTAATCGTTTGTTTGGTCGAGATTTTCCTTATCTAGAAGAAATTAATTGAAAAAAATCACTTGTAACTTTTGATAGCAATGTCAATCGTTTTGATGTGATTGCTGATCATCAAATTAAAAAACCTTTTCCGAAAACAATTATTTTAGAAATTATTAACGAATTTTTAGAATTTTTTGGTTTTCAAAAAACTGTTAATCTTTTAGATGATTTAAAAGATTTAGGATTTAAATATTCAACGCGCTCCGGCGTTACAATTTCTTTATTTGATCTTTTACAATATCAAACCGAAAAACAAACTTTATTTGAAAAAGCCGAAAAAGAATTAGAAAAAATTCGTTATTTTTTCCAAATTGGAGCGTTAACTACTGCTGGAAAAAAAACAGAAAAAATTCGTAAATGAAGTAATATCAAAGAAAAAGTGGAAAATCAATTGCAAAAATATTTTAACAATCCATCATTAGAACAACCGATTGGGTTAATGGTTAATTCTGGGGCGCGAGGAAGTATTTCAAGTTTTACGCAATTAGTTGGAATGCGAGGTTTGATGATTAACACGAAAGGTCAGGTTATTGACACACCGATTAAATCTTCTTTAACTGAAGGAATGTCGGCTTTGGAATATTATATTTCTACTTATGGCGCTCGTAAAGGAATGGTTGATACCGCTTTAAAAACTGCTGATTCAGGATATTTAACTCGTCGATTAGTTGATGCCACTCATGATGTATATACCGTTGCTACTGATTGTGGTACAAAAAACTATTTAACAGTTAAAAATATTTATGGAAACTTAAATTTAGTTGTTGTGCCGTTAACAACGAGAATTTATGGTCGTTTTAGTGCTGAAAATATTTTTGACGATGGTGGGGAATTAATTCTTGCTGAAAATCAATTAATTACGAAAAAAATTGTCGAAAAAGTAGCAAAAACAAAAATCAAAGAAATAAAAATTCGTTCAGTTTTAACTTGTGGAATTTTACGTGGTGTTTGTACTCATTGTTATGGTTTAGACTTAGCTAAAAATCAAGTAATTTCAAAAGGACAAGCGGTGGGTGTTTTGGCCGCACAATCAATTGGTGAACCAGCAACACAATTAACTATGCGAACCTTTCACACCGGTGGAGTGGCCGATGTTTCAGACATTACTCAAGGATTACCAAGAGTAATTGAGATTTTTGATGCTGTTTCTCCAAAAGGAAAAGAAGTTTTGCTCAGTCCTTTTTCTGGTAGAGTCAAAATGATTAAAAGATTTGATGATTTAAGTTATGAATTAGAGTTGATTTCTGATGATAAAGTGCCACAAGTAGCCTCTTTTGCAATTGAGCAAGAAATGTCGTTGTTAGTCAAAATAAATCAAAAATTGTCAAAAGGAGATCCTTTGGTGGAAGGATTAATTAATTTAAAAAAGTTGTTAAAGGTTAGTCAAAATCCAAAAAAAGTTGCTCATTACATTATTCAAGAAGTGCAAAAAGCTTATTATCTTCAAGGGATTGATATTTCAGATAAATATTTTGAAATTGTAATTAAAAAAATGCTTTCACGTTCAAGAATTATTGATCCTGGTGATTCTTTATATATGTTTGGGCAAGAATTAGAAACTTATCTTATTGTTGAAGCAAACGAAAAATTGAAAGAAAATAATCAAAAATTAATTGAAATTGACTCAATTATTTCTGGAATTAAAGTTGTTGCCACAAAAACTTATTCATTTTTATCCGCTTCAAGTTTTCAAGAAACAACAAGAGTCTTAATTCAAGCCGCGATTGAAAATCGTGTTGATAATTTATATGGTTTAAAAGAGAATGTAATTGTTGGTAATTTAATTCCAGTAGGAACTGGTTATGTTGATCCAGAAGATAAAGAAATTGAAACCGAATCCTAGTTTAAAAATTGCCATTGGTAATGATCATCACGGATTATTTTTAAAGCAACAATTAAAAAAATGATTAATAGTTAATAATTTTACTGTTGTTGATGTTGGTACTGATGGCCAAAGTACTACTGATTATGTTTTTTATGCGCAAAAAGTTGCTCATTTATTACAAAAAAAAGCAGTTAATTTTGGTATTTTATGTTGTTTTTCTGGAGTTGGAATGAACATTGCTGCCAATCGTTTTTTCGGAGTTCGTGCTATTAACGTTGTTAGTGATCTTTCGCAATTAACTGTGTTGTCTAGACAACACAATGATGCTAATTTAATTACTTTCGGAACTAATTTTATTACTTTTCCAACCGCGCTTAAAAATTTACAACTTTTTCTTTCAACTGTTTTTTTATCATTGCCAAGATATCAAAAACGCAATCAAATTTTAGATCAATTGACTATCAAAAAAACAAAAAATAGTTTATAATTTAGGGATAACATTTAATCTTTAATTTTTTTGGTAACATAAGTACTCAATGGAACAAATCGAAAATAAAATTAACAAAAAACAATCTAAATCATTTTGTAATAAGTTGTTCTTTTATAGTTTGTTTTCACTTGTATTGATCGTTGTCGGATTAAGTGTGGCCGCTTTAACTTTAGCGCTTCAAAATAAGTTTGATTTGAAAAAAACTAATCAAAACAGAGCAAAAAATTATTTATCAACAATTGTACGATCACAAATTTTTCGCTATCGCAATCAGTTACCTAGTATTGAAAAGTTATCAGATAATTTAGAATCGTTTTCTAAAACATTTGATGAAAAAATTCCGAAAGAAACTAATATTACCAAAACAGAAAGTAAATTATTTGTTGAAGAAAATGCTATTTATAGACATTTGGCAAAAAAAATTGGATTAGATCATAATTCAGCAATAGTTTTAGAAAATATTAAATGGTTTCATAATTTTGAATTACTTTTTACGACTAACAAAAAAAACATTAACAACAAAGGAAAAAACGCAATTTTAATAAAAATCAAAAATCAAAAAATTGAAACTGTTTTAGTTGCGCATGATAATTTAGGAATTACCAAAGAAAATAAAATTGAACCTCTTTCTTTAAACGATAGTAAAACAATCAATGAGAAAATTAGCAAAGAATTAAAGTTTAACAAACCGCTAAATTTACTTAATTCTGATTTTAAAATTTTTCTTTTTAAAGATAACGCTGCAATAAAAAGTAACGACATTGATAATTTTGATTTGGCAATTTTAATTAATGTAAAAACTTTAGCAATAAAATTGATAGCGCGAATTTTTGCTGGAGAAACTACTCCTAAATTAAAAATTATTAAAAATGCTAATTCATCTTTTGAAAATAGCAAAACAGGATTTTCTTGAAAAACTTTTTCTATATTGTCAAATTAAATCAAGCAATTAAGTATTTAATTTATTTAAATTACGTAAATTTTTAATAAGATATAAATGTCTTGAAATTTGTATTTTACTCAAAAAATAACCAAAGAGGTTTTGTTTTAGGCAAAGTAATTTTTTTCTTCTTTTTTAATTATTTGGTAAAGTTTTCTTTAATATTTATTGATAATAAAAAAACAAACGTTAAAGCACTAATTGTTGATGAAATTTGATCTTTTTTGATCTTTTTTAATACTATTTTTATTAATTCTAACAATAATCTTTATTAAACAGAATATAAAGATATATATTTTAATTTAAAATTTTTTAGTTTTTGGAAGATGTTTAAATTTATATAAGGTTTCCAATATGTTTTCTACGATTTCTTAACAAAACACACCTTTCTTTTTGTTATCAGTTTCAAATTCTTTTATAATGCGATTTAGATTGTTGCCTTATTTTTTGCCAAAATCTAATAAATCAATAATATGCTTTGTTTTATTTTTTGTAAAAATTAAATAATAAATTTTTATGTCTATTTTTAATGCTGCTAATGTCGTTTGTTTGAAATTAATAATGACCAAAGCCAATGTTTCTCCTGAAGAGAAAGAGGTTCTTTACGATGATGAAACAGGAAATTTTGTTTGATCGCAAAATTGCTCTAGGAATGATGTATTTATTTGAAATTATCACATATGGTTGAAACTAAAATTCATGCTCATAATGTTGGTCCTTATGGTTTAGCTACTCAACAACCTTTTAAAAGCAAAGCGCAAAACAACGGACAGAGATTTGGAGAAATGGAAGTTTGAACTTTGGAGTCGTATAGTTCTGTTTATAATTTACAAAAATTATTAACAATTAAATCTTATGATGTCAAAGGTAAAAACAATATTCTTTGAACAAAGTACAACACATAAGACTATAATATAATTATGAATGCAAAAGGAGCGAGGAAACTATATTTTGAATTTTATGTAATTTTTGAAGATGTTATAAGAAGACTATCAAAAACTAAAATTGTTAATTATCAATCAAAAACTAAAAATTTAAAAATAATTATTAAAGATTTGAAAAAATTAAATTTTGAGAAACAAACAAAAAGTAGGTATCGTTGATTGACCTACGCCGCACTTACTTTATAAAAAAATAAGAATTTAGGACTTCCTAACTTTTATTTTAACATTAATTTTTAATTTATTCAAATTAAAAGAATATTATTTTTAGAGAAGAAATTATAATAAAAAATGGTAATTTCTAAACAATTAAGAATGAAAGTTTTACAACATATGATCAAAACATTAATTCTAAAATGGACGACAAAATCATTTATAGAATGATGGAAAAATTTAAAGAGTTAATTATTTTTTTGAATATAATTTGAAAATTAAAAAAAATTTAATTTTAATAAAAGAACAATAAAAATGATGATTATAAAAAAAATCTTTTAGTTATTTAAGTAAAAAAACAATGAAAGTTGAAAAAATGATGAGAATAATGAAAGAAATTAATGAGAGAGTTTTATTTTATTATCTTTTTTAAAAAAATCTTTTTTCTATATTAATTTTTTATTTTTATTTTATTGAAAAATAGATATTATTTATTTAATTTTTTTAATCTAAATATTTTTCGCTTCAATATTCGTCTACTATTTTATTAATATCTTCTTCAATATTTTCTTTGTTTTTTTTATCAAAAATATTGTTTTCATTGAATAAATTATTAAAAGATTGAAAACAATAAATAAGATTGCTTTTTATTTCGTTTTTTTCATTGAAATAATGTATTTTATCGTTATTAAAATAAGGAGTATATTTGTCATGCCTACTTTTATCAGTAATAAAAATTGAAATATTTTCTGCTAATGAATCTTTACTTGTTTTTGAATTAGCAAAAGCCATTCCGTATTCAATGTCAGTATAAAAATTATTTACATATTCTTCATTTATAAAAGCAAACATATGAAAGTTAGCATATTTTTTTGGATCTTTCATAAAACCTCTTTTTATAACAAGACATAATTGCTCATTTCTTCCTTCTTTGTGTTTATTATCTCCAGTATATAAAATTTTAATTTTTCCTTCTTTTTGGATTTTGTTTACGTATTTTTTAATTATTTTTAAAACTTTATCTGCTGCTTTTTTAGAATCAAAACCACCTTTATCGGTTTTGTTTTTATAAGATAATAAAATAAAATATTTTTTCAATTCAATAATTTTTTCAAATCGTGCATCAGATATTAATTCTTTTATTAATGAAGGTATTAATTCTTTTATTGATTTTTTTGGTTGAGATAAAGTATATTTTTTTAAATAATCATTTTCCAAATATGTTTTTATATCTTCTTTTTCTTCTTCTTCTTTTTCTTTTTCGTGTTTAGGAATTTTGTTTAAAAAATTCATTGCTTCATCACCCAATATTTTTAAACATATTTTTAAATATTCTCATCTAAAATCATTAGTTTTAAAACCTTCTCTGCTTGGCAATGCAATCTCTTCACCGTATTTTTTATCCACAAGCATATCAGAATGAACGTTTCCAAACAAATATTTTATATAAAATTTGTGAGCTAAATCTAAATCATTTTTGGCATGTAAATGACCCGCTCTCTTTTTAGAATAAATAGCAATTCTCATATTTGATTCAATGATTCTCATTTCTTTATTATCAAGATGATATTCTATTTTTTCACGTGATTGAACAGGTTCATCTGTTTTTTTGTTGATTTTTTTAGAGGCCACTATTGATGCAATATAACCTTTTAAAAGTTTTTCACGACTTTGTTTTAATATAAATTTTTCTTCTTTATTTATTCCTTTTAAGAGTTCTTCATATTTTTTGTTTTTTTTTATTAACTTTCAGGTTTCTTTATGATTCTTAAAAATTGTTAATTTTGTTTCATCAAGACCGTTTTCTTTCATTGTTTCTAAATGATTTTTTGATTCTTCTTTAATTATTTCAATTTTTTTGTCTGAATTTTTATCTAAACTAAAAAAAATTAATGTTTTTTTAAAATTTGGTTCAACTATTTTTAATGATAATGAATTACCTTTTGCTTTGTCATTTTTATTTAAATTTTTAATTTTAATTACAAAATTATTGTTTTCTTTTAAGATTTCACCAAAAACTTGTGATATTCCTTCAATCACTTCTTTAAAAAAGTCTTTTTTTTTAACACCTCTTAATAAATTAGATATTTTAATTATTGTTCCTTGTTCAAATATTGTTTCTTTTTCCAAATGATCTATTTTAATTATTTCTTTTTCTTCAATTTCAACTGCGTCATTATTATTTCTTAATTTTTGATAATCTAATTCAAAAGAATATAAAATTTCTTTTTCAAATTGAGATATTGTTTTTATTTTAATTACATCTCCTAGAGCAAATATAGATAATTTACCAACTCCTTTTGAACCCAATCTTTCTCTGTTGTATTTGCTTTTATATTCTTTTTCTTCAATTTCGCTACCCACCTTTAAAAATCTATTTGTAATTTCATTGTAATTCATGCCACGACCATTATCTTCTATTTCTATGTAATTATTATCTTCTCCAAAGATAATTTTTATTTCTGTTGCGTCTGCGTCATAAGAGTTAGCAATTAATTCGGAAATAATTGAATTATTTCCTGAATACAAATCACGACCAAGTTCTTTAACTGTTGTCGGTTTTATGATAAATTTTTCATCATATGTTTTTATATTATCTTTATTCATTTTTTATACAAACTTTTGATAAATAAATTTCCTATAAGTTTGCCAATAATTGGTGGTAAAGCATTACCAATATGTCTAGAAACTCTTGTAATTCCTAATTTTACCACATTAAAATCATATTTTTGCGGAAAGGTTTGCAATATTGCTCCTTCTCGTAAAGAAAGCGCTCTATCTTGTTCATAATGTCCATATCTACCTGTTCCATATCTAGTGAATTGGGTAGTTAGTGTGTTGGCGGGTTTATTAGGACTTAATCTCCCATATACAGATGTAAATGTTTGTCCACTGGGTTTTTTATAACAATTAGGTAATATTTTTTTGGGTCAATCTTTTCAAGTTCCACCTGGTTGAGAAAATTTTATTCTTTGCAAATTAAGGTTTGATAATTTTGCTGAACGATGCAAAGGATCTTTGTTGTCAACTTGACCATTTTGAAGATGACTTAAATTTTTATAGCTTCTTTAATTGTTTTGAATTTTTTGCTCTGCTTTTCTGTAATTTCTATTTTACTAATTTTAGAGGCAATTAAAATAAGACGCCGCCTCATTTGTGGAGCGTTTCAATTGGCAATATTTATTACTTTAAAATTAACTTTGTATTTCATTTCTTTCAATTTATTAACAAAATCAATAAAATTATCATCTTTTTTTATGCTGGGTACATTTTCCATAGTAACAAAATCAGGTTTTACTTCTTTAACAATTCGAATAAAGTTTATGAAAGCAGGATATTTTTTGTGTGTTTTAATGGAATTTTTATCTTTCTTTTTTTGATAAATGGAAAAAGGTTGACAAGGAGCACAACCGGCAATTAATGTTTGAGGTGCATTTTCAAATAATTTTTTGATTTCTTTACCTTTTAATTCATTTATATCTTGTAGTTGAAATTGCGCCTTATTATTTTTGGAATAAGTATATTCAACAGACTCATCATTGTCATATCCTTTTAAAACATTTTATTCCAGTTGCTTTCTAAGTTATTTGTTAAGTTCTCAACATCACAGAACAGATTAACCAGCATATATTTGATTTTTTAATCTTTTTTAATTTTGAATTATGTGGAGGATTTTTTTACGAGATTTTTAAAAATACTAATTTCATAGAATTCTATATTTATCAAAACCATATTTTGAATTGATCAATAAAATTTTAATAAACAAAAAAATCAACATAAAAATTAACAATATTTTTTAATTAATAATATGTTGTTAAAAATAATCTTGTCTTTTATTAAATGTTTTAATTTAATATCTTTCTTCTATTGTTTGTTAAGTTATTTTTTGTGATTTTTTCTTTCAATACGCCTTCAATCTATATTTGTTATAAAAGAATCATTAAATAATTTTTACAAATAAAAATAAAAATGTTTTTTATTTAGATATTTCCAAACAAAATAAATGTTTTTTATAAAAAATTTTTGTTGATCACTTGACAAAAAAAAAAAAAAAGTAGAATTATTTAGAAAAAGAAAAATTTTTGTTGAATATTTATTTTGCTCAAATCAATTTTTTCTTTTAAGAAAACAATTTTTATTAATTTGTTAAACAAAAATGATTAGTGAAAGAAATAAAACAATTTTTATAACTAAAGAATTAAGACAAAAATTCTCAAAAAATATCATTACTTTTGAGAAAAAACAAAAAATTAAAATAGATGATTTTTTAAATAAAACTATTAATGGTGATGGTATTGTTTTTTTACAACAAATGCCAGAGAATTCAATTGATTTAATAGTTACTGATCCTCCCTATAATTTAACGAAAAAATATAGCACTAGTGTTTTTAATAGAAAAACTGATGAAAAATATTCGCAATGATTAGAACAATGAGTAAAAGAATGTTTTAGAATTTTAAAAGAAAACGGTTCTATGTATGTTTGTTGTGATTGAAAATCTTCAATAATTTTGTACGAAAAATTACGAAAATATTTTAATGTTCAAAATCGAATTACTTGATCTCGAGATAAAGGCAGAGCAAGTTATAAAAATTGAAAAAATAATATTGAAGATATTTATTTTGTTACAAAACATGCCAAAAAATATACATTTAATTTTAAAAAAATTCAAATTTTAAAAAAAGTAATTGCTCCTTATGTGAATAAAGATAAAGAACCTAAAGATTGATTTATTTTAGATAAAACCAAATATCGATTAACATCCCACCCTAATATTTGAACTGATATTACGATTCCGTTTTGATCTATGAAAG
This sequence comes from Mollicutes bacterium, assembly GCA_029976705.1. Classification (GTDB taxonomy): domain Bacteria; phylum Bacillota_I; class Bacilli_A; order Mycoplasmatales; family MT37. The sequence goes on from JARVCM010000005.1 coordinate 14,604, forward strand.
AAAATACAGTTCATCCCACACAAAAACCAGAAAAAGTAATTGCAAAGCTTATTTTAGCTTCTTCTAACGAAGGAGATATAGTTTTAGATCCTTTTTTAGGTTCAGGGACAACTTCTGTGGTCGCTAAAAAATTAAATAGAAAATATATCGGAATTGAAATAGAAAAAGATTATGTTTATCTTGCTGAAAAAAGAATCCAAATGACTGAAAAAGATAAAAAAATTCAAGGTTATGATGGCCATTGTTTTCTTGATAAATTAAACAATTAATGATAGATATTATAAATATTCAAACTAAAATAAAAGCAGATATGGAACTGCTTATAAGTTTAATTGCCACAAATGAAAAGATAAACATCGGCATTTCGCAAAAAACTCCTGAAGAACGAATATCACAACAAATAGAAGCTTATACTAATAATAAAATTAGAGAAGTGTTTAAGTATAATAAATTAAAATTTAAATATTTAAAATCTATTCAAAATAATAACGGTTCTACAAAAGCACCATATGAATTATTATTATTGTTTGAATTTTTTTCTAATTTGAAAAAAGAAGTATATTTAGATTTGAAACCGATCAATATCATCAAAAAACATTCCGCTCCATTTATGGGAACTATTAATAAGTATTTACCTAGACTTTTTAATAATGATTTTTATGATCTTTATTTAGTTGTTAAATATGAAAGTGAAGTGAATAAATTACCTGAATTAAAAAATATTAATTTGCATTTTGTAAAAGATATTAGTAATTTTACTTTATATAAAAATTGACAATTACAAGTAACTATTGGTAAAATAAGTGAAAAATTTGGTACAAATCCCAAAGAATATGGTAATACATTGAAAAAATTACTTTTAAGACTAGGGGAAGTACAAAGTAAAAAGTTGGTTGTTGATTGTCAACAAAAAATTAAA
>JARVCM010000006.1 GCA_029976705.1 Mollicutes bacterium
AGAGTATTTTTCCTTTACGAGTGGATTAATTTCAAATGCAAATCCAAAACGAAAATAAAAAGTAGCTAAAACAACTAAATTTTTTAGTGGTAATTGGTAGCAGCCTAAGAAACGATAAGTATTCGTTTCAGTTTGTAATCGCAAAATGTTTTGTTTATTTTCTTTTAAAAAAATACAATCAACAAAAAAAGCTGTTAAAAAATATGATCAATTCAGAAGATAAAAAGTTTTTCATTCTTCTTTTAAGTCTTGATTATCAAAAATTTGATTAAAATGAGAATGATATTTGTCTAAATCTTCATATTCTTTATTAGTTAAATAAGCATGGTTCCCTACAGCCTCTTGTAAAATTACATCAAGATTAGTAAAATGATGAATTGTATTTTCTTTTAATCAATTAATATGCTCTAATTGACAATGCAAATTTGTTAAATATTCCACACTATTAGATGCTATAACTAAGTAAATTTGTTCTTTTTGCATCAATTCTCGTAAGATAGTATTCATTTGTTGCATTGTTTTTAATGTTGTATAAATCTCTGGATTATCAAACAAAATAATAATTGGACGCTGTTGGTCTTTTTCATCTACAGTCGAACGCAAAACATTAAAAATAAGCATTCTAGCTAAAAAATGATTAAAATTTTTATCTTCTAAAACTGTTTGAGTTTTTTGATTAAATAATTTAATTTCTAAAAGATGATCAATAATATTTTCTAAATTAATTTTATGAACATCAAATTTTAAAATAATATCTTCATGTGTTAGGGCATTTAAATTATTAGCAAAAACATCATTTAAAGCACTTTCCATCGCTAGAGCTAAGGTTTGAATTTCTGCGCTAACTTTTTGATACTTTTCTTGATTTAATAAGTTTTGATTAATATTTTTGAGAATATGATTACGAAATGGTGAGGTTTTAGTTAATTTAATTTCATCTTTTAAACTAAAATGATCTTTTAAGTATACTACTTGAAAATCGCTAACATTGACTGAGTGATCATTAACAAAAAAATCACGATGTTTTGCTTTGAATCCTTCAAATAAAGTGGTTAAAACAGTTGTTTTACCACTACGGTGTTGACCAATTAAAACAGCAAGATGATTATGAAAAACAATTTTTTGTTTAGTAAATAAATGGTTGGTAAATTCAATTGAATGGATTGTTTTCATCTTAAATTTCTACAATTGGATTAATAATTGCCAATTGTTCTTGTAATGATTTATTACCGGAAAAAATTTTGATATTTTGATATTGTTTTTCGGTAATCATAAAACAACGAATATCACCATATTTAGGACTATTTTTACCAACTTTAACAACAATTAATTGAGCAAAATCTTGATTGCGTGCCAAACAACAATAAATGGATTCTTGAATCATATAAAACCCATTTTTAATTAAAAAACCATGAAATTGTGTATACATTTGGTGATTACTTTTAGTAACTGAAGGCAAATCATAAATCACAAAAACACGCATCATTCTCAATTGCGAGCGTCGTAAATAATCTCACATTTTCTTTATTTTATTGTAAAGCAAAAATTCATTTTTGTATTAAACATCTTCTTGATATTCATTTTCAGTAATTGCTAAAGAAGGAATGAGTAGTTGTGTGCTATCATTTTGTTTTAAAGCACTTAAAAAAGAACGCGCCATCACATCAATCGCGTTACTGGTGGTACGTAAATGATTATCAATAAAAACTTTTTCCTGTAACAATTTAATTAATTCTAAACGTTGATTATAAGTTAATTTATCATGAATATTTTCACCCATTTCTACAACTAAATTATCAACCAAAGGTCGTAATGGTTCCATTAAATCACAACTTAAATTAAAAGGATTTTCTTGACCATGATGATGGACACCTAAATAATTATTTAATCCATATTTTGCTAAACTACGGGTAAAAGCCGACATAATAATTTTATAACCATAATTTAACGCGGAATTAATGCCATCATCAGCATGACGAATAAAACGACTTCCAAACAACGAACGAAAAAAAACACCAGCCGCTGTTCCTTCGCGGTTGGTTGCGTCATTATAAGTAATTGTTTTTGCTAAATTTTGTAAGTATTTAATTTTTTCAGAATTAATATTAGCTCTTTTTAAGATTACAGAGGAATTGATAATTTTTTGTTTAATTAAATTAGTTCAAATTTGCTTTTTAAAATGCACACCAATTTCCATTTGTAATTTTAAAACACCTAATGGTTTTCAATGAGTACTAAAGGGTAAAAAAATCCCATTAGGATCATATTTCAAATCGCAAACTAAAAGAAAAACATTATGTTGAGCAAGTTTAGATAATAATTGTCCAGTAATATATGTATAATTGTTTTCTAACACAACACAATCAATGTCGTGAAAAGGGATAAAAATTGTTTGTTGATCTTTTAAATAAGCAAACTGATTATTTTTTAAAAAAATTTTTTCAGTACCCCGAACAATAATTGTTTTTCAACCCATATTTTAATTATTAATTTGAAAAAGTAGAACTAATTTGAAAAAGTTGTAATGCGTTTTGAGTTGTTTGATTAACAACTTCTTGATAAGTAATTCCTTTTAAATCAGCTAATTTTTGGGCAGTATAAGACAAATATGGGGGTAAATTAACTTGTCCACGAAACGGCATTGGCGTTAAATAAGGAGCATCAGTTTCTAAAACCAAATTAGTTAGTGGTAATTGACAAGCAATTTGTTGTAAAGAATGGGCATTAGTAAAAGTTAAAACTCCAGAAAACGAAATATAAAATCCTTTTTGAATAAATAATTTTGCTTGTTCTAACGTACCGGAAAAACAATGTACAATTCCTGTGACTTGATATTGGGCAACAATTTCTCAAGTTTCTCAATAAGCATTACGAATATGCAATAAAACTGGTTTTTTTAAACGTTGTGCTAACAATAATTGTTTGTGTAATATTTCTTTTTGCATAGTAACACTCGTATATTTATGATAAAAATCCAATCCAATTTCTCCAATCGCTACCATGCGTGGATCTTGCAACAATTTAATTAACTCTGTTTCTGAATCTTGGTTTCAATCATTTACCATAGTGGGATGATAACCACAAGCAGCAAAAACACCACGATGTTTTTGGGCGGTTGCTAATGCTTGTTTGCTGGTCGTTAAGTCAACACCAACATTACAGAAAAATTTAATTCCTTGTTCGTTGCCTAAATTAATTAAATAATCAGAAGTTCAAAGAGTATTTTGCTGATAACGCGAATCAAAAAAATGAATATGTGTGTCAAATAAATTTAATTTCATCAAGGAAAAACAATTTTTTTTAATCAATGTTTAATTTTAAATTACAATTTGATAAAATAGCAAAAAATGATGTTATTCTGATTTAGAAAAAAATTTCTTTTTAAAAGGTAAAGAATTAGATTTTTGATATTTTGGAAAATTTAAAATAATTTCACATTTCTTTTTAAATTTAAAAGCAACTGCTTTGCTTAAAAAATCACGCAAACTTTTTTGATTTTGTCCAAATTTACCAACTAACAAATTATCATTCTTAGTAATTAAATCAATTTTAATTTTTCCTTGTCTCATATTACTAAAATCACAACGACATGTATGAATTGTAATTTTAAATTCTGCTTCTAATAAATCTTTTAAAGCATTTTTTATTTCTGTTTCAATGTCTGTTTCTGTATAAAACAACGCCGTATACCTCTTAAAAAAAAATAAATACCTTTCAATATCAACCACACTATAAAACGCTTTTTGGTTGGAAAAGTGTTTTTTAAAATAAATATTAATTAGTTTTTTACATATAAAGTTTTGATATTTCATCATTTAAACGACACTCCTTGTTTTTTTGCAATAATTTTTTGATGTTGAACTTTTTGAACAAAAGCAAGCAAAAGTTTTTGACAAATTTCAAAAAAAGAACTAAAAATTCAATAAACACTTGTTCCTGTTGGTACCAAAAAAAAGAAAACAATAAATAAAATTTTAAATCCTCATTTGAAAATTCAACGTCCGGTTTTTTTATTTTGTTCAGGATTAATAATCACTTTTTGTTTTGGTTTTACTTTTAAGATACGTGGTAATAAAAAAGTATCAATCAACATTAACGCTAAATAAACTGCGATTGGAATTAAATAAACTCAATAACCGGCACTAACAGCGTCTCACATCGTTGTTGTCAAAGAAAACTCAGGTGTACCTGAATCTTTCAAAATACGAGTTGACCTTACAACCACAAACATCGCAAATAATAACGGGGCAAAAGCGAACCCTTCTAACGAAGCAGAAAGAGGATTAATTTTTTCTTGGCGATACAACGCCATAATTTCAAATTGCATTTTTTGTTTTCCTTCTATTGTCGTATTATCTTTATATTTATTTTTAATATCACCAATTTTACCTTGTAGCATTTTCATTTTTTGTTGTTTTTGTTGTTGTTTTCAAGAACCAACGCCCGTAATAAGACGCAACAACAAACTAACAATAAAAATACTAGCAATCATCAAAAATAAATTGTGATCGCTAGCTAAATTATTTTTATCTCAACCTAAAAATTGTGTTGTACTAGTCAAAAGTCAACTAATTGGCAAAACAAACAACACATAAAAAGCTGAACTAGATCAACGCCACATATCATCAAAATTATTTACCGACAAATAACTGTATTCATATAAATCATTATCCGTAATATTAAAAATGTGTTGTTTATAAATCAAATCTGAATCATATCCCGAAATAACTTCAAAAAACACACCATCAGTATAAATTTTCGTTAACTTACCTTTGTCATCTAAAACCTCTACTTGTGAAACCGTTACATTTGTATTAAAAAACAATGTTCCCATTCCTCAAAAGAAAATAATTACTGAACTAAATAATAATAATCACTTAATAATTGTCAAAAAAACTTTAATTGGGTGTTTTCTAGAAGTGGCTTTAACGTTAAAAGTTTCTCAACGATTAAAATAAGATTGATTAGTACTCATACTCTTTTGAAATTATTAGTTGAGATCAACTAAATATAATAAAAGAATATTTTACATTAAAGTTTGACCAACAAAATAAAAAAGCATCTTTTTTTTAATTAGTTAAATTATGACTTAAAAGTTTCTATTTTCTGTAACACTTTGTGTATTATTTGACCATTTTCCTGAAAAGTCGACTCTAAATAATTTTTTTTAGTAATGACAATAATATTATAATTAATTCAATATGGTTTTAATTTACGCATTATATTTTGCACTTGTCGGCGAATTTTATTTTTTTTAACAATTGGTTTGATTTTTTTGCTAACAGCAACCGCAAAACCACCCGAAAAAGATAAAGTTTTTTCAAAATAAATAACACTGTTTTGTGCTTTAATAAATTTTCCAGTTTCAATAAGTTTTTGAATTTTATTATTTCCCAAACTATATCGTCTTTTCATTTAAGAAACAAATTAACCAGATACTGTAAGAGTAGATCTTTGTTTTTGACGACGACGTTTTAACAGCTTACGTCCATTAGCAGTTTCCATACGCGAACGAAACCCGTGTTTACGTTTTCTCTTAATTTTAGAAGGTTGATAAGTTCTTTTCATGATAACAAGACAACAAAAATAAATTATACCTTTAATTTATTAAAAAACTAACCAGAGATTATAATTTTGTTATCAAATAAAAAAAATCATCAATTATATTATTTACATATTTGTAAAATCACATGAAATTTTTAATTTTTTCAATTTTGTCAAATTATTAAAAATTAAACAATCAAAAAAGTTATTAACAAATAAATATAAAATGTTAAAAAGTAATAAAAATTGTTTGTAAAAAGTAATAAAACGATATTATTTTTGTTAATAAAATGTTATCAAATAAATTTTTATTTTTTTTAGATGCTTTAATATTAAAATTTCAAACAAGTTATTAACAAAAAGAATGGAAAAAAAAACAGAAACAGACCTTTCAGTTCAAAAACAAAAATGAAATTTGTTTATTGAAGAAAAAAAAGATTTTTTTGATGATTTTTTTTATAAAAATTATCTTTCTCTTTGCAAGGTGATGGGTGTAGAAAATGAGAAAATCATTGTCGCTGTTCCCTCAACATATACTAAAAGAATTCTTTTAGAAAAAAGAATTGACGAACAATTTAAAAACAACGATTACGAAGTTATTTTTACCGTTATTAAGGTTTGAAAAGAACAAAAAAAACAAAAAACTCAAATGACTAATGAAGAAGAATTTACTTTTGATAATTTAGTTGTGGCTAAATTTAATTCTAGCGTTGTTGAAATTACTAAAAAAATCATAAATAAGGAAAATATTTGAAGTCCCTTTTTTCTTTATTCAGAACCAGGATTAGGAAAAACCCATATTTTAAGAGCTGTTAAAAACACTGTTAAAAACACATCACAAAAATGCTATTACATTCACGCAAACACCTTTGGAAGTTTACTTTTAAACAAATTCAACCAAGGAAGCAACGCCATTGAAGAGTTTAGTAACAATTTTAACGATTTTGATATTATTATTTTTGATGATATTCAATTTTTGGCAAAAAGGGAAAAAACCAACGAAGTATTGTTTAAAATTTTTAGCAGCGCCATTGATCAAAAAAAGCAAGTAATTTTTAGTTCTGACCAACACCCCGATGAATTAAATGGTTTTGAAAAAAGATTAAAATCTCGCTTTCAAAACGGAATTATTTTAAAAATAAATTATCCAGGAATTAACGCTGGAATTGAAATTGTTAAAAAAAAAATTGAAAATTTAATCAAAAACGTAAGCAAAATTGATTTAGAAACAATTGAATATATTGCTAAAAATTTTAAAAAAGACATTCGTAAAATTGAAGGAGTAATAAAAAGAATTGCTTTTTATCTTCTGAAAAACCCTGAAAAAGAAATTGATTTAGAATCTTTCAAACATTTGTTTGCTGATCAAAAATTTGTATTTAATCATGACGGAGTTTCTATCAAAACAATTAAAAAAATCGTTGCTAAATTCTACAATGTTAGTTACAATAGCCTGTCTTCTAAAGGGCGAAAAAGCATTGTGGTTAAAGCGCGAAGTGTTTCAATGTATTTAATTAGAAACTTAACTAATGAAAATTATTCAACAATCGCTTTACATTTCAACGCCAAAACTCACAGTACTGTTGTAAACGCAATTAAAAAAATTAAAAAACAAAAAGAATTAATGCCTGAATATCAAAACGAAATTCAACACTTGAAACAATTATGTCAAAACAATTAACAAAAAAATGAACTTAAAAACAGTTAAAATAAAGGATAAAATTGTCTTTTTAACAAAACAACACGAATAATAATAATAATGAACAATAATGATTAAGATAAAAATAAATAATAATTTATTAAAGAAAGTATTAAATACAATTTATAAAATTTCTTACGAATCTAGTTCCGTTGAATTAAATTCTTTTTTTATTGAAGTAAACGAAAACTCTCTGATTGTTTTTGGAAAAAATAATGTTATTGTCATTCAACATAAAATATCTGCTTCGTCAGACTTAATTATTGAAGGAAAAGGGAGAATTATTGTTAATGCTTTTGTATTTAATGAACTTGTTCAAAAAACCAAAGAAGACATTATTTTAGAATTACTTGAATCTAGTGTTTTACTTGTAAAAACTAAAGGTTATAATACTAAAATTAACACAATAAGTTTAGATTTTTGAAAAACACAAAATTGAGAGTTGATAGGCGAAAAATCTCTTTTTACACGCAACGATATTCGTTTATTGATTAATCAAATCAGTTATGCAACACAAAATAAAGAAGGCAAGCAGATTTTTCAAGGAGTTAATTTTCGCTCAACAAACAATAAACTTGTTGTGACTGCTACTGACGGATCAAGAATAGCAAGGCGAAGTTTTTCTTCTTTGGAGCAAGATGTTGATTTGATTTTACCTTTGAGTGCCCTTATTGAAACTAATCGTGCCACCTCTTTAAATAAAGTTTCAGAATTTCATGTTATTTTTGGCAAAGAACGTGTGCTTTTTGAAATTGGTAAAGAGATTAAAATTATTTCTAAAATTATTAATGGTAATTTTCCTAATACAGAAAAACAATTTGTTCAAAACTTTGAAACAAAAATTACTTGTCAAACTGATCAATTGATTGCTGCAATTGAAAAAGCAAGTATTTTTTTTGAAAGAAACTTATTTCCTGTTGTTTCATTGCAAGTTAAAAGTGGCGAGTTTTTTGTTTCTTCTTTGGAACAAAATACGATTGGTTCTTTTGAAGAAAAAATCAATTCAGCAACAATGAACGGAAAAGAGCAGAGCGTTAATTTACAAGCTAAGTTTGTTTTAACGACTTTAAAAAGTTTAGAAAATAACAAAGTGCTCATTAATTTTTCTTCTTCTAGTGGACCGGTTTTATTCAGCGAAGAGGATAACAAAGAACTCAAGGTTTTAATTTTGCCTTTTTGAGTTTACTAATTAATAAGGATTAATGTTAATAAAATTAAATTTAAAAAATTTTGCTAATCATACAGATTTATCTTTAAATTTTTCCCATTTTAATCTTTTTTATGGTCTTGATAATGTAGGTAAAACCAACTTATTAGAAGCAATTCATTTTTTTTCTAGTCATTTTTTTAATCGTGTAACTACTTCTTCTGATTTAATTTATCATCTAAAATCGTATGCCAGTGTTACGGCTGTTTTTGACAAAATGAACGAAAGAACTAAACAACGTTTTTTGGTGCAAGAAAATAAAATATCGCTATATCATCAAGAAAAACCAACAAATTTATCTGCTTTTTATGGTTGAATTCCAATCATTTATTTTTCTGAAACAACAAACTTATTTAAAAATCCCTTCCAACGCGAACGCTTTCTTGATCTGGGGTCTAGACAAATTAATCCTACTTATAATGCTTTGTTACAAGAAAATAAACAAAAAAAAATTGAGTGAAAAAACATTGTTGATAAAAAATCTCAAAAAGATAGTTTTCAATTGTATGAACTTCAAAAAACAGAATTATTAATGGGAGAAGTTTTTTATCAACAAACTCAAATTCAAAACCGTTTTATAGAAATGTTGAATAAACAAATTCGTTTGCTTTTAAAAAATGAATTTATTGATTTTAAAATGCCTTTTAAAATTCAATTTTTACCTTGAAAAAAATTAAATTGAGATGATTCTTCTGATGTTTTTGCCAAAAAAGTTCAAAAACATCTTTTGAATATGCGTTTGGGAATAGATGTTGCAAAAAAACAGGAAAATGTATTAAAAAATAACTTTGTTTTTCTTTTTTTGTCAAAATGTTTGATTTTTTCTCAAAGCGAAAAGAAAACACTAGAGTTGATCGTTCAGTTGGCGTTGGCAAATTTAATTCAACATGAAATCAAAAATGATGTTTTATTTTTGCTAGATAATTTATTTTTATTTGATTTTATTAGTCAAGACAAAATTTTTAGAATTTTAAAATCTTTGAAACAGTTTATAATAACGACTAAAGAATTGTCTTTTGTTAGTCCTTTGTTGTTGGCAGAAAATAGATTAAAAATATGACAAATAGTGAAAAGAGATGTATAAACAAAAAAAACTTGATGTAGATTTGATTTTGATTGATTTAGATCACACTTTGGTTGAACACGGGAATCCGACACTATCAAATTTTACTAAAAATACAATCGCTCAAGCAAAAAAATTAGGCAAAGAAATTGTTATTTGTACTGGGAGAAGTTTAGAAGATTCTGCGCATTACGGTAAAAAATTAGAATTAACTTATCATATTTGTTTTGGCGGTGCTGTTGTTTATGATTTAAAAGCAGATAAAATTATTCATTTTTATAAATTTTCTTTGCAAGAATTGCAAAATTTGATTGATCGGAATTTTTTTGCTGATTTAAATTTGTTTGTTAATTTTCATGGTATTGATGTAAAAACTGGGATGATGAAAGATTTTTTTTGAGGTCAAAAAAACCCTGAATTTAAAAAACACGAAATGAAAAATAGTCATTTTGTTCAAATTAAAGATTTAAAAGAATTGTTAAAGTTTCACATTTTTAAAATTAATATTTTTGCTGAAGTAAAAACATTAGATGTTTTTACTCCACAACTGCAATCTTTAACAAAATTAAATGTTATTCGTAATTATCCAGAAATTTTAGAAATTACTAGTAATAACATAAGCAAAGCAAACGGTGCGCAATGATTGATTGATCTTTTAAATATTGATTATCAAAAAACCCTTGCTTTTGGTGATAGTCATAATGATGTAGGATTATTTAAGTTTGTTCGCTATGGTGTTGTTGTCGCTAACGCAGTGCCTGAATTAAAAAAAATTGCTTTTGCTGAAACAAAAAAACATAATGAAGATGGTGTTGCCCAAGGCATTGTGAAATGAATTTTGCCAGAAAAAAAATTATAAAAACAAGATATTTAAATTTAAGATTTTTATAAGGTTGTTGAGTATTTAATATGTTTGTTCTCTTGAAAATAATGTATAATTTATTGATAACAATTTGTCAACAAACATACCATTGATTATATGAGTGATAAAAACATTTATACTGGTAAATCCATTCAAATTTTTGAAGGAGTAGAAGCGGTCAAGAAAAGACCAGCTATGTATTTGGGAAGCACTGATGAAGATGGTTTCCACCATTTAGTTTGAGAAATTATTGATAATGCTCTTGATGAATATCTTGCTGGATATTGCAAACAAATTAATGTTGTTTTAGGCGCTGATAATTTTGTTAGTATTGAAGACGACGGAAGAGGGATCCCCGTAGACATTCATCCTAAAACGCGCTTACCAACAATTGAAACGGTATTTACTTATTTGCACGCTGGTGGTAAATTTGACGGAGAAACTTATTTTGTTTCCGGTGGATTGCACGGAGTAGGTTCAACAGTTGTCAATGCAATGGCTTCTTATTTAAAAGTCACTGTATATGCTAAAGACAAAATGTATACCTTAGAGTTTGTTAATGGACGTAAAACGTCATCTGATTTAAAAGAAAGTATAAATCCTTTTCCTAATAAAAAACAAGGAACAAAGGTAGAGTTTAAACCTAATTCCGAATTATTTGATGATTTTTATCAATTTCGTAAAAATTTAATTGAAGAACGACTACAACAAACTGCTTATATTAATTCTGGGGTAAAAATTAATTTTTCAGATGAAAGAATCAATTATCAAAAAAAATATTTTTATCGTAATGGTATTTTAAGTTTTTTAGAAAAAATTGTTGGCGCGACAAGTAATTTACAAAACCAACACACTAAAGTTATTGATAGTCAAACGCGTGTGGAAAACATTAAAGTTCATTTTGCCTTTCGTTATACTAACACCAATAATTTGCGGATTCTTTCTTTTTGTAATAACATCAGAACAATTGATGGTGGTGCTCATGAAAAAGGTTTTAAAATGGCAGTAACTCGTGTTTTGAAAAAGATTATGAAAAAATATCGTTATTATGATGAAACTAAAGATAAATTAGAAACTAATGATATCATCAATGGGATTCATTTAATTTTGGTGGTATTACATCCTGATCCTAAATTTGCTGGTCAAACTAAAACAAAATTAGTTAATAGTGCAATGATTGGACTTACTTCTACTTTTGTTGGAGATGAATTAGAGCGTTTTCTTTTAGAAAACCCCTCTGAACGTGAACAAATTTGTAAAAAAGTTTTACAATCAATGCGTTTACGAATTGAATTAGACAATAAAACAAAAGAATTTAAAGTTAAAAACAGTTATTTTGAAAGTTCTATGTTACCAGGTAAATTGGCAGATTGTGCTTCAAAAAAACCAGAAGAAACAGAATTATTTATTGTGGAAGGAGATTCTGCTGGCGGCAGTGCTAAATTAGGCAGAAATCGTAATTTTCAAGCCATTTTACCATTAAAAGGAAAAATTATTAATTCCGAAAAAGTTTTGATTAATAAATTATTTGCAAATCAAGAAATTTGTGATTTAATTTCTTCTGTTGGTTTTATCTTAAAAAACAACACCGCTGAATGCGGAGAACATAAACAAATTAATTGTGAAGTTTGTGGTAATAAAAGTTTTGAACATAAAAGATTGCGTTATCACAAAATAGTTATTATGACAGATGCTGATGTTGATGGATCACACATTGCTGTGTTGTTGTTGACTTTTATGTATCGTCATATTCCGGGATTAATTGAAAATAATTATGTTTATTTAGCACAACCGCCATTATATAAATTTAAAGTCGGTAAAAAAGTGGATTATTTATATAATGAAGAAAGTTTGCAAGAAAAAATTGCTGAAACTACAACTAGATATGAAATTCAACGTTATAAAGGGTTAGGAGAAATGAATCCAGGACAACTTTGAGAAACAACAATGGACCCCAAACGTCGAACGTTACGTCAAGTTACTGTTGAAGATGCGCAAGCAGCAGACGACATTATTCAGTTATTGATGGGCAAGGAAGTAGAAGGACGAAGAAATTTTATTTTGAAAAACGCAAAATTTGTTCGTGATTTAGATATATAGCAATGGATAACAACGATTCTCATAAAAATATAATTGTCAGTAAAGTTGAAAACGAAATTCAAGAACGCTTTTTAAGTTATGCGATGTCAGTTATTGTTGCGCGAGCTTTACCGCTTGTTGATGACGGATTAAAACCGGTGCATCGTCGAATTTTATTTGCAATGCACGGATTACGTCTAACTCCAGATAAACCACATAAAAAATCAGCGCGAGTTGTTGGAGAGGTAATTGGAAAATATCATCCTCACGGCGACGTCGCTGTTTATGAAGCGATGACTAAAATGATTCAAGATTTTTCTTGTAATTATCCTTTAATTGATGGTCATGGTAATTTTGGTTCTGTTGATGGTGATTCACCAGCAGCAATGCGTTATACCGAAGTACGCTTATCAAAAATATCTACCGAAATTTTATTAGGAATTAACTATGATACCGTTAATTTTGTAGATAATTATGATGGTAGTGAAAGAGAGCCTTCTGTGTTACCGGGAATTATTCCTAATTTATTAGTGAACGGTTCAACCGGAATTGCTGTAGGGATGGCAACTTCAATTCCGCCACATAATTTAGTTGAAGTTTTAAATACAACGATTGCTTATTTAAAAAACGAAGAAATTACTGTGGAAGAAATTGTTCAAAAAAAATTATTAAATGGTCCTGATTTTCCCACTGGCGCTTTTTTAGTTATTGATCAAGATAATTTAATTCAAAACTTAAAAACAGGGCGAGGTTCATACAAAATGCGTGCTAAATATCACATTGAAGATGACGGTGATCGTCCACAAATTATTATTGATGAAATTCCTTATCAACTCAATAAAATTCGTTTAATTGACACAATTATTGATGCAGTAAAAAATAAAAAAATTACGCAAATTGCAGATTTACGTGATGAATCAAATCGTTTAGGAATTCGTGTTGTGATTACTTTAAGAAAAGAAGCACAATCTGATATTGTCTTGAATCAATTATTTAAATTAACTCCCCTTCAAATGAATTTCTCATTAAATTTACTAGCCCTACATAACAATCAACCACAATTAATGAATTTGTTAAGTGTTTTACGTTTTTATGTTCAACATCAAATTAAAGTTTTGGTGCGCAAAACCAAGTATTTGTTGGAACAAGACCAAAAACGTTTAGAAATTTTGTCAGCAATTGAGAAAGCTTTACAACAAATTGATGCCGTTATTGAATTAATTAAAAAATCTAAAGAACAAAAAGAAGCACTAACTAAATTAAAACAATTTTTACAAATTAATCAAATTCAGGCAAAAGCAATTTTAGAAATGCGTTTACAACGTTTAACTGGTCTTCAACAAAATTTAGTGCGTTCAGAAATTAAAGAATTAAAATTATCAATTAATGAATATCAAAAAATTTTAGATAATCCTCAACAACAAAAAGATTTATTGATTAAACGCTTAAAAGAATTGAAAAAAAAATATGATAAACCACGTCAAACGAAAATTATTGCTGAGGATCAATTTGGTAAATTAGAAGATGAAGATTTGATTTTACGTAAAAATGTTTTAGTATGTTTAACTAAAAACAATTATTTAAAAAGAGTTGATTTAGAAGATTTCCGCCATCAAAAACGTGGTGGTGTCGGCGTTCGTGGTATTTCGTTAAATGAAGGTGATGAAATTAAAAAAGTGTTGCATGTCAATACTCATGATAATTTACTTTTTTTTACCAATATCGGAAAAGTTTATCAACTTAAAGCTTTTAAAGTGCCTGATTTAGGTCGTATCGCCAAAGGGACACCGGCGCAAAACCTGATACGAATTGATCCTAACTCCGAACAAATTGAAAGTATTATTCGCGTTTCACGAGATTATAAAGATGCTCAATCTCTCTTTTTTGTTACTGGGAAAGGATTAGTTAAACGAACGGCTTTGAAAAATTTTGTTTTAATTAATCGTTCTGGCAAAATAGCAATTAAATTAAAACCAAAAGATTGATTAGCTTTTATTTTTCCGGTCAACAACGATATGGAAGTGGTAATTGGTAAATCAGACAATAAAATTGTGCACTTCAACGTGAAACAAATTCCACATCTAGGAAGAACTGCCCAAGGCGTTATTGGAACGAGGTTATCCAAACCAAAAGATAAAGTAATTGGTGCTAGTTTTGCTTCTAAAGATCAAAAATTACTTTCTATTAACAGTGATGGAAATGGAAAATTAACTTTATTGAGCAATTATCGCATTACTAATCGTGGTGCCAAGGGTAATTTGGCAATTAAAGGTAAATTCATTAACCGTAGTTTAGTGGCAAGTGTCGCTGTAGATGGGAATGAAAGTTTGTTAATTGCTAAATCATCAGGAAAATTCATTTTGACAGAATTAAAAAAAACACGAATTACAAAAAGTCGTTCTGCGCGTGGAGTGAAATTAGTTAATTTAGAACCAGGTGAAAAAATTAAAGCAATTGATGTTTTTCTTTCTGAAGATGTATCAAATACAAAAAAAACTTAAAAATATTTTTATTTTTGTAATTTCAAATTTTTAATCTTTGCTATTATTTTCTTTTTTATTTTCGTCTCTGCTAGTTTTGATTAAAAAACCAGCAATTATCATTGATATTAATATTGGTGTAACAATTCCTAAAGGAAAAAGTCAATATTTTTCTTTCTGCATTTCTTTTTCAATTTGTGTTTTAATTTTTTCAATTTTAATGTTGGTTTTTTTTAAAAAATTTAATTCTTCAATTGCTTCGTCTGATAAACTTCCGGTAGATATTTCTTTTCTTTCTTTGATAAGGTTATCAAATGAAACGGTTGCTTCGTCGATGGTTCATTCTTTGTTTTTGTGTAAAATATCAAAATTTAAAATTGTTTTTGAATTTTGATATATTTTTTCTAACTCATCATATTTTGTCAATTTTGCATAAATATCCTCTTTAATATTTTTTTCGTTTAATTTATTATTTTCATTTTTTTGTTTTCTTATTTTATCTGTTAGTCTTCCGCGCTTATAAATATAGAGAACTTCTTCTTTATTTAATTCTTTTGAAATTAACAACGCTTCTGCTAAAAGTAAAATAATTTTAATGTTACGTGGTTTATTAATGGTTTCTTTAATTTCTTTTTCTATTTTTCCAATATTTAAATTAGGTATTTTGTTTTTTAATTCTTCGGCTTTAAACTTATCACTATCTTTTGTTGCAGGGCATTTTCAATTGCTATCTTCGCCAAAAAAAATTATTTCCGCAAAATGACCTCCTAAAATTGCCTTTAAGTTTTTTGTTTTGTCTATTGGATAAAGCGCTTTCGTTAGACCTCAAATATTCCCTTCTTTTTGTCCAATTGTTATTGATGAGACTCAATATTTTGATGAAGAGTTTGCAGTTTGATTTTGATAAATCAGCGAAAACAATGCATGGCCGCCTTCGTGAATGGCAACTCTTGTTCAAGCATCTTCATAAGTCTTACATTTGTCGGTAAATAATTTTGATGAATCTTTATAATTTGATTTTTTTTGTTTAAGGTTTGTTTTTAGAGTAGAAACATTAGAAAATAAATCTTTTGTTCCTTGTATTTTTTGTTTATTAATTACAAAATTTGAGTTTATAGATAAAAATACAATTAAAAACAAAATTAAAAGTAAGATATTTTTAATTAATAAATGTATTTTTTTTATTTTAATCATATTAAATAGTTAACATTATATTTCATTTAATTAAAAATAAAATGACATTTTAATTATTGTTTGACCTTTTGATTTATTTTTTATATTTAATTTTTGAAAAACAAATTATTATTTACTTTCAAATTTCATATGTTTGAAAAATAAATTTAATGGCGGACCTGACGAGAGTCGAACTCGCTATCTCCTCTTGGACAGAGAGGCATGTTGACCGTTACACTACAGGTCCAGTAAATTATTCAATGATTATTATAATATCAATATTTTTTCTCTTTTTTTTCTTGTTTTTATTTAAATTATGAAATAATCTTTGAAAAATCAAAAAATTTATTTAATTTTATTAATTTAATTGGTTGCAGGGGTTGGACTCGAACCAACGACCTTCAGATTATGAGCCTGACAAGCTAACCAACTGCTCCACCCTGCGATAAATATCAATTTAATTATAATATTAATTTTATGATTTGGAACAAATTAAATTTGATCTTTTTTTATTTCAATGATAAGATCGTAGATCATTTGAAAATAAATAGATTAAAGCCTTTTGTTAAATGAGTTGGTGGTAAAACACAACTTTTAAAGTATCTTTTGCAAAAGATACCTTCATCTTTTACTGAAAATAACTATTATTTTGAACCTTTCCTTGGGGGGGGGCATTGTTTTTGGCGCTTGCGCCCAAAAAAGCGGTTTTAAACGATTCTAATGCTGAATTAATTAATACGTGACAAATTATTCAAAAATATCCACAAAAGTTAATTAAATTGCTGGGAACATTTCAAAGAAATTTTCCCTTAAAACAAGATTATTATTGATATCGCGAAAATTATAATCAAGTTTTATTATCATCACAAAAAAATAATTCACTTTTAATCAGAAAAGCGGCATTATTTATTTTTTTGAACAAAACATGTTTTAATGGACTTTATCGCGTTAATTCTGAAGGTAAATTTAATGTACCATGGAATAAATCAATGAAATTTAATTTTGATAAAGATAATTTGTTGGCAATAAGTATTTTTTTAAATACAAATAAAATTAAGTTTTATTGTGGAGATTTTGAAACAATTTTAAAAAAATCAATGCCCAAAGATCTAATTTATTTTGATCCGCCTTATGATGTGTTAAAAAAAACTAGTTTTGTGGCTTATACAAAAAACAAATTTTTATTTAATAGTCAAATCAGATTGGCCAAATGTTTTGGATCATTAGATCAAAAAAATGTATTGATGATTTTATCGAATCATAAAACTGACAAAATTCAAACTCTTTATAAAAATTATCATATTGAATCAGTATTGGCAAAACGTATGATTAATTGTAAGGGGTTAGAAAGGCAAGCGGTTGAAGAATTAATTATTACTAATTTTAAAGAAAACAACATAATTGAAAGTGAATTTAAAAATATTATTCAAAACCCACTTTGATATACTGATTTATCGGTATGTAAAAAAATATTAAATGCCTATTGCTGAGAAATTAAAGAACTTAATACTTTAATCGGTGCTAGTAATTTTAAAATACGTTTTTTTATACTGATTAAAAAAAACATTAAATTTTTAGTTTTAATTTGTTTGATGTTTGCAGTAAAATTGGAAGAAAAAATAAATGCTAAACATAAAGACATAATGTTAAAAATTTGGGATATTTCTAATTACGAAATGATTGCCGATCAAGAATTAGAAGTTATTTTTGCTTTTATAGAGAAAATAGGAATAGTAAATTTATTTGTGGAAAGCAAAATTACCGATGTGTATGATTATTTGTTAGGAGTTACCGTAGGGTTAGATAGTAATGCGCGCAAAAATCGCTCAGGTAAATTAATGGAAAAAGAAGTTGAAAAAATTTTAATAGAAAAACAGAAAAATCACGTTATTGATTATTTTGTTAAGCAAAAAACACTTGATTTTATTTTTAATCATAAAAATAATATATTTAATTTTAAAGATATTGATTTTTTCCCCAAAAAAGATAAATATCCATTGTTATGAAGAGAAATAAAGAAAAAAAGATTTGATTTTATTTATACAATAAAGCAAAGGTTATTTGTTATAGAGTGTAATTATTACAACAGTCGCGGTTCTAAAATTGATACAACCATTAAACAATATCAAAATATAGATCAATCAATTAATAAACTGACTAATTCAAATAAATCTAAATTTATTTGAATTAGTGATGGCCTTTATTGAAAATCACACCAAAACACTTGAAAAGATATTAAAAATACAGTTAATTTATTTTCTTTAAAAGATTTTCAACAAGAAAAAAATTAAAAACATAATAATTTAATAAATTTTACAAATAATTTAAGAAATAGTTTTTATTTGTCTGCCAAATATTTGATGTATTTAATAAAATTTTTATTATCTGGATGATGTAATTCTGTTTTTATAGATTTTATGGAATATTTTAAATCAAACACATATCCATTACTTATTGGTACCTTAAAATCTTTTGTTTTTTTTACTAATTTTTTAATTTTCATTTCGTTAACATTATATATTTTTTCTTCAATTTAATCCAATTATAACATTTTGAATTAATCACTTTTTAATTTCTTGTTTTCCAATAATTTTATTTTTTTCCAGAGTTATAACAAAATGTTCCAGTATTGATTTATGAACTGAATAATTTACAAAAAAACCTTTTGTTCATTTTAAATAATAACCTAATTCTCAAAGAATAGATCATAAGAAAACTAAAGCAACTCTTTTATTTCCATTTCATAAATAATGTCCTGTTAACATTGAAACGAAAATATTAGTAGTAAAATCAAAAACATCTTTTTTATCTTCTTTTTTATAATTAGAATATTTATATACAACACTATAAATTGATCCATGTAAGCTACCTTTTATTTTTTCTGGTTTAATACTTTCTTTAGATATATTTTTAACTTCAATCAACGATTCATTTAAAAGTTTTTTTAATCTTTCAAATAATTCTTCATCCATTTTTATTTTTTGACAAGAAAAATCTATTTCTTCTTTTTGAGTCTTAAAATGAGATTTAAAATAAAATTTGTTATCTAATTGTGAAATTAATGAATTTGGATGTTTTTTAAATATTTTTATGGCGTTATCGTTGGGTTCAATTTCTAAAATAAAATATGTTATTTTTTTCATTAAATACAAAATTTGTTTTCCTTGCTGGTTTTTTATTTAATATTTTATGTTTGTGGTTTTTGATTAATTTGTTTTTTTTTCTTTTTTGAAACAAAGTAACGTCTAATAATAATTAAACCAATTAATATAAAAACAATACCAAAAGATACACTTAGACCAATAATTATCTTTTTATTAGATGTATTTTTATTTTTTTTGTTATTTTTATCTAGATCGTTTTGCAAAGTTTTTAATTCACTTATCGCTTCATCTGATAAATTACCAATACTTGTTTTGTGTTTTTCTTTAAGCAAAATTGTGAATTGAGAAGATGGAAATTTATTTTGATCAAGAGAAATATTAGGGGTTGAGGCGTTTTTAAATTTTTGAAATAGTATCTCTAATTGATTAGCTTTTTGAATTAAGGTTTTGATTTCAGGAAGAATAATATTTTCATCAAATTTGATTTTACTAGTCATTTTCTTTTTCTCTTCTAATATCTTAGGCGGAAGTTTATGGTTTTTATAAATGTACAACATATCCTTCTTTTTCAGTTTTTTGACAATAAATAATGCCTTAGCAAGTAAGAGAATTGTTTTTAAATGTTGTGGTTTTGATATAATTTTCTTTGCTGTTTGTCGAATTCCTAAAATCATTCCTTTTTCTAAATTATTGTTCTCTCAATTTATAATTTTGTCTTTTATTTCGTGTTTTTTTTGTAATTGAGCGAGCATAACGAACGATCCTAATACTTTTATATTATCGTTTCCTGACTCTATTTTGCCGGTAAAAACTTCTACTCCAATATATCCCGAAACTAGCATGAGCGCTCATCAATGATAAATAAAAAAATTCTCGCGAGAATTTATTTCTGGTTTTTGAAGATTTTTTGTTATTAGTGCTGTTCCGTTTCAAGAAATGTTTGGATCAATATCTAAAGATAAACTTTCAAAATCAATTGCTGGTTCTTTTTCATTTTTGTTGTTAACAAATTCCGGATAAGGTTCTTTTTTAGGATATATTAGAGCAAATAAACCATGAGCTGCCTCATGAATTGCTGTTTTTGTTCAAAAAGCAGAATCTGCTTGAAATAAAGGTTTTGTGTCTTTATGAAGTGAAGATAGAAAAGTTTTATTATCAATTTTTATAGAATTAAAATAATTAGTAGAATTTTGATAAAATAATTTTAAATTTCCACTTAAAATTAAACAGAAAAATAAAAATAATTTTAAAATTTTTATTTTTTTCATATAAATAAAACAATCTAATTGCCATTTTATCAAACAATTAATGAAAATATTGTTTTTTTTGAAAAATAAAAATTTTTTAAATTATTTTTTAAATTGAATTAAATAATATTAATTAAATTATCTTACTAATGAACTTTAAATCTTTGATTACTTTATCAATCGTTTTTCAATTTTTTAAAGTTATGCCCGCAGCATTTTTATGACCACCGCCACCATATTTTCTAGCTATTACTGAAACATCAATTTCTTCAATACTGCGCAGTGAACATTTGATTGCTTCTTGTTTGTTGATTTGAATAAAATTTGCTCAAACATTAATGTTTTTAAGATTTTTAGGAATGTTTTTTGTTGAACTAAAAGGTTCTTTTATTGTTGTTATTAAGGGAATTTTTTTAATATCATTTGGACAAAAAGTAAAATAAATTAAATTTTCTTTTTTTACAAAATTTTGTAAATAATAAGAATGTAATTTTAAATTTATTAGTGGTTGAGAATTTAAGTTTTTATGTATTGTTTGTAAGTTTACTCCTGTTTGCATTAATTCTGCAGCCGCAATAAATGTCGTTGTTTTTGTATTAGTATGAGTAAAATTACCTGAATCAGTAATTATTCCCAACATAAGCGCTGTAGCAACGTCGCTGTTAATTGGAAATTGAAGCGCTTTTAAAAAAAAATAAATCATTTCACAACACGCCATACTGCTTTTATCAATTCAAACTAAATCACCTAGATCTCTACTTATTTCAGGATGATGATCAATAACAATGACAAAATTATCTTTGGGAATTTTTAAATTATTTAAACGTTTTTTTTCATGAAAATCAACAACAATAACTAAAGAATTTTTAAAAATTGTCGGATTTATTTCATTTTGATAATTTTGAGGTAATAAAAATTTTGAATATTCTGTTTCGGCAAAAGGAAAATAAATTTTTTTATTAGGATATTTTGCCTTGATTGCGTAATAAAGTGCGGTTTGACTACCGATACAATCTCCGTCAGGATTTATATGTCCAAGAATAACAATATTTGTATATTTTTCAATATTTTTTTTTGCTTTTTGAAAAAAAACTTTTTCTTGGGAATAAAAATTATTCATTAATTTAAACAGAACATTATATTTGAAATTTAAAAAATAATAATTTTTTATCTTTAAATTGTTGTTAAAAAATAAAATGGCACGCTTGGAAGGAGTCGAACCCTCACTCTCCTGATCCGTAGTCAGACGCTCTATCCAATTGAGCCACAAGCGCAAATTTTATACTTGATATTTTAACAAATTTTTAAATTTTTACAAAATAAAACGTTATATTGTCTTTTTATAAAATTTTAACAATTTTTTTAATTTTATTTTAATCAAAATATATTTTGATTAAATTAATTTATCTTAATAAAATTTATATTTTTTAGGAGGAAATATACAATTTCCTGAAATTCTTCAGGAAGTTTTGCTTAACATCTTTATATTATTACATTATTTAAAATATAATTTCTGACTATTTTGAATAATTTTTTAACTTTTAAAATTAAGTAAATTAAAAATTAATTATTTGTTTTATTAAATGATTTCAAATAGTTGTTGTTTCCATTTCTAATACTACTGGTTTTATAAGTCATTTGCAATTATTATCAAAATCATTGATATCAATTTGATTGAATTTTTCTCAACTCAGAGGATATTTATTTAGATTGATGTGTAATTTTTGGTCAATGCTTTTAATGCTTTGAATTTTTTTAATTGCTTGTTCAATATTAATTGCTTGTTTTTGTCAATTAATAATTATTTTGCAACTATTAGGCTCACCAAATTCATTAATTTTTTTAATATTTTTCACTTGCAAAGTTGTCAACACATAATTATTTTTTTTAATTAAATTTAATATAAAAAAAGTAAAGAAAATGCTTATTAAACTAATAACAAAATATAAACTTAAATTAATTTTGAGATTGATCATTTGTTAAAATTATTTTTTGATTAAATAAATGAGCTATTTTTGGGTCGTGAGTAGCGTAACAAAAGATTTTGTTTTTTTGATAAAGAAGTAATTTTTTTAATAACGGCGCCTTTCAATTTAAAGGAATAGAGTTTAAACTTTCATCAAGTAAAATTAATGATTCAGAACGAAAAAATAGTGCTAAAAAATTAATTATTTGTCGTTGACCACTACTAATTGTTTCGTTAGTAATTTCACTTCCGGCGCTTAATTGAACTAGATTAAGAAAATAATCCAAATTATTTTCTTTTCAAATTTTTAAAACATTGCTTTGTTTTTGATAGGTTGTGATATTTTTAAAAACAGTGCCGTTTTCAATTGGAGCATAAGACTCTAATAAATATATTTCATTTTGATAAGATTCGACGTTAATCATTTGTAATTTTTGTTGATTAATAATGATTTGCCCTTTATATTCTTTTCAATAATTACTTAATATTTGTAAAAAAATGGTTTTTCCAGATCCAGACGATCCATAAACTACTAATGTATTTTTGATAGAAAGTGTTAAATTTTCTTTTCATAAATTATGCAAACTATTTAAACTAATATTGCATTGTTGTAGTTTAATGTTTTGAATGGATAAACTAGGTATTGTTTGTCTTTGTTTATTTAAAACAAATAAAAACGGATATACTCGTGATTTTAAATTACTTATTTTTGTTGCATATCAAATATTTTGAAAAAGAACTTGACTTTGAACGATGATGTTGTTGATTAAAGCAAAAAGAAAAATAAAAGTGCCAGGATTTAATAAAAAAACATTTTTGTTTCCGAGTAATAAATAACTTACGATTATTGTTTTTAAGGCTGCAAAAAGTTCATTGACAATTAATTGTAAATTGATTAAATAATTTTTTTTGTGAAACAATTGGAATTGCTGATTAATATTATTTAGTAAATAATGATTATTTAAAGCGATAAGGTTGCGATTTTTATAACTAAGATAATTTTTGCAAAAATTTAAAAAATCACTTTGTCATTTTTTTTCTGTTTGTAAAACAACTTTATCGTGTTGACGAATTCACGGACACATTAAAGAATAAAACAAAAGAAATAAAGCGAGCAAAAAAAGAATTGGCAATACAATTTGAATATTAAAAATCATAATAATACTCAAAGAAACAACAATCATTAAAAACGCTTGTATGATTTGTAAACTTAAAGGAAAATAAAAGTGCAAAATCTCGTTAAAATAATAATAATTTTGTAAAATATTACTAGTTTTATATTTTTGATAATCAACAAAACTTAAATTTTGTAAACGATTTAAAAATTTTAAGTTTCATTTTTTTTTAAAATTTATTTCCACCTTACAGACTGCTAAATTGAATAAAAATTTTAAAATTAATTTTTGTAAAAATAAAATAATAAAACCTAATAAAATTGCAACAAGTAATTGTGGAAGGCGCTTTACTAAAACATCATCAATAATCATTTTAATGAGAAATTGACCGAAAATGGTACACCCAGTAATAAAAATACTTATTAAAGTGATGATGATTAAGGGAAAGAATAAATTGTTTCAAAAAATTAATGAATTTTTGTGATTATTCTCCTTTTTTTCTAATCAAATTGTTTTTTCGCTGCGCAAAACAATTCCTGTATAAATCATTTTTAAATCATTAATGTTTATTCAAGTCAAATTATTTTGTCCAGGATCAGCAATTAAATAAACGTTTTTCTTTTTTTCATAAATAATTATAAAATGAAATTTATTATTTTGTTTTACTTGACAAATCAAAGGTTTAGTTAAAGATGTTTGTGAAAAATCATGTCATTTAACTAAATATGAACTTAGAAAAACACCATATTCATCAGCAATTTTTTGTATTTGTAATAAATTAAGATCTTGAAAAAAATTATGTTTTTGAATAAATTGAAAATAAGTGATTTTACCATTGTGATAATATTGAAAAAGCATATATACACAAGCTAAGGAACAATCTCAATCATTTTGTTGTTGACAAAAAGGCTGTTTCATTAAATTTAACTTTATCTATTCATGTCATTATCGGTATTGTTATTTTTCTTAACTAATAAAAAATTAAAAAATGGATAATTTTATTTTTTTATACTTGGTAAAATAATTAATTAATTGTTTTAATAATGTTGATTTCTTCTTCGCAAAAAATTTGCTCTTTCTTGTTACAAAACAAAATAGGTATTATTCCTACAGATACTATTTACGGTTTTGCTACTTTATTGAATAATCATGAAGGAATTGTTCGAATATTTCAAATTAAAAAACGTTCTCGTGATAAAAAAATACCGCTTTTAGTTGCTTCTTTGACTCAACTTAAACAATTGATTCATGTTAGCAAAGATGTTGAAACATATTTAGACAATTGTCAACAACCAACAACAGTTATTTATGAATTTACAGTAAAAAATAGTTTTTCACTTAATAAAAACCCTTTTTTAGATAAAAAAACCATCGCTATTCGTTTAGTGCATTGAGAATGATTGCGTAATATTATTTTAAAAACCGGACCACTTGTAGTTACTAGTTGTAACATTAGTGGTAATAAACCCCTTAATACTTTGAAATTATTATTACCTTTTGCTAATCAAGTAGATTTTATTGTTCCTTTAAGCGCTTTAAGTCAACAACCTTCGCGAATTTTTGATTGAGAAAAAAAAGTTTATTTACGTTAAATTTAATAAATAATTATTTTTTAATAATAAATAAAAGATGTAAAAAATATTATTTTTCATTTTCATTTTTAATATCAAAAATTTTTTCTAATCAATTTTTAAATATTTTTTAACAATTAAATAAAAAAAGTTTTATTGTTTTGCTATAAGAACCATTATTAAGATAATGTTTGTTAATAATAAATATACATAATTATATATTTTTATGTGAAATAAAAAAACCTCTCTCCTTCTTTTTCATTTTCATTTTCAATGTTCGTAATTTTTGAGTTGTTTTATCATTTCATTTATTTTAATCATAATATTTGCATCTCCACCAAAACCTTCATTAAAATTATTTTGAATATGAT
>JARVCM010000007.1 GCA_029976705.1 Mollicutes bacterium
AGAATTACATCGTAATAAACACCACAAGATAGAAACGATCAAAACACAAGAGACAACTAATCGTAACGAAGATTTTAGTGCTGAGAAAAAATTAAGTCATTACAAAAAAGATAAGCTAGAATTGCAAAAGCATTGAAAACATAATAAAATTTAAAAAATCATTTTAAATCTAGTTATACTAAGTAAATTAAGTTTTTACATACATTATTCAATTTATTGATAATTTTAATCAATAAATTTTGTGTTTTTTTGCTTGAATAAAATATTAAATTAATGAAAATTTATAACGTATAAAAATCGTAAAAAATATTCATCTTATTAATTTCTTTTTACACATTGATTACATCGGACATTTCTGGTAAAAATATTTTTATCATAAAATTTCGGTTCAACAAAACAATCACTAAAAATATTATTAAGTAATAATAAATTCTAAATTAACAATTAAACTTTTATTTGCAATCAAGCAAACAGACATTCACTATTACCAAGAGAATTAATATACAAAATTTTAGACAATTGAAACCAACGTAAATTAAGTTTATTTTTAAAATTAAAAAACAGAAATTCCATTAATAATACTATAATGATATAAAAAATCAAAATGTTGGTTTGTCAAATTGTAACATTTTCGTTGGAAATTTTTAAATTTTTTCTAAATTTAGAAAAACAACGATCGCAAGAAGAGTAAATTCAATTTTGAACATTTTTTTTTGATTTTTGTCAACATAAAAAATTTGATTAACAGAAAAATACCACTTTTTTTTTATTTCGTCTTTATATTTGAAGCATAAGATAAATGATTAATTAACATTTTTTGAGATGTTTTTTTGTTTTTTTTCAATAAAAAAATCCTAATCCCACAAACAATAACGCCAAAACACTATAACACCAATGCCAATGCCGATTTTAAAACCACTAGATAAACTACTTGTTTTTTTGTCAGAAACTTGTAACTTATCAATCGCTTTTTCAATTTTTTGCAGTTTATCTTTATCATTGATCAATTTGTAAAGATTAATTAATTCTTTTTTAGCAGTAGTAGGTAGGTCTTTATTTCAATTTTTAATCGCTAATAATACCTTAAAAGAAAAAACTTCTCCATCAATTGTGAGTTCAGTTTTGTTAAGTTTTTTCAATTTATTAAGAATACTATTTTCTTTTTGAAAATTTTTTAATAATATTTTTTCTTTATTACGTAGATTATTAATAGTAACTTTAATTTTAGTAAAAGTAACGCCGTTTTGTACTAATTTATCTAAAAGCGCTTCTCCTTCAGTTGGTAATTGAAAAGTTTCATCAAAAATAGCTTCAAAAATTTTTAATTTTAGTGATCTCATAACTAATATTATCAATTTTAATTTGATTTATTTTTAATTTTCGTAAATTTTTTAAAACTTCTAATCCTGATGAACTACGTAGATCTTCATATAAAGTTTGTTTGTTAATTACTTTTTTTATTTTAAAAAAAGTAACGTTGTTTTTTGCTAAATTAATAAATTCTAATTTGATATTTTGGGGGGGGCATTAGTAAAAACATCATTTGTATCCAACTTATTTAAATTAGTAATGTTTAAAGAATTAATTTTGTTACTTTCAAAACTTTTAATCTTTCTAAAATTAAACGATTGTTTTCGTCTTTCAAAGCCTTAAATAAGATTTCAGCTTTATTTTCAACTTGTTTTTGTTGATTAATGTCCGTTTGTAAAACAACAAAATTAACATTGTTCGTTACCAAAGCATACAGTTCATTTTTAACAAGAACATCGTTCAACTTATTAAAAAGATCAACAATAACAAAATCTAATCTCTTTAAATTAGCAATGATATATTCTGTCTTATTAATTGTGATTTTCTTAGCATTTAATGTCTTGAGGTTTTGGAATGTTGTCTGGTTTATTTCGTCTTTCAAAGTATTAAACAAAAGTTTCACTTTTTCATTCAGGTCTTGGGCATCTTTCTTCGTTTGAACTGCTGTTTGTAAGGTTTTAAAAATAAGTCCATCTGCTACTATTGCTTTGAGTTCGGTTTTAACATTATCATTAAATCCAGCAAAAAGTGGTAAAGCAGAAAGATTTAAAGCTTTCAAGTTTCCAACGTTGTAATGACCACCGCTAATAGTGATTTTGTTGGTTGTTAATGCTTTAAGATTTTTCAACGTTTTCTGATTTGTTTCGCTTTTCAAAGCATTAAACAAAATCTTTTGACCGTTGTTCTTCGGTCTCTCTCTTGATACGCGCTATCTTGACTGCTTCATCATTCGTTTTTAATTTTTGCCAAACAACTGGAACCATTTGATGATCAAAACTTTTGAAAAAAGGAGCAAAAAATCATTGTCCTCACATTAAAAATATCACAAATAAAATGAAACAGAAAAACAATTTAGATTTGTAAAAAGAAGAGCACATAAAAAACCTAATATGATTCTATTATAAAAATATTTCAATATCATAGTATTATTCAACTTATGTTTTTCTTCAATAATTGATAAAAATTTTTTGACAACTTTGTTCCTAATTTTAAAAAAAGGTAAATAACAACATTATTTAAGAAAATATAACCAATTTGAATCTTTTATAATTAAAACAAAAATTTTATTTCACGTTGATTGTACCTTACAACTGTGGAACTAATTAAAAGGTATAAATGGTTAAACAAAATGATATTTAATGCTAAATTTACTTATTTTTTTATCAATTGAATAATGTTAATTGTTCCACATTCATTCATCAAATTGATTATTTATTTCAAAGTATAATCGTTTCGTACGCTGCCAAATCTTTTAATTTTTTTTCAAATGCAACTTTACTTAAATTAACATAATGCAAGCACAAACTTTGACGACTTTATCAGGATTATAATAATCCCTGAAATAAAAAATGTTTAGAGTTATCTTCATATACAATAATTTAATCAAACCAATTATTCAATACGAAAATATTTTTACCTTATCAATTTAAATAAGATTATGTATCACGAACATTAAAAAGCATTGCCAAAATCCTAGATAACAAAAAAGATTATCTTCAGCGATTTAAAAAAGTATTTTTTTCAACATAACCATAAATTAACTTCAAACGCGATCGTAAATAAGACTTTAAAAATTTTTGATATTACAACAAACATAATAATTTTTGAATTCGTAAATATAACATCTTTTACAATAAATATCAATTCCAAAAACACTATTAACACTAACATTAAATTCTTTACCATTTGCTCTATTTTGACAATTTATCTGAAATCTTTATAATCATTAATATAAGATGGTGTAATTATTGATACGCGTTCATTAACTAAAATTATAATGCCGATCAACACTATCAATATCTAAATAAATAATTTTTATTTTTACATCATTAAAAATTAATAAGATTCAATATTTAATTTTTCTTTAAATAAAAACGATTGAATATCTTTTTTGGTTAACAATTATTTTAATAATTTTCAAAAAATATTGAATTATTTTGTTGTTTTTAGATACTAATTGTAAATTTACAGCTATTTTTGATTGTATAAAAATTTTCAGCAAAAGACAAAAAAAATAAAGAAATAATAAAACCGAACTCAAATTGTTCACTAAAAAGTATTAATTTTTTTCAGATCTTCTACTTTTTAAATAATTTCAACAACAAAAACAAAAACAAACAAAAGCATTGAAACAATCAAACATAAAAATAACCATTCCCTAATTTATAATGTAAATTATGATTACTAATTTAATAAATCTTCCCATTTATTTTTATTGTACACTGCCATATAATTAGAGAGAGTAATAACAAGAGATTAACATACTAGCGAACCATTATGATTCATTAACACTTCATCACCTTGAAAAATAAAACGACTTCATAAATGAAGTAAAAAATCAATCAATAAACTTTTGTAAATGCTAAAATTCTATGTATTTTTTCAAAATTAAGTTACCGTCAATTCTAAAAAAAAGAAATCACAGTAAAAAAATTGCTAAATAAAACGAAACAAGAATCACATTGCCTAAACTTTGAATAAAGTTATCACTTATTGATTGAAAAAAAACACTTTAAAAACCAAAACCTTCACCAACCAATGTCTCAATTCTTTCAATTTCTTTACCACTATTTACTAATTTTAAATAACTTTTTTTTATATTTGATTACATATTTCCTCTTAATTCAAAATTTGCTTCAAGGTTTAAAAAATCAAGTTTATCATTACTTTTAACAATTTAAATCTTACCATTTTTTCATTAAACAATGTTTTTTGGCTCAGCATATCAGAATAGTTGTTAAAATAATTATATAAGTTGAAATTGTAATTAAAATATCACCAGACATAATTGTAATTGCTCTATTTGTATTATCAGTATTTTTGATTTTTAATAACTTTTTTAATTATTTCTAAAACAAAAACACTAATATTAGTTATCTGTCAAAATTGTAATTTAATAAGTTCATCAAATCAATAAAATAAATTTTTTTACAACTTTGTTTAAATTTTGGTAAGTTAAATATTATTTAATCAATGTTTGTAATTTGTTTTTTCAATTTGGGATTTGACTAATTACAAAAAGTTGATTTTTTAGTTGGTTTAAAGCAATTTACACATAACTTTTATTTGTCAATTCGTCTATCAAGTTCTCCGTCGCGCATGAGTAATAAAATAGTGTCTTGAAAAATAGCGTGTTGAATGGTTTGTTTTAATTTCTTTTCT
This sequence comes from Mollicutes bacterium, assembly GCA_029976705.1. Classification (GTDB taxonomy): domain Bacteria; phylum Bacillota_I; class Bacilli_A; order Mycoplasmatales; family MT37. The sequence continues at coordinate 4,693 of JARVCM010000007.1, forward strand.
CAGTCGGAAATCTCACTAATTCTTAACAATTCGTCTTTGACTTTGGGGTCAGTAATTTCGGCATATTTTTTTGTTGGTAATTCGTTAATCACAGCCTCAATATCTTGACCTTCTAGGGTGGTGATTTGATATTTTTTTAAATCTGCAAGATAATCTTTTTGTAATTTTGTTCAAACTTCTTTTGCTTTAGCATCATTAATCAATGTTTGTAATTTTGTTGCTCAGTCGGAAATCTTACTAATTTTTAACAATTCGTCTTTGACTTTGGCATCAGTAATTTCGGCATACTTTTTCGTTGTTAATTCGTTAATCACAGCCTCAATATTTTGACCTTCTAGGGTGGTAACTTTGTATGTCTTTAAATCAGCAAGATAATCTTTTTGTAATTCGTGTTTTTTTTAATTCTGTCAAAATGAATTTTCCTGATGATTTAGCAATTAACAAACTTTCATTCCCACTCTCTATTACTTTATTTATTTTTGTTTTTTGTTAAAAAATTTTCAAATTTATAATAAATGTTTTTTCAAACAAATAAGTTTTATACCATCTAATTATATTCATTAAAAGCAAAAAATAAATTAATCTTCAAAGTAGCAAAATTCTCGTAATCAATGATTTTTTATTGTTTTTATTGTTTTGAAATTCAAACATTCTGTAAATATTCAGAAATTGTTGCTTTGTTTTCACTTACCTTGATTCTGTTTTTTTAATTTGATTATAAATTCTAAAAATTTTAAACCCGACCCTCTTTTACGTTGATTTTTAGAAGATTTTGAATTAAAATTAACTAGGTTGGAAGCATTTTGTTTTCTAAATTGATTTCAAATGAAAAATAATTTCTATCTATCTTTCAAGATAAATTTTGTTTGTTGAATTAATATAGAAACTTTAATCAAATTAAAAGGATGTTTCTCAACAATCACTTTTTTTATGACAAAGTTAAATTCATTCATTTTTTTGTGTTTACTACCCTTTTGATCTAGCAAATAATATCATTTCATTAACAATATTTTTAATTTTTTGCATAGTAATCCCACCCAATGCCAAACTACTAATTTCTAGTTTAACATCAGAGTTTTTTATATTATTAAATTTATTGACATTCATAAAATCAAATGTTTTTAGGGCATTAACGCTGTAATAAAAACCATCAAATAGAAGTCAATATATTTTCAAACGCACCATTGACTCTAAAATTGTTTTTTTATTTTCTGTTTTTTGAAAACCTTGAAATAAACTTTTTCTTTTGGCGGTTTCCATATTAGTGAAAATTTTGCCAATATCAATTTTATCTTGTACAAAAGTGACTAATTCTCTTCTTAAATTATTATCTTTTTTTGGCAAGTCAGAAAAATTATTGATTATTTTAAAATCAAATTGTCTCAAAGCATTAACTGAATATTTTTTATTATTAATAATAATTGCTGAAATATCAAAATTTATCATTTCATCTAAAATGAAATTTTGAAAAAAATCTGTTTGTAAATTACTAATTAATTTGTTCAAATCATTAATTGTTGTTTGAAGCGCATTCAAGATTTCCAAAATAGAGATATTATTTTTAGTTAATGCGAGAAATTCAAGTTGCGCATTAGCATCTTTAATATCACTAACTATATTTATTTTGTTAAAAATAACTTTCTTTAACGCCAAAAAACTATAATTCTTGTTTTTAAGAAATAATTTATCAACACCTAATTTTTGCATTTTATCCAAAATATTTTTTTGCATTCCAGGTTTTTTGAATTCCTGCAGCAATTGATTTTTTTTGTTGTGGATGATTTCATCTAAAATAACTTTAATATCTTCAAAAGTAATTAAATTTTTAAGTAAAACGTTCAATTCTTTAATCGCTTTAGTTGATAAATTACCAATTGACTTCTTGTTCCTTTCTTCAAAAAGATATCAAAATAAATAACTTCGTTCATTGATTTTTAATTTAATATCATGAAATAAAGCAAAATTAAATAATTTTTGCTTTAATGTTTGAAATAGCATTTCCATTTCATTACTTTTAACAACCTTTTGAGTGATAAAAGGAAGAAACATATTTTGTTGTAATTTTTGCCAGATAGCGTTTCGTTTTTGCTGGTTTTTTACTTTGGAAGGTAATTGATGATTTTTATAAATTCAAAGAGCATCTTCTTTATTTACTTCTTCTAAAACAAATATTGCTTGTGCCAATAGTAAAACAGTTTTAATATGCTGAGGATTTGACATAATTTCTTTTGCTTCTTTTATAACATCGGCAAAAGTTGGTAACTTTCTTTCAATAATACTTTTATTATTTATTCTTCACAATTTAGTCATTATAACAATTCCGGCCATTTGATCTGCTGTTGTATATCTTGGTTTGAAAGGTGTTGGATTATTATTTCATTTTCATTTATCATCTTTACCAAAAAAAAGCATTTCCGCAGCATGACCGCCCACACTTAAAAGTAATTCTTTATAAAAAATTTCAAAATTTTCAGCAATTTTTAAATAATTACCTTTAAATACCGGGTCTCTTTTTTCGTTTGTGTCTACTTCAGTCACTCCATCAGCAATATGACGAACTCTTTTCATATCTATTCACGCTCGTTTAAAATCCAAAGCTTTTGGATAAATAAGCCCAAACAAAATATGTCCGGCTTCATGAATAGATACTTTAGCCCAATATAAATCACTATTATTTTTGTTAGAAGGTTTTTTAACATTAAAATCTTCTTGATAAATAACCGGGTGATGAGAATTACTTTTTATTTTATGCGCTTGAAAAGGAAAAAAATTATGATTTGTTAACAAAATAACAATCAAAAAAACAAAGAAAAAGAAAACCTTAACAACAGTAAAACAAATTTTTACATTGACTTGAATTTTTTTGTTGAAGTTTTTGTAACATCAAAAACTAATAAAATTTTTTTTCATTTTGTAAATATAAATTAGAATACTTTCATTCTATCTTTTATTATTAAAAAAATTATCATAAATTTTTTAATTGATTTTCTGACATAATTGTAAATAACAAAAAAGTCTCCTTTACTTTAATTATGTCCAATTCTAATATTAATACTTTAGGATTTATTGTTTTTGATAACATATCCACAACATAAGATTTTTTTATTCAACAAGAAGTATATTTTTAGTTCTAAATTTTTTGGCATCAAATTCTTAACATTTTCATTGTTTCAACAAGATATGTTAATAATTTAGTAATTTGATAATTTTGAAAAATTTTTCCAATTTTAACAGATTTGTCTTTAACAAAAAAATGTATCTTCATTAATCTTAATAACTATTTTTAGTTTTAAAGCGCAAACCTCTCTACAAAAAAAATTTAATTATTAATTTCTTGTTCTTAAGACTTTTTTATTGAGGCATTATCTTTAAAAAGAAAAATTTTAAAAAAGATTTCTTTTACTATACAAATTATTAAAAATTATTTTTATTTGTTTATTTTTAGGTAGATTTTGATTGTTTTTGCTTGTTTCAATAAAAAAACCCTAATCCCACAGACAGCAAAACAAAAACACTGACACCAATAGCGATGCCAATTTTAGCATCTCTAGATAAACCGCTTGTTTTTTTATCAGAAACCTTCAACTTATCAATCGCTTTTTCAATTTTTTGCAGTTTATCTTTATCGTTGATTAATTTGTAAAGGGTTATTAATTCTTTTTTAGCGGCGGTTGATAAGTCTTTATTTCAATCTTTAATTGCTAACAACGCCTTGAAAGAAAAAACTTCACCATCAATTGTAAGTTCATTTTTGTTGAGTTTGGTCAACATAGTTAAAATACTATCTTTTTTTTGAAAATTTTCAAACAACATCTTTTGTTTATTTTTTAAAGTGTTAACAGCGTTTTTGATCTGAGAAAAAGTAATCTTGTCTTTAACTAATTTTTCTAAAAGTTGATCACCTTGACGTGGTAGTTGAAAGGTTTCGTCTAAATGACCTTTGTAGTTTTTAATTTGAGTAATATTATAATTAACTCCATCAATAGTAATTGAATCACCAACTAAACGTCTTAACTTCAGCAAAATATCTAAATTACCTTTAAGTTCGTCATATAAAACCGCTTTAAGAATTGCTGTTTTGATTTTGACAAAAGCCACGTTATTTTGTACTAATTTTTCTAAAAGTTGATCACCTTGAAGCGGTAGTTGAAAGGTTTCGTCTAAATGACCTTTGTAGTTTTTAATTTGAGTAATATTATAATTAACTCCATCAATAGTAATTGAATCACCAACTAAACGTCTTAACTCCAGCAAAATATC